>DVJD01000105.1 GCA_018710785.1 Candidatus Fimimorpha excrementavium
GGCGCAGAAAAATCTTAGTACCGCTACGTTTTTCACGGAGCGAGAGCGACCCGACAGGGAAAAGGTTCGCTCCCTTCGGCCGTCCGGATTCCCATTTTGTTCACAATTTATTTACTCATGCGTTTGTCCTGCTATTAATATGATTTAAGAGAACATTTTCCTTGATGGGAACGCACTTCATGAACGAAAAAAAGCCCTGTAAACACAGAGCTTTCACCATGCGGATGACAGGACTTGAACCAAGATTGTAAAAAAAATGATTTTCCTCATGATTCTTAGAATCCTTAATTTTCCTATGTTTTTCGCATACAAAATACTGGAATGATTTTCAAAAACAGACGTCAAAACCGCTGTTTTAGATGCCTGTGCAACACGAAATGCAACACGAAAATTGAAGAATGATACAATATGAAAAAAGGGCGATCCACCACGGACCGCCCCTTTCGTTTTACGGAATCCGAATCTTCTGCCCCTCATAAATCACATCCGGATCTTTGATCCCGTTGGCTGATGCCAGCGCCTGATACGTGGTTCCGTACCTGGCCGCGATGCCGGACAGCGTGTCACCTGGCTGCACTGTATAGACTTTCCCTGTTTCGTCTTCATAGCTGTAATCCACTCCGGCGATCCGGCACTGATCCGTCCAATTATAATCGGAAAAGCGGGCCGGTTCAATGGTGTGGAGTTCCGATGGCATATGAAGGAAGGTTCCGTCCCCGCGGTCAATTCCCACATGGCCCGGCCGGTAGCAGAGCCACCCGGCTTTTCCATCCAGCATATTTTTTGTCTTCCTTGATCCGTCCTCCAAAAGTTTTCCGGAATAGACATCCGGGATCCCCGCGCAGCGGCAGACGAAACCGGAGCAGTCATAGAGGATTTTCCCACTGCAATATTCCACGATTTCTTCTTTCTCCGAATCGGAATATTTGGAAAAATAATCCGGATACTCCTGAAATTTTCCACGGATAAACGCTTCGGTTCCGGTCTCGCCTTTGGCTCCGTACAAATAGGCGTACTTGTCTCTTTCGTTGTACATTTCCAGCGCGCGTTCGCTTACTTCCAAACCCGTATACATGGTACGATTCTCCTTTCCAAAATAAAAATGCCCCCATAAATCATTTATGGAGTCCTGCCCTAAAAAGTTATAGTTTTCCAGCAAATTTCCCGCTTTCTCGGCATCCAGATGCCCATGGCCGTCGCTGTATTTTGAAAAGCTGCGGAACTGATAGATTCTGGCGTTCGGAAACCGGCGCACGCCTGATTCCCAGACTTCCTCTACAGCTTGGACACATTCTGGATCCACGGTGTCTGCCGCCGGGGCAAAGGCCTGTTCCAGGCAGGTGTCCAGATCCGGATACGCTCCGGTCTCCATGAGATCGTGGATACACTGCGCGATAGCCACAAGCGCAGCATGGCAGCGCCCCACAAAGACGCTGCCCTCCGCATAGATGACTTTCGCTATTTTTTCTTTACTCTGTCGATCCATTGCTGCCTCCCTTGAGCTGCTTATATACCTGATTTGCGCCGGTTGCTGCTAACCCAGACACGATACCGATCGCAATGCTGGTAATCGGATCGTTTCCTGGCCAGTCCGGCATGAAATACAGCCCGGCCACGCCAAGAATGCCTCCCAGCACGCCGCAGATCACTGGGAGCCACTTATTGTCCAATGCGGTTGCTTTAGCTCCCTGCGCGGCCAAATAACAGATAACCGTAATCGCTGCTACTCCTGCAATTCCAAAATCCATTTACTTTTCCTCCTTGATTTCTAATTTTTTTACCCTGTTATAAATTTCTGTCCCGGTTCCGTTTCCGCCGAGACTGTGATAGGCATTATATATGTACTCGATTTCCTTCAGCTCATCCATATCGTCCAGGAACCCTTTGCGGAGATGGTGCTTGCATGTGTCGTACAGCATATGATGGAGTACTGTCACCATACCATCTTTCAAGTGTTCCTGCTGCTCCATGCGTTTCGAGAGTCTCTTATAGGCAATTCCAAGGGCGGCGCCTACTGCGGAGAAGACAAGTGTCATGATGTTCTGTACAATAAATTCTGTCATGTTCGTTATTTGTCCTCCTCCCAGTATGCCGGATACACATCAGGCGGCCACACCACTGCCACATCCTCCGGGGCAATGCAATGGTACTTCTTACCCTGATAGGTGACCTTATCCCCATTATGATAGGCATCATGGGCTCCCGTCGGCTGGACGTATTCCGGATACTCCTCTCCCGGTTCCGGTTCTGGATCCGGGACTACTGTGCCCTGCTCTTCCAGCTTTGCCTTGATACTGGCAATGGTTAAGGTATTTTCTCCCACCTGCTTTGCGATTTCAGCAAGATTCGTGAACAGCGTATCCATCTGCTTCTGGATACCGGCAAAGCTGTTTTCCGGTGTCGCTTCTTCTCTTGCCAGTTGTACCAGCTCTGTTTTTTCTTCTTCGGTAAGGCCCCCCTGCACCCACAGGGTGTCAATCTTCTTCAACAGATCGGATAACTCATATCTGCCTTCCAGGATCACTGCTTTTACAATTTCATACATGCTTATACCCCCTCAACAATCTGCCGTTCCACTGCTGCCACCCGGTCCGACAACCCTTCCGGCTCTGACTGGATCGCATCCCATTCCGCATACATTTCCGTTTCGAATGCATCCTGATCCGTGGAGCAGGTCTCCCTGTTTTCCCGGTACAGGTCCATCCGGGCAACATAGAACGTATAGTCCGGTTCCTTGGCCGGGTTTTCTGTGCTCAGTTCGGCACGAAAGTGCATCACTTCTTCTCCTTCCGCCGTGTAGCTTCCGCCTTCCAGTGTGATTTTCTTTGTTTTCTTTAACATAATAGAGTCCCTCCTTATAATAGTAGGGGCGCCCACTGGCACCCCATTACATTTCCTGTTGTATTCCGTGTTTCGCCATTAAGGCATAAGCGCTGTTCAGCAGCATCTGTACCTGATCCAGCCGGGCTTCTGCTGTATCTGCCCGCTTTTCGGCTGCCAGCATCCGCTCCTTTAACCGGTCAATCTCCGTCTTATTCCGCTTGATCGCCAGTGTATTGATTGCCGTGAATTCCTGGTAGGCCAGGGACCGGTATCCCTGATCGTCCACCGCGTACATGGCCAGCGTGCTGATATCCAGCCCTGCCCGGGCGGCGGATCGCTCCACCTCCTGGGCGCTGAAACCGCAATACGTCTTCTTTGTATGCTCCCGGTATTGGAAGGTGATGGGATTCAGGCCGTCGAATAAGACCAGGTACTTGTCTGACATGGATGCGATATTCTTTTTCAGACGTTCATCAGATCCGGTATTCAGGCTGCCTCCTTCCACCTGTAAGGTGTCATAGCCAGTACAGCGCAGACGCACACTGTAATCTCCCGTATCTCCGTTGTAATGCCAGTCCATATACGGGGTTGGGTTCTGTTTCGGATCGCCATAGAATTCGATTCCACCGGCAGAAACCAAGCGGAAAGCAAATCCCTGGTCGTTGTACATGTTCCAGCGGTCTCCATATAATTCGGTACGGGTTTTACTATTTTTCGTATCACCCAACGAGATATGTCCATCATGCCAAATCTGACAGGATGCTCCGGTTGTGTCGGACGCCGCCGGGGAGGCAGTTGCAAAAGCTACATCCCCATCATTCTTTAATACGGAGTAGTTTGAACCTACTTTCGTAGACAGATAATGGGCACCAATCGTCCATCCTCCGATTGTCGCGTTTAAAGCAGACAAATCAGAAACTTTTATCTTTGCTGCCGTTATGGCCCCGTCAACAATCATGTCACCGGTCATCATTTTCCGGACACTGCATTTACGAACAACATCGTTATTCGTCGTATTGTGCATATCGAATCCTAGAATAAAATATTGCGTATTTTGTGGTATCGATCCGATTGAAAGTGTAATGCTTTTATCCACCCATGTTCTATAACTCGATGTAAAGTCTACGCCAACCGCGCTTAAATAGTTTTTATTCGAATCGTAAAAATAAATAGCTACAGATTTCGTTCCATTAACATCCGAATAGAACTGAAATTGAAAACACAGCTTATCTCCGGCTTTGAAGCAGTTTGGTGTATAGTCACACAGCATTAAATAGTTTGATTTTGTATAGTCATATCGTTGCAACTCCCATGTTCCGCTCGGATTAAACCGTTTTGTTCCGCCGAATTTAAAGGATGTTGGCAACATTGATTCTTGGGAATGCTCGTTTACAGTAGCGTAATTTGTCCAATCTCCGACCGCGATCCTGGATGCCGTAATGGTATTGGTCTTGATCCATCCGCCATTGATCTCCGTCGTGGCACTTACTGCGCCATCCGTCCACTTGGTAACCATGGTATAAAGATTGTTGGTTCTGGTTCCATAGCTATTTGTCCAGTTGTAAGCAGTCAGTCCTTTGTCCCAGTTGGCCTTGTTGCTGTCCACCGTGGTCTTTACGGTATTCGCCGTACTCTGTGCGGTTGTCGCTGCTGTTTTTGCCGCGTCCGCTGTTGTCTTTGCTGTGTTTGCGGTACTCTGGGCGGTCGTCGCTGTCGTTTTGGCCGTATTTGCGGTACTAGTAGCCGTGCTGGCAGCGCTCTTTGCTGCGTCGGCCGTCGTTTTGGCCGTACTTGCCGTACTGGATGCGGTGTTGATCTTACTCTGCGTCGCACTGTCCAATGCGGAGAATGTAACCTTTCCGGTCAGCTCTATTTTGCTGGCTGAAATCTTTACCGATTCCGCTGTCTGGTTAATCGCGGAGATGATGGATGTTTTGTCCACCTTTCCCGTCAGACTATCTTTGGTGGCGTACGTTTTACTTACAGTGCTGGTGATGCTGTCCGCCTTCTGTGTTATCGCACTGTTCATCTGGGACGTGGTGGAGTAATTCTTCAGTTTCGTATCCGTTGCTGAGTTGGCGCTGTTGATCGCTTCCGTCTTTGCCGTATTGATAGTAGATTGGACCGTGGAGATGATGGCATCTGCCGTAATCTTCTGTTCCGCAGCCGCCAGACGGCTTTCTGTGTTGTTGGTCTCCGTTGTATCCCACACCGTTGCAAAAGCCACGTACCAGGTTATAGGTGCAGTTCCACCATTAATATAGAAATAATTGGTGGAGGAAAAAGTTCCGGAACTGCCGCAAGTAACTTTGCAAATATATTCTTGCCACTTGCCTGTCCCTGCCGTGCTGGTAAGCCATTCACTTTTGTACCCGTTTCCCGCATTGTTTGAAGCAAAGACAATCGAACTCCCGGACGGAATCTTGGCGATTATCTTGGTCAAGAAAATAGCGTTGGCCCGAGAGGACGTACCAAAACTAAATCCTCCATGCCCTGGACTGGCAGTGCCGCTTGTCTTGATCTGCAGCATATAGCCGCTGGTGGTGGGGCAATCGCTTGATTTGGCCACCCTTGTTACCGTAACAGTTCCATTCGCGGAATTGTTGTACACTTTCGCACTGTTTGTCCAGCTTTTAAAGGTCGGGTCCGTGTACAGCATCTTTCCCTGAAGGGATGCGATTGCTACCTGTTCTGTTTTGCTTACCCGGCTGGTAATGCTATCCGTGGTAGCTTTGATCTCCGCCACTTTGTCGGTGATTGTCTTATTGACCGTCGTGATCTGCGTATTCGTGTATGTTTTCGCGCTGGACAGGGCAGCATCGGCTTTCGTTTTGGCGTCAGCAGCAGCGGTGGAAATCGCGGAATTTTTCGCGGCGTCGGCTTTGGACTGGGCTCCACTGGTATTTTCCACTGTAATCCACGCAGACCAGGCGGTACCTGATGTTCCACGCCGCTCAAACGTTCCATCCGCACTCCGAAACGTCTGTACCGGATAACCACCGGAAGAATCGGACCACGGGGTATTCGTCTCCAAATATCCATAGGTTGTACTTCCTGGAGCACCAATCTTTGAGCGATATTTGAATTCCTTTCGCACCTGTTGCGGGTAATTATCCATATACCAGCCAGGATTCTGGTTATCATTCCTCGTATCCGCTATCGTCTTATCTTCTTTTCCGCTGATCTGTGTTGTGTGGGTACTTACGGTACTCTCCACGCTGCTGACCCGTCCGGTGATTCCGCTCACAGAGGTTTCCAGCGATGCCGTCCGGTCCGTCAAAGCTTTAACCGTGGTGGTATCCGCCTTCCCGGCGATCTGCGTCGTGTGAGTGTTTACGGTGTTTTGCAGACTTGTAACCGATTGTTTGATGCTGTCCGTGGTCTGTTTGATCTCGGACTTGGCGCTGTTGATCGCCTCGGTTGCCGTCTCCAGCACCGTCTCCGCCGCATTGTCCGCATACAGCTTGACAGACGCCACAGCCGTATCAATATCCGTCTGCTCCACCTTCAGCGCAATCTGATCCTGAAGCACTTCGATCGCTGACGTCGCTTTGGAAAGGTTGGTGTTCACGGTACTGATCTGTGCATTGGTATGGGTCTTCGCACTGGACAGGGCGGAATCGGCTTTCTTCTGGGCGTCTGTGGCAGCTGTGGAGATTGCTGCGCTTTTGGCCGCATCTGCTTTCTTCTGGGCATCCGTGGCCGCCGCTGTGATCGCCGCCTGCTTGGCAGATGCCGCCTGGCTCTCCGCATAGCTCTTGGCGGCGGACAGGTTATTGGAAATCGTCGCGTTGATCGTGCTCTGGTCTTTGGTGTAGGTCTGGGTATCCACCTTCAGTTTGATGGCGTCTTCATTGGCCTTGATCTGAGCGCTGTGGTCGCTTAACGTTTCTGTGTGGCTTTCTATCGTTGCCGTATTTCCGGCAATCAGCTTCCCCTGGCTGTCGATCAGTCCCGCCTGTTCCAGGATATCTTTCTGGGCCTGGGACAGTTTGGAGGTCACGTCCTGGAATTTTCCTTCCAGATCCTCCACCGCGTCTCCCAGTTGGTCTACCCATGCGCTCCCATTCCATATCTTGATCGTTGGCGGGTTGGTGCTGGAATCCAGCCACGCCTGTCCGTATTCCGGCGACGCCGGAGGCGTAGACGATGGCGTCAGGTCCAGAATCGCGGAAAAGCTTCCTTGACAAGATGTTAGAATCACGTCCTTCGCCTCCTCCTACGTTTATTTCGTCACATCGCATTGCAGGGTGCAGAGACTGTCCACGTCATCGGCGTGGAGATAGATCACTTTCCCGGTTCGTTCAAAGTCGTCCACTGCATTTCCATCCTTATCCTGCATATACCAGCTATAGGTGAGGCTCTGCTTTTCGGCCGCCTCCGCCCAGGCGCTTCCGGAATATTTCATCAGTGTGACCGTCTTCGCTGAATGATCCACCTTGTAGTAGTAATCCCCTGTTTTCGGAGAACCGGGAGCCGTCGTGCTGATGGGTCCCAGTAGCGGGTCCACCTCTTTGTTGTTGGTCCGAACGATCACATAGACCGCCTTTCCTCCCAGGTTATTTTTGAAAGAAAAGCCGCCGATGGCAAGCATTTCCGACACATAGGTATCGGACTTATCCTCTATGGTGATGACATCCTGATACGTCTTGCTCTTATAAGTCATGGTACACCGGTAAGACTGGACATTGACCACATCGGATCCATTGATGGTCAGGGATTTTCCTGTGGCACCGGAAATGTTCTGCCAGGTGCCGGACGTGTATTTCGCCCACTGGTAGGTGGCCCCGCTGGAAATGACCGTACTTCCGTCATAGGCGGCGGTATCCAACAGCAGCGTCCCTTCCTGGTTTTGAAATACGCTTCCATTGGGGGCATAGACCGAAAACACCACCGCGTTCACCCCGGCTGCCCCGGTATTTCCCTTATTGGATTTGGACCAGCTGAAGGTCTTGGTTACGGTCTTTCCCGATATGGTAAACGTCAGCGGGATGGAACCATTCATCGTGGAAGCCGATCCCAAAGTCGCGTTGGCGGCAAAGGTCAGCACCAGCTTCCCGGCTGCGGATGCGGTTGCGGCCGTGTTGCTCTTGGTTGTCACCCCGGAAGGCAGCGTGCCCACCGCGCAGGTACAAGCCGTCTGGGTAATCCCCACATAGCCCACAAATGGAATCTCCACATCCACGGCTGCCTGGACCAATCCGCCATTCGTGCAGGCAATAGACTGGGCCTCATTGCCCAAAATAACCGACAATCCGCCGCTTCCCGTGGCCCCGGTCGCCCCATGAGTTCCGATGATGGCAGGTGTCGTATTCGTACTTGTGCCATTGGTGTAGGTAAATTTGGTATAATTCCACAGATATTTATTGGTGGTGGTGGTCGCCGCCGGGGTCGTGGACCATCCTTCCGTGGCTGTTGTGACTCCGCTGGCTGCCGATGTGGCCAGGTAATACTGGGTGATGCTGCTGATCCCGTTTCCGGCCGCGCCGGTCGCTCCGTGAGTACTGATAATCGCAGGCGTGGTATCGGTACTGCTGCCATTGGTATAGGCAATCTTCCGGTAATTCCACAGATACTTGTTGGTAGTGGTCGTCGTCTGCGGAGTGGTCGTCCATCCGGCTGTGGAGGTCGTAACTCCGCTGGACTGCGCCGACGCCAGATAGTACTCTGTGATCGTTTTGATTCCATTTCCGGCTGCGCCGTCCCGCATCCGGGTGATGGTGATGACGTCAAAGACCGCGTCATCATCCGTCAGAAGTTTGATGGTCGCCACGTCGTTAAAGAATACCGCATGAGTTGGCTTTACGATCAGGGTGGCGCTGGTGATATCGGCGTTGTCCGATGTGGTCGGATAGTCCGCCCAGGTCCCATCTGACTTTTTATACTGCCATCCAAGGATCTCCACACCCTGTACCTGGGCGTTCAGCGTGGCCTGGGTCGCTCCCACCAGGGAGCCGCTGGTATTATACTTAAACGCATAGACATCCGCCGTCACATCGGCAAGCCTGGCGTTCTCCGCGTTTTTTACCAGGGTAAAGGTCAGGTCCGCGGTGATGTTTACCGTGTTCTGGGTCTCGGTATCCAGGTAGCTGATATAGCAAATATAGGTA
Source organism: Candidatus Fimimorpha excrementavium (assembly GCA_018710785.1). Lineage (GTDB taxonomy): Bacteria > Bacillota > Clostridia > Lachnospirales > Lachnospiraceae > Fimimorpha > Fimimorpha excrementavium. Next base: position 8,934 of record DVJD01000105.1, read on the forward strand.
ATCATCCCGGAGGAGGCGCTGACCAACTTATCCTGGCTGACCGTCAGGATTCCTCCGGACACACTCTCTCCCGCCGTCAATGCGGACTCCGATCCGGCTCCGTCCTTTCGCTTCCAGGTAATGGTCAGGCCGCTGGCCCCCAGAGAGACCGGCGTCTGATCCAGAAAGATCACCGGTGTTAATTTCAGGGCTGTTTTTGCCCAGGACGGCTCGCAGGTATGCGGCAGCACGTTGGGGTTCTCCACCTGGGTTTTGGGCAGGTTGGAGGTCAGATACGCCGACAGTTTCCGCTGGTCGGTGATATCCACAAACGTTTGTTGGCTCGATGTTAATACTGCCATGGTTTCACTCCTTTAGTTCAAATTTACGGTACAAAAAAAGGACGCATTCTCCAATACATCCTCCGTCGTTATGGTAATCTGTTTCATGCCGACATGGTAGCTGTCCCACTCTTCGTCGGCCTCGGTATTCCCGGATACCCGGTGCCAGGAAAACAGGCGGTCCTCCAGCGTGCCGGTGATCTCCTCATCCCAGCTATACACCAGGCAGACCATTTCTGCCGCCTGGCCTTTGCCGGTAAAGATCTGGGTTCCGGTGATCCGGGTTTCCACCCGGTACATCTTTTTGGACTGGATTTCCCCGATCTGTCCCATGGTATCCTCGATGGTCTGGCTCTGCTCGCCCAGATACACTTCCAGGGACTTCTCGCCCACCTGGACGATGGTGCTACTGATCTTCGTCTCCCCTTCGTTGATTTCCGTGACTACGGACTGGATATCCAGCTTCTTCCCGTCGATGTTGGCATCGTCGGCCACCTTGTTGTTGTCGATGGCCCCGTCCGTGATCCCGGCATTTTGGACGCCTTCCCCGTCGATCATTACAGTCTGACCGTCCGCGGAACGCACCAGAAGGCCGTATTCCCAGGTATCCGCATCCACCTGATATTTTCCCAGGATGACACGATTCTGAGGGCTCAGGGGATCCGTGGTATCATTGACCATGATCTGGTCTCCGCTGATGGATATGGCGCTGTCCTGGCTGGCGATGGTGACCAGGGCAGTGTCGATGGTACCGGCCCGCAGCTTATTGGCCGACAGGCTGGAGATCTGGGCGTCCCCGATGGCGCCGTCGGCGATGATTCCGGATCCGGCGGTGATCGCTCCGGCCTGAATTTTCTCCGTTGTGATGGCACCGGCCTGAATATTATCCGCTGTGATGTTTCCGGCCAGGATATGGTTGATGTTTGCGGTATACGCCTGGAGGTTGTCGATCTCGGCCCAGATGGCCTTTAAGTCTACCACTTCCAGGTCATTGATCTGGGCAGAGATGGCTTCCAGTTTTTCGGTGGTGACGGTTTCAAATTTTCCAAAATCTGCCTTTAATGTGCCAACCTCAGCAGTAACGGCCTGCAGATTTTCAATTTTCGCATAGTGTGCTTCCAGATAATCTACCGTGATACTGTCCGCGATCATATCCCTAACCAGCAGCAGTTCCGTATACACACGATCAATGGCCTGCGTAGTTGGACCTTTATAGTCATACTCAGCTTCCGTTTCTGATTTCCCAGCTGCCGTTATGGTCGTAGTAATACCGCCATCATACTCCTGCATCAGCTCCATACAAGGAATGAAATAGGTTTCCCCGTTCCTTATGACTTTCACCATATCCCATGGATCCAGCCTGATATCTCCAAGTCGCAGCGATACGGTACCAGGTCGATAGGAAAATCCTTCCAAAAGCCCAAATATGCGTGTCACATCCGCCTGTGTCATCAATGGGTTGGATAACTGAATCCCCATCGTCCCGGAGCCAGCTGAGTATGATGTTTCTTTGTCGATAGCGCAGGTGATACTCTGAACTGTGAAATCATATTCTGATACTTCAGGTTCATCCGCCCTGTCGAAATCAACCTCCATCGTTTCCGCATACCATCGAAACACCAGTCTTCCATCCCTGTCAATACAAGCAAAACGCCCATACATCCCGGCGATATATCCGATCATTTCCCGGCAGGTATACCCTTCTGGTTTCTTTGGTACCGTTATCGCGGACAATCCGGATGTATCAACCGGAATTCCCGTCTTGCTACTGATTTCCTCCAATATGCGCAACGTATCGGATGGATATGCAAGGTTGGAAAAATAAGTTTTCTCGCAGGAAGATATCATCCGGTCATGCGCCGTATATCTGATATTTCCGGCCGATTTTTCCGGTTTTTCGACAACAAATTTGCCCATTGGTATGTATTCAGGAGTACCATCCAAAATCAGACCTATATAGACTTCTATTTCCCTGTTCTCCAATAGAAAATCCGGTGCCTTCATTTCCACATCCACGGTTGCCGACACGGTACTGCCGATGGTCAGGGCGTCACCGGCATTTCCGCCACCGCTCCATTTAATGGATTTGATGCCGGATGTGATCTCCTTATCGGCAACCTTTATTTTGGCGCAAAAGGTACGGGACATCGCGTCCATCGTCTGATTAAATCGTTCAGTTCCTTTCTCGTACATGATCCCGCACCTCCAGTTTTATTCTTCAATCATAAAAAACAATGCATCCTGATCTGCCATCGTAAGGCTATTGCATGATTCCAGATCTTCCAGTCGAATCCTGTGGATCCCCACGTCACCATTTTCCACATCCATCAGCTCTTTGACTGCCCTTTCATAATTTTCTTTTGTCTTTCCTTTTTCCTTGATAAATTCCAGCTGACCGGCCTCATCATATTTACGTTCTGTCAGATATTCCTTTTGGATTTCCTCGAGCGATTCGCTGTATGGCTTATACACCCGGTTTAAAACATCAATGTTCTTCCTTACGGCATATCCGACCTTAATGGAAAGCTTTGCCTTTTCCTCTCTTTCTTCTCTCGACTGCATGGCATATAAATTATTCAGATTCTGTACTACTTCTCTATTTGTCATTTTCCAATCTCCTTTACTGTTCTACAATTTCCACCGATACGCTTCGATAATAGTAGATTCCGTCTCCAATGTATCCGAGGGCTTCTTTCTGCAAGGTGCCGCGGTATGCGGATATCGTCAGGTCCACCCCATCATCATGGAATGTGACCGGAAGGAATCCGCTTCTAAGGTTATCCTTAATCGTTTTCACTTCCGTCTCCGTCAGGATTCCCCATTTTACGGAGACCGTCTTTTTTTCTCCAACCACATCCCCCACCATAAGGGCATTGGCAGACCGTCCGGTATTGCTGGACCATATCACCTCGTCGTTTACGCTCAACGACACAGGAGCCGGAAGCGCAACGCCCCCAGCCATCAGAATCGCCATATCCACTCACTCCTTTATATCAGGATTTCGCATACTCCCGTTTCTTTTGTCTTCTGGTTTATTTTCTTTATAAACCATTTTCTCATTGCCTCCGGATCAATCTCTACGAGTTCGTGTTTTTTCAGATATTCCAGAATCTGCCGAAGCAGGGAGACCAGCTCGCTGACCGGTACGTTTTGACCGGATGCAGCCGCCGCCATCTTGGCCATCTCCAGCAGCTTATCCTCCGGAGCGACCACTTCACCCTGATGCCGGTTATCGCCGATCATGGCAAGCTGCGGGGTGTTGGCTTTCACATAACCGCCCTGTGCCAATCTGGGGATCTGCGGCACACCAATTTCTCCCAGCCAGCTAAATGGACGCAGTCCTAAAATATTCACATCGCGGATCGCCCGCAACGCCGAATTGATTCCGTTAAATGGAATGGAAACAACCTTATTGATTCCATCAATAATCGCATTTACCACTGCCTTCAGTCCGCTCAGGATTCCGTCCTTAATTCCGTCAAAGATTCTGCCGCCAGTACTGAATACGTCCTTAACCGCCTGCCAGGCAGCCGAAAATTTATCTTTGAACCAGTCCTTTACATGGCCGAATGTGTTTTGGATCCCCTTCCAGATATCGCTGAAAAATCCGGTCGCCTTTGACCATACGTTCTTGATTCCTTCCCAGGCCTTGGAAAACATATTGGAAAACCATGAGCCCACATCAGAAAACGTTTCCTTGATTCCAGCCCAGAGATTGCCAAACCATCCGGCCACAGGCGACCAGGCTTCTTTGATTCCCTCCCAAGCGCGGGAAAACAAATTCGAAAACCATTCAACCAAAGGAGCAAACAGATCCTTAATCGCATTCCAGGTTCCTGATAAGAAATCCTTGATTCCATTCCATATGCCTTCGAAAAAGGTTTTTAGTCCTTCCCAGGCCTGATTCCAATCTGCGGTAAATACTCCTGTTATGAAATCAATCAAACCGCCCAGCGCATCCCACAGATCCGAAATGACATCGCCGATTACCCCAAACGCGTCAAGAAAAAATGCGCCTATGGCTTCAATAATCGGTGCCAGGATCGGAAGAATCGTTTGAACCATCCAATCGATGAATGGTTTCAGCGTTTCTTCCCAGATTTTCTTTATGGAATCACCTAATTTTCCGATTAGATCCAAAAATCCATCGATTGCTGGCTGTATATGAGCATCCCAGACATCGGTGAACTTATTGGCCAGCGCATCCAGCACCGGCGCAATATACATGTTATATCCGTCCAGCAGATTGGAAAGAATATCCGACAGCCCATTTTTAATGGAGTCAAACATCGGAGCGATATGTTCATCGTATACCGCCCTGGTCTTATCCATGGTATCCCGTACCACATCTGCAAGTTTCCCACTCACAGTAGACAAAGGTTCCAGTATTCGCTCAATTGTTGCTTTTATCTTGTCCTTGTTATCTACAATTGGCTTTGTAATCGTATCCAAAATATCATTTCCAAGTTTTCCCGCAATTTCCATTGCCCCCATATGGGATTCGGAAAAGATAGAAATGATATCTGCGGTTATCTGCTTTGCGGTATCTCCCCTAAATACAGAAAAAATATCGGCCACGGTGACTGCGAAATCTCCCGCAATCTGTGCCCGTTCGGATCCGATATCAAACATCTGAACCAGATAATCTTTGATCCGATCTTTGTTCTGATCCAAATACAGATCGATCCCGCCCAAAAGATTATCCGCAATCGTAAGGCCAACCGAAACAACGGATCCGGAAACCCTTCCAATGTTATAGGCCAATGAATCTAAAAAACGATTCCCGGCATCCACCACCTCCGGGTCTGTAAAAATTTCTTTTAAGCTTTCCCCTATTCCCTTTATCTCATCCCGAATACTATCCAGGACTGACAAATCTCCGATTCCTTCCCAGAATCCTTTTTGGAATAAACCGGCCAATTCTTTCAGACGATCTATCACCTTTTGGAATCCGCTGGACACACTGTCAAGAACCGTTCCACCCTTCGCAACCGATCCAAAATCAGCGGCGCCAATCGTTCCGCCGATATCGGGAACTCCGGCCCCTGATGGCTTCTTCCCTGACGAACCTCCAGTCCCGCCAGATGGATCATCCGAAGAAGAGTCCGGAGAATCGGAAAGTTTATTGATTACATCAAATCCCATCAGGGATTTCATGTCTTTTGCCGCCTGCTTCGCCGCTTTTCCGGCCTTTTTCGTATTTCCAGCCAAATCATCGGCAGAATCGGCCGCACTGGACAATCCGCTTCCTGTACTCGCACCGGCCTGGTCAGCTGCCTGTAGATTCTGCGCTGCCATGTTCGCCGTATCGGCCGCCGCTGCCATGGAATCCGCGGTTCCCGTTCCCCACGAACCCTCTTCCGACTTTTTCCCTGTAATCAGCTCGGTAAAACCTTTAAACGCTTCCGCCAGTTTTACCAGTTTCCCCATCAATGTGTTTACCACCTGGATGATTGGCGTAAACAAATTAATGAGCCCCTGCCCTATGGTTGCCTTAAAGGAATCGAACTGCAAAGTCAAAATCCGCATCTGGTTTGCCCAGGATCCGCTGGTTCTCGCAAAATCTCCGGTGGCAAGCGCCAATTGATCCTGTACAAACCGATACCGCAGCGCAACCTTCTCAGCCTCTGACATTTGATTGACTGTGGTCCCGATACCTTGCGACAGCGCATACGAATTTAGGGCTGCCTCGGTCATTACAATCCCTAAATCCTTCAGCGTTTCGGTCTCACCTGTAAATACAGATTTCAGTTTGGTATAGGCTTCGTCCTGACTGATATTGTAAAAAGATGCCACATCGCCTGCCAGACCGGTCAGTGTGGTTCCCATTTGATAGGCAGATTCTTCTGTAAAACCAAATGCTTTCGCCATGGCCCCAAAGGTACCCGTGTAGCGTTTCGCCATGGTTTCTGATAATCCAAAGCTATTGGCGGCATTTTTCGCAAATTCATCCACCTTTGCCGACATGGTGGGGAAGGTAACATCCACCACATTCTGCACTTCCTGCAGATCAGACCCGAGTTTTAAACACTCCGATCCGAAATCTGCTATTTTCTTAACCGCAAAAATTCCGGCAAATGTACCCGCAATCTTTTTTCCAATTCCTGCAATCGATGTCTGTACACCGGAAAACGAGCCTGTAATCGACCTTCCGGCGTCTTCCGCACTCCGCTTAACGCCAGACATCTGCTTTTCAAATCCTGTTTTGTTTACAACAAGATCAAGCGAAATTTCGCCTATGCTATTACCCATGTTCTCACCTGCCTTTGATCTGGACAGGCACATCGGCACAGCGTCCTTACAGTTTCAATTCAAACTCCTTTTTACACTCTTTATTTTTGCATTTCAAAAAGACACCTTGGCACGAGGCATTTTTTTTATAAAAAATGTTTAACGGATGTCCGCAATAGGGACACCGAACTTTTTCTAATTTTATTTTCTCAATTTTTACTACCTCCTGACAACGCGATCAGAGCCTTCTTCATTTCTTCATAGAACGCAGCGGATTCCTGGGCAGTCTTCTGCTTGGCACTTCGCTGCATCCATTCATTTCGAATCCGGCGCTGATCCGGGCTGAACTGTTTTAAAATATTTTTATCCGTTTCAGCCCGGATGGCAACGATACGGCCAAGTGGGGTTTCGGGAGATATTCCAATCAATAATGTTCGAAATTCATCCCATTTCATTCCCCTCAGATCTCTCGACAGCCGGATCCCGTACTGTGACAGAAACGATGCCTGAATCAAATCAAAATCATCAATTAAGTCATAGTACGGGTCTGATCTTCCCCCGGGTTATCCTCTCCCATCACGAGTTCCACTGCCTCCTGAACAATCGTCATCAATGACCTGGCAGACAGTTTCTTCCCATTTTCTTTCATTGCGCAGATGGCTTCCACATCCTCCGGTTTAAAAATCAAATTGAGAGCCTGTTTTACTGTATACAAATTGGTTTCACCCGAAAAAACTCCCATCAAACGCAGGACCGTTTCCGCATCTGCATTGACTTCCGCTTCCACCGATCCAATCTTCAGAACCGGATTTTCATTAAAATTAAGTTTATCAGTAATATCAATGATTCTCGCCATATATGCCTCCCTCTCATTCCTCTGTCGGCGGTGTCACCGTAGGCTTGCCATTGCTCATAACATCAAATTCCAGCGGTGCTACTGCCGTAGAATCACCAGCTCCAATATTGGTCACATTCACAACGGCATCCTCAAACTTCACTGTAGTTCCATCTGGGAATGTCCACTGGAAATCCTTTTCCGCCGCCCGGCCATTCACCCAGGCCAATGCGGCCACAGCATCGTTTCCTGCATCCCCCACATGTCTCTTTGCTGTCACCGTAATCGTCACAGACTTCGCTGTCATTAATCGTCTGGTCCATCCCTCTGTATCAAAAGGCGTCCATTCCTCCACACCATTATCAAACGATACGGAAAAGCTCTCGCAATCCTTAATGTTTGACATGGTAGGGGAATCCGACGTTGCGGTATCAATCTGAAACTGATTTTCATAACAGGGATAAACCCCGGTTGTTGTTCCAGCCATATCTATACTCCTCTCTCATAAATAATAGCCGCTTCAATCACCATTTCGTAAATACCGGCATCGTCAGTACCCACATCCTGGATTTCATAAAGTGGCTGAATAAATTTGATCTTTGATTCATTTATAGTTACTTCTCTTGCTGTCCGGACAGCATCAAACAGGGCCAAGGCCGTTTTTTCCGTATCCCGTGGGGATTGATTCCAATGCACCAGCAACGTCACGTATTTCGTGCCGTATGACTCCAGGGAAGGCCCTCCGATGGCGGTGCCGTAGACGTGCTGATGCTTACTGTTGTACACGCCGATGGATTTGTCCTGCTTATCCGGCAGTTTCCCCATATACACGTGGTCGGCCAAGCCCAAAGATGCAATATAATCCCTTACATCTGATAACATCATACACCGGTCAACCTCCTATAGAATTCTTTAAACGCCTTTTGCGCAAAGTCCTGGTTCTTTCCTCCTGGCAGCCAGTCTTCAAACCATTCTCCCCGCGCATTTTCATGAAATTCTTTATTAAAATGATATTCTGGATGAAAATACAGCCTTCTGGCATATGGCGTACTATGTACCAGCGATACCTTACCCTGATTGGATTCTGAATAATCGCAGAAAAATGCTTCCCCGGAAAGGTTTCCTGTTTTCATTGGCACTACCTGGGCATCTTTTACTTCACCATGCAGTGTTTCCGCCGTCTGTTCCAATGCCGCTACCTGTGCTTGTGTCAGCTGTTTGATCTTTGGCATATTCATCTTAACTCTTGACGTAACTTTTCTCATATCAGAAGCACCTCCGTATAATTCACGGTTCCATCCGGGTTTCTGGCCTTGGTCCCCTGGAGAATCCGCCGGTTCACTCCAAAAATCTCAGCGGATCCACCGGAGAGCACAGGAAGATTCGGGCAGATGTCACCGGGAAACAGCGCCGATCCATTAATCTCCACCAGCTTTTTTTCTGCGGTAAGCACGGTCTTGGCCTTATCCTGATAATTGCACTGTCCGGAATACCGTACCGAATCCAGAGGCTCGCCATATTCATTCAGGCCCTCCCGGTCAAACTCCAGTGAAATCTCTGTCTTACACAGACGTTTTGGTACTAGACACGGGTACTTCATTGAATCACCCCACAATCCGGCAGCACAACCCTGTCTGAACCAGCATGGCATACACATCCCGCTTCATGGCAACGCCCTTATCTGTAATAACATTCCAGGAGCTGCCAAACTGCGCCGAAACACCATTGATGCTATAGCCTTGCAGGATCGTGTTGATCTCATCGGCATTTTCGCACTCAAAATCCGCCTGCTGGCAGATCACTTCCCGAATGATTTCCTGCTGGAACGGTGTCAGATTATTAAATCCGATCCCCACGATCCGGTTGTACGTCAATGAGTCAACATGTCTGGACGCCTGCCGCAATGCTTTGTCCAGTTCATTTCCGGGGATTATCCGGCCACTATATGTTTTCTCATAATATTCTGCTGTCACATAAGGCTCATATGCCATACCATCACCCCGCAGGCGTATTTTCTACAGACCAGACACCAGCCGCATTTTTAGCCGTTTTCGCCGTTGCTCCATCCTTAAATGTGAAGGACTCTGTCTTACTGGGGACATCTTTAAACACATGTTCTTTTGTGTCATAGGTCACCCCGGACAAAGAAATCTCTGTCACCGCACCCGTGGCTGTATAGCTTACCTGCACCAGATAATCCGGAAAATTATCATCCCCTGCATCCGGCGTTAAGGTGCCATACCGCACCGTTCCTCTGGCTCTTACATATGGCTCATTATCCGCTCCCGATGATGCATCTTGCAAGGCCTTTCCCTTATGCTGTCCGGTATATTCCCCATTGGTAACCATGCGTTCTCCCTCAATCGGGGAACTATCCGGCCAATCCACATTCCCATATTTCATTTCATTCGGCATAAGCTTCCTCCTTACTGCACTTTGATCTTTCGCATGATACCGGCCGCCTTTGTAGCCTTCAGAGCTGCGGCCGCGATCATTTCTACCTCACCTTTTTTCACCGCACCGGCCTCTGCAAACTGTGGCAGCCACTGCTTTACCGGAAGGGCTCCGCTTGGAGATACGGCATGGAAACCGTCCAGGGCAATCCTTGCCGCGTAAAGAGACGTACATCCGGTATCACCGCTGGTCAGAATTGGAACAATCGGCTCATTGGAGCCACTCTTCTCCCCAAAATCTACCAGAGGGATATCCCCATAGCTTTCAATCTGCTGGCCAAAATCGTTCTTCGTCACCTGATACATACCAGCCCGGCGGGCACACGCCCGGATTTTTGCAATCAGTTTCAGATTGCCTCCGATGAACGTAGGCCTTCCGTCAAGTCCCATGAGGAACTCATCCAGCTGATCCAGGAACAGCTGATAATTCTCTGTCACCTTGGCGGTAGAGGAAAGGTCAATCGCTGCTGTTGGCTTGTATTCGGTAGAACTTCCAGTCACTGCGACATCCAAGCCGTCAAACGACTTTTCATCTTTGCTGGAATCCCCCATGATCAGTGTTTCAGAAAACAGTGCCGTGGCGGATTTAATTTTCTGCTGCATCTGGAAAGTCACCTCGTCATCCACGCCGCCCATGTCAGCAATCACGCGATCGATTTCAAACGATCCACCAAAGATCTTCAAATCTGTGGTGTATTTCTGCTTCTTTGCCTCGCTTGCTTTGTACTCCTCATTCACAGCACGGAAACCAGCTGTGGATGGGGTAATCACCCTGAAGTACCCGTAGGTCATGGTGGCTCCGCTCCCTACCGGGGATACGCAATCATCAAAGATCATATGATCCATCAAAAAACTGGATTTTCTAAACTCATCAATGACTGCCTGAGACAGTTTGTCCTGTGTCTTTAATTTTGCCTGTGCTAATGTTACTGCCATATTTCTTTCACTCCTTTACTTTTTCAGCGCTTCTGAGACCGCATCCTTGAGTGTAACCGGACCGTCTGAGCCCTGGCCCTGCTGTCCGCCGCCTGCGGCGCCCACCTGGACAAAACCAGAAGAGCCTTTGGTCTGTGGCTTTAAAGCCGGTACATCCTCAAGTACCTGGTTCAATGCGCTTTTCATGCTTTCTTCGTTAATTTTCCCGTCCTGTCCCATGACCTTGCTTAGATCCGCCATCTTCAGGACGTATGGGATCGTCTTTGCATCCATCCCCATGGATACCGCCATCACAGTGGCCGCGCTCTCAATCTGGGCCTGCTGGGCTGCTGCCTGGGCCTGAGAGAGCTGCGTCTGAGCATCCGTCAGCTGTCCCTGAAGAGCAGACACATCCGGCTGGTTCTGGGCCTTCTGCTGCTTAAATGCAGCAATAGCCTGATTGACCTCCTCTTCTGTCAGGCCCTGTTGTTTAAAATACGCTTTCAGTGCCGTGTCTTCTTTGGCCTTCAGCGTTCCATCCAGCATCTGCTGGATCTTAGCATAATCAATCGCTGGAGGCGTCTGTCCATTCGTGCCTCCTGCCGTCCCTGTCGTGCCGTTTCCATCTCCGGCATTTCCTGATCCGCTTCCCACAGAACCTGATCCATCGGCAAATAACTGTAATTTCATGGGAAATAACTTCTTCATTTTGATACTGCTCCTTTCCATTTCTGAGAGTGTCACTCTTACTGCTATCCATTGTCATCGGTGTCACCGGCCACGCAGCAGTTTCATGCCTTGCTCGTGTTTGGGCATAAAAAATAAGATGCTTCACCCGGCATCTTAACGGGAGATATGTGGATCACCTCCTACAATCTAAGCGTGTGTTTTTCTCGCAAATGGTATCCTCCTTTCCTAAAATGGGTATAAAAATACCACCGGCCATTTCTGACTGGTGGCATTAAATAAACTCAACTGTCTCTCCTAAATAACTTTTATCAGAAGTGATTGCGATACATTGAGGTAAATCATAAATCGGAACCGGTTCAAATTCCTCCGTACCGATGCGGTACTTTTTATAGTGTACCTGCGGCATTTTATCCAACTTCAATACAACATACTGCCTTATCCGAAATTCTTCAACAACCTTACTCATTGATCCGTTTACCTCCCTTCCGATATTTTTCCAACTCCTGCTGATAAAATTTTAATTGTTTCTGTGTTAATTCAATCTCTTTTCTTGGAATCTTATACTTGTCAGCATTTTTCAGCAAATACTGTTTGGCATCTATCTCGTTTAAAATGCTTCTAAGTGGCTCTCCTTTATCATCGTTCTGCTTCGCAAGATTCTGCTCAAAATGATACGTTTCTTCCAGTACCTCACTGATACAGACATCTTTTCTGAACATTAAAATGTCTCCAACATTGGATGCTGCCGCTCCCATTTTATCAAGATGCTCCTCAATTTCTTTTGTACCCCGAAGGATAACCGCACCGTTCTTCCTGGCCTGGATAGTCAATCTTTCAAAAGTTTCATCGCTGACAAATTTGAATCCTTCTCTTGATGTACTATTCTTTCTGTACATTTTTATTATATCAGAATCAATAGCTTTCGCAACAGTTTTCCATTCACTTTCTTTTCTTCCGTAATGTTCTCTGTTTTCAATATCCAAAGAATACTCTGCCATCCGTTCATACTTTTTCGCTTGCCTGGAGGCATACTGCTGTCTGGCCTCCTGTTTATTCGCAAGCCCGATCTCTTCCAATTCTTCCTTAGTCCAGGTATCATCCGCCGTGGAAATACCCGGAAAATAGGTAGTGTGACTGTCTTTACAGCGTGGATGGTACAAGCCACACTCAATCGCATAACTCATCAACGGATACTTGCCATCTTTCCTGCTACCGCCGCTCCATACATCGTCAATCAGCACTTTTCCCACGAAAGGAAGACATTTCGGACAAGGATTTCCGCGCTTATTCACTATAACCGTGTGGATTCCCCACTCCTGACGTTTTTGCCCTTCCCCCTGCAGATATGCCCGCTTGCTGGCCGTGCGGATTGCCATATCTGCATAGTCCGATAATGTATGACGCGCACCATTTTTATACTCAATACAGGTTAGTCCGGCCGCCAACATATCCTTCAAAGCCATGTCCACCGCTTTCTCGTAAGTACCGGCACCGGTATTGGCATACATCTGAGCGTTGAAAATAGCCTTTCGATATTGATCATCTGCTCTGCGCAGCAGTGCCGTTTCCGCTTTTTCCATATCATCCGTAGTTGCCTGGATCAATGCATTTAATTTCCTGTCATTCACTTTAAAAAACTCTGCCGCAGACTCCTTGGAAACTTGCTCGCTGGAAAATCCCTTCATTATGGCATCCAGGATCTCTATCTCCTGATCCATTTCTCCCTCATCTCGGGCAATCCGAATCAATTCCTCCATCTGCTCATTAATTTTTGCAAATGGCTTTTTGAATTTCTTTCTATTTTCCTTACGATATTTTTCCAAATTCTTCAGCTGTTCTGCCTGCCACATGGACCATTGTTTGTCCTCTTTGACTTCTTCCACCTTATGGCGCTTCATGTTCCGTATCATGGAAGCAATCAATTCATCTTCGATCGCTTCCAATGCTTTTCCGATGTCATATTCTGTATTGATCTTGCGCACGGGCATCACCTCCCGTTTGCATATACCTTAAATCCCTGACTCTTGTAAGCACGGATCATTGCTTTTAATTGCGTAGTGCTGGTGCATTTATCACAGAGAAGCTCCGCATAATCATTCTTTTCCACCGCGTAAATTCCCCTTGGAATCTGCTCCCGTGCGATCTCCAGCATCCCCTGGTATTCCTTCCGGCTCATTCGGTACATTCGTTTTCCCACTTTGACTTTCATTCGCGCCACCTTCCTGAAATCCTTTTACCTGGAACGTCCCCGCATCCAGGTTAACCCACGGTTCTTCCAGACCCTGGATCCCCTGCTCTGCTTTCAGCCTGGCAATTTCCTCCTGTTTCCACGTTTCATCCTTGCTGTCTCCGTACAATTCTTCCACGGATGCCTCAATGCTCATGATGCCGCCCTGCTTTCCTTTGCTGACGGTCTCCACCTGACTTTCAAAGGAAGGATTGGCGTACTCACCAAATGGGATATCTACCTTCACATCCTCCACGCTCTGACCGTGAAGGATGTTATAAGCATTGATCGAAGCACTCACCAGCTCCGGCAGCGTTTCCTGCAGCGCTTCCACGATAGCATTGCGCGTGTAAAGCGTTGCCTTCTCTTTCTCCCGCTGTGCTTCTGCGTTATCCAGCTTCTTCACATCAATCCCCAGCGTGGAGGGACTGATCAGGCCCTGCAGACACAGATCCAACGCCGTCACATAACTGGACAGATAACTTTCATGCGGGATGTCCGGCTGTTCTGTGTGGATTTCATTCTTTCCACCTTCGGACATATTGTCATCTCCGGCGATAAACCGGTTATCAAATGGACTGGGCTTCATCAGCATTCCTGTTTCCGGATCTCTGGGGATATAGGACTCAGGAATGTATGTCCGGGCCCGTCCCGCCCGAAGGGCATCCATCCACTGGCTCCACGCTTCATCGAATGCGTCAAAGCTGTCCAGTTTCCCATCAAAGACGCTTCCCCCTCGTCCCTCATACTTCGTGGACTCATACACCATCATGGGAACCGCCAGGATCACATTCTCGTCAAAGGTCCAGTCAGACAATACTTTCGTGGCTTCCGTAAGATTCAGATCCACCTGCTTGTCTCCAGAATACAGCTCGTTTTTAATGCAGCCATATCCATACCGTTCATTGAGTACATAATTCTGGCCATGTTCCCGGTATGGCGTTTTAAAAATCACTTCCCGGATCCGGTCCCTATGACGGACAAATTCTACCCGCTCACCAGGGTACCATTCCAGGATCGGATATTCACTTACCTCGGTATCAATGGTGACTTTAAACGCTCCATCCCCAATGTACAGGATCTCTTTCAGCGCCTTCTCCATCTTTTTTGAGAACTTATTATCCTCTGCGATCTCTTCCCAAAGCTTACGCTGCTTCTCACTGTCTGAGAACTCAAAATCGTTCATATCCGCCAGCGTAATAGCTGCCAGCATCCGGACAATCAACCCGGGCAAACCGGTATGAATCTTTCGCATCTCCATCCCTGGTGTGCATTTTGACGCCCAGAACTTATATTGATCTGCGTACGCAGGACACTGTTCATAGAATTGAACCAGCTCGTTGCTGTCTCCCCGATACCAGATCCGGTTTCGGATTGCATTGGCTTCAAAGTCCAGCACTTCTTTTATCCGGATGCTGTATTGACTGGAAGGAGTAATGTCCAGCCAGCTTCTCAGTCCTCTCTTAATGTTCTCGCTCAATGTTGATAGCCACCTCATTTCTCTTCCTCCTCAAATCCAATCAGGTTCCGGTAAGGGATCCATGCATATTGCTGGGCATTTATGGTGTGATCGTTTCTATCCTCCGGCTGATCCTTCTCGTCATCCCAGGAATACCGGTCCAGCTCCGCCAGATGTTCTGTACAAGTATCTACCACCAGATAACATCCCTGCTCGATCCATCCAAGCTGCAGCTTGATACGATCCAGAATCTCTACTTTCTTATAGCTGTCCACAAAATTATAGATGCATCCATGGAGGCGTTTGTACTTGCGAAGTTCTGTGATCGTTGCCTGATCCGCACTGTCAATAAACACATCCTTGGCAAATCCCCATTCCTTTCGGCATCGCTCTAGGAAATCTATAAACTTTACTGCTGTGTCCGATGGTGCCAGCGGCTGATCCAGATCGGCATTGCTGTATACTTTCTCCTCCAGCGTAATCAATTTTCTGTCAAAGGTGATCCCCTGAAAAATCATGGAAATTGTATCCGGAGACTTTGCGGAATAAGATGTGTCCATACCTGCGGTAAACTTCTTAAATCGGATATTTCCATTCTGAATCCGCTGCTTGACCCATGCCGCAGTAACCACATGCCTCTTCCGGTCAAAGTTCGGAAAGATCAGGCCCGTGGCCTTACCGCGCAGTCCCTGGATCTTATTCTTCCAAATCTTGGTTCCTTTTGGCGTATTCATAATGATCTGCTGAAGCTTTTCCTTGGACAAACCCAGGTTATGGGCAAAAGAAAAGAACCAATGCACCCAACCGGGTTTTGGTTCTTCCTTCAGTTCGTCTTTAATTTCCTGTGGAGTTTCATCCTCCCATTCCGGCAGCGGCCTACTGCAGTTAATATACTCTTTATACACATCCAGCCCCGGATCATCCGGATTCAGCGTCGCCATAAGGTAATCGCAACGCATGGATGCTTCTCGGACGAAATCAATGTCTGCCGTGTTGATCTCATCGATGTACAGGCAGCCATACTGGCCGCCCAGGGCATCCTTCCATTTCCGCTTGTTGCCGTAACCCACCACGAAGATGATCTTGTCCCCACCGGATGTATGGAAAAGCAGATGCGGCATCTTATATTCTCCGGATCCGTTTCCCTTATATTCCACCAGAATCCCGAAATCATCCAGGATTCCAAGATCCTTGTTAATGATATTTTTCTCGGCAGCGCCGGTATCATCCGCTGCCAGGATATGCAATTTCTTTGGCGACTCTGCTACCTTCAGCATAAACTTAAACAGGCCAACGGTTGTCTTCCCCGCCGCTGTCGTGCCCTCCAGAAATTCTACCGGGGCATCGCAGCGAAGAAATGCCTTGTACTTTTCAGAAAGCAAAAGTCTTTCTGTACTCATCCGGTATCCCCTCGCATCTGAGAAAGCAGATCATCCAGCTTGTTTTTCTCGGTTTCCAGGGTACCGGACAATTCCACCTTGTCTTTGAACATCCCCAAATGTTTTCCCAATAGTTCCAGGGCCTTTATTTTATCGGCCATTTTGATCTCGCGCTCCAGGCCATCTTCCCCGAAAGTTTTGACCTTCACCGACTGGATGGCTGCTGTATCTTCTCTGGCAGCATCTGGTTTCACAGTAGCAGTTTCTGCATCAATCACATCTTCCGCGTTTACGAAAGCGATCTTTGCCAGCTCTGCCACCACCCGATCTGCATTGACGCCGGTACGCTTGCTGCGCTCAGCCATAGCCTTTGCAATACGCGCCTGAATGTCAGGTTTCGTCAGGTTTTCACTTCCTATGGATTTCGCTGTATCCGGACTGTATCCGGCCCTTATGGCGGCCTGAGTGGCGTTCAGGTCAATCAAATATTCTTCTACAAATCTCTTCTGTTTCTTTGTCATTCAGGCTCACCTCCTTCTGCCCCACCGGGCGTGAGCAGTTTATTGTCTATGCTCGGGACAGATTGGCCCTCCGGGACTCGAACCCGGAACCGCCCGGTTATGAGCCGGTTGCTCTAACCAATTGAGTTAAGGGCCAATATAAAAAGCCGCGGCGAATGCCACGACTTTTTTGTAAGATAGATCGATGAACCAATTTATTTTATGCTGTATTTTTAATACAATATCTAACTATCTTTGTTTTATCGTATTTTTAAGTTGCTGCTTATAACTTTTGCCGATGGACAATATGCACGAACCACTTGTTCTAATAATATCTTATTTCCTTCTCCCATTTTGGGACCACTCATTATTTCCATCTCTTCAAATGCTTCGTCCTCTATACACAAATCTATGTACCTAAATGGAAGATTAATCCCACTATGTATTTTATCAATACATTCTCTTATCTTTTCAGGATCCCCTAAATCATTAATACTAACAGGCATACACACAATTTTATATCGCCATTCACTTTGAAATTCCCATTCTTTTCTTTTATACTTTCCAATTAATCCCGTTTCCATTTCAAGCCTATTTCCATAATCAGTTGCCAGCATAGGGTATAGTTGTCTAGGGTCATCACTGTATAAAACACGAATCAAAAATAAATCCATAAATAAAGGCATTACATAAAAATTTTTTTGATTCATTGCAAAATCTTGCGGTAAGTAAAACGGAGTATTAAAATCTATGTATTTATTTTCCATTTTCTTCCATTTGTATTTCTTGAACGGAATCGTTCTTAATCTAATTCGCACTCCCTTCATCCCGCCAGCATACATTGACCAAAACGGTATGCTTTCCTTCTCTTCTGAAGTCCATGAACTAATAAATGTATATTTAGCCATTGATGAAAAATTTGCGAACTTTTCTTCATCCATATCATCAACATTATTTAACGGATTGAGACGAATCGTTCTATTTTTTAGAATCAATGCTAAATTTTCCAAGTTAGTGTAATGATATAAATATTTAGGAACTCCCACTTCCATTTTAACATATCCCCCTACATGTATTTTTCTGTATTATACACCAAACCGCCCCATATTTCTACAGGGCGGTCTAAAAAAAATACATTATAGAGGTTTAGGAAGATACATTTGGTCGAAAAGCATTTCTCTCATCCGCTTTCCGATGATACCATAATACCACGGATATTACTGAACTTCTATGAAGTCTTTTGGTAATTCAAAATTTTTTAGAGCTTTCCCATGAATCTCATGTATCCATCTCTCAGAGTATTTCATTTTCTCAGCAATCTCCCACCATTCAAGTCCTTTTATGTACCGATAAAATAAAACATCTTTTTCATTTTCATGTTTCAGATATCCAATACATAACACAATTTCTTGATAGCTTTTGATACGGTTGTAGCGTTCATTGATAAGTTGATGTTCCATTTCCTCTATTTTCGCAGCATATCCAGACAAATCCCCTTGCCCACTTCCATGTGGCATTCCGTCATTATTCATGGATGGATTCATTTTCATGGATCGCAGTTCTTCAATCTCTGCCTCTATTCTTGCTACTCTGCGCGCATGTTTCCGGTATCCTCTTAGATACTCCTTTTTCTGCTCATTTTCTCTGTCCATCAGTATCACCCCACTTTTTAGTATTGTGAAAATATTTTCTCATTTTTTTACAGGCCTCTAATAAACATCTATCCAGATTTACTTCCTGAACCCATACTATTTCTTCTTCATCTTCCATCATTTTTATATTTACACACCATTTCGTTTCAAAAGAATAATAGATATTCATTCTTAAATCACAAATTTGTCTTTGCTTTTCAAAAAGCTCAAAGAAATCTAATACTTGCTGCTCCAGCTGCTCCCTTGTCATTTCCACCGGTCTCCCCTCCATTCTTTTCCTGTATGCTTATCCCGCACTGCCACGATCTCCAATCCATGCAAGCTGGCCACTTTATTCATGGCATCCATAACTTCCCGGATCCTTCGCGGCACCTTGCTGGCATTATGCACCGCCTTTTCCGCTGTAGGATCCCGGTATCCCTCTTTATTCATGCCTTCCTCCCATCTTTTCATAGGCTGCTTTCACAAGCGGGTTCTCCATGAAATCATCCTGCGTTACTTCTTCAATCAGCCAATCAAGATACTGCGCTGCCTTCTGAAGGTCTTCCAGCGGCTTGCCCTTATGCTGATACCGCCATATGTATTTCATGACCTGACCCTTCAGATACCCGCGATATTCAGGCCTTGTCATGGATTCTTTGATGGCTTCGATACACTCAATCTTTCCGGTCGTGTAGTGGCTTGGATGCTTTACGCTGTCATGATTCATACTCGTTACTCCCTTCTATTCTTCGTTTATAAAATCCTTTCGGTGCCTTTTCACCGATTTCAGTTTCTTCCGTGAAAAACCGGTAGCCACACTCTTTGCATCTTCTCTTTCGATACACGCAATCCGGCTCTGATACATTGCATTCTACTCTAGTTTTTCCTCCGCATACTGGGCATGTCATGCTATCACTCCCTTCTCATGAATCGTTCCATCAGCAGTTTTCTCCAATCCTGGTATACCTCTTCAGGATCCAGCATCTGATCTGGTATACACTCTTTAAAATCAAAGATATCCATTTGTCCCTTTATTTCTTCTTGCTCCATTCTTTCTCCTTCTGTTCCTCTGTATGGATCCGATCTATTTCATTGGTTACTGCCAAAAGCAACGCCATGCAAAGTGGATTTTCTTTGTATGTTTCCAGCACCTTCTGGCAGTCTTCCATGAAGGCATCCCAAAATTCTTCTGTATCGTTTGGGCTGTAGTATTTTTGCCATATCCTCCACACATCCGTGTACATTTGGTAATACCAGTTTCTTTTTTTCGGATCCATATCATCACTCCAGTTCTTCAATCCGAATGTAAATTCCAGGTATCTCGGCCCAAAACTTTTCTGTGATTTCCCTCGCAACCTGCGCATCGTCTTTCCAGAAATTGACATCTGTCATACAGTCCTTCAAAAGTTTCTGCAGATTGTCTGTATCTGGTTTCGTGATACGATATTCCCCATCTTTGTGCCGCCCTCTTGGAAAGCACCATTTGGTCACCAGTTCAACCGGGCCTGTATAAGGCATCCCCAACTGAGGCCGATATCTGGCCAAGAAAGAAGTCAGTTTCGCTCGGGCATTTTTCAGTTCTGCCGGTTCATAGAATACCGGCTTGCCATTTACCACACGGACTTGTTTTTCCTGGTGTGTTACAGTCGGTGGAACCATTGCCATAAAAAAATCCATTTACTTCACCTCTTTAAATTGTTAAATTTTCTTTTTTTGTTTCGTTCTGCCTTGTCATCGGGGAAGGGGAAGGGAACGGGCGGGCTGTGCTTTAAGCCCGTCCATTCCTACCCCCGTGACCACGCGTATGCGGGGAAAAATTTATATATTTATATATAGTGTCTTCCCCGCAACACGGGAAAGTCTGTTTTTCAGTCTTCCCCGCAATTTTATTGTTTTACGGGGAAGACTGTTTTTAAGTGTTCCCCGCAATGATACACTTTGTTGCGGAAGTCTTGTTTTCAGTCTTCCCCGCCATCCTTCTTTTTCACGATTCCCTCCTCAATTAAGTACCCACCATGTTCTTTTATCCGGTCGCGGGCGGTCCGTTCGGAGATTCCCATATATTCGGCCACATCCTTTACAGAAGGATCATCCCCAAAATTACTACTTTCCATGGCTTCCTCCAATGCCTTTTTGCGATCTTCTTTTCTGTTTTTGGCATTCTTTTTATTCTTCTCTGCCCCCTTTTGCCATGGGGCTTTCTCCACTTCCGGCTGGATATCGTTCAAGACTCCCACCGAGTCAACGACATGGGTTGGATACTGGAACCACACATTGACTGGTTCAAATTTAGGGAATTCCCGCAGCGTTCCTTCTATTCTCCATGCTGTTTTTCCTTTTGCTGCCTTCACTGCTTCTTCCACCTGGCTTTCCAACATCCGCATCTGCCACTTATCCAAATGTTCTTTGCAATACTCCATCATCCGAACTTGACTGCATAAATCATCCTGTGACAAATCCGCTTCCCACTTGAAATGGGCATCCAGGTATTGTTTGCAGGCTTGGCAGACGGCCTTGTTCTCTTCCTGTTTTAAAATATCTGCATTCAATTCCAGTTCGATCAAGTCCAGCAGCGCATCCGGATCGCGGGCAAATACGCCGGATCCAGAGGCACGGTCCATGGACCGTTTTCCTCCTTGGCTTCCCTTGGAATGGTGATGGCAGTAGATCACTGCCGTGTTCAATTCCGTACAAATCTTATCAAATTGGTTGCAAAAGGCTGCCATCTGATCCGCGCTGTTTTCATCGCCCGTTATGACTTTATAAATCGGGTCGATGATAATCGCTATGTAGTCTTTTTTGGCTGCCCTGCGGATCAGTTTGGGTGCCAGTTTATCCATGGGAACGGATTTTCCTCTTAAGTTCCAAATGTCTATATTCCTCAAATTTCTGGGTGAAATTCCCATGGCCTGGTAAACGTCTTTGAATCGGTGTAGGCAGCTGGCCCGATCCAACTCCAAATTGACATACAGGACTTTCCCCTGGGCGCAGCACCAGTTCAGCCATTTCTTTCCCTCCGCAATGGCGATGCATAATTCGATCTGGAGGAACGATTTTCCGGCTTTTGACGGACCAGAGATCAGCATCTTATGCCCTTTTCGCAGTATCCCGTCAATTAAGCATGGAGCCAGATCCGGCATATGATCCCATACGCCGTCCAGACTTTCCGGATCCGGAAGATCATCATTGACGGATTCAATCCATTCCTGCCATTCTTTCCAGCTTTCTTTTCCCAGATTGGTATCAATGATGAATTGCTTTTTCCCATTCCGCTCAACTCCCGGCAGACGGGAAAGACGGGAAGGGTTCCGGTTCTGCCGATCCAGCCGAAGACCATTTTTCTGGCATACTTCATAGAGATAATCCACCCGTTTCCGGTATTCCTCATAACTTCCCGCATCCACCTTTACAATCGCATGGACGCTTTTGCCGCCACTGTATACCAGGCAGGCAACCGGAAGCTCCAATTCACGAATGATGGCATTCTGCTGTTCCAGCTCCATGTTGTCCGATTCCACCAAGGCATAGCGAAATTCCGTTACATTCTCATTTTTTACGCCCTTTCCGTCCAATGGGTTAAAACGAATCCATGCGCCAGCTTTGGGATTATAATCTCCCAAAACTGCGCCGATATCCCCTTTGCATTTATGCAGCTCTTCAATAAGCTGTCCGGCGGTCCGATCCCAGTTTCCTTTGCTGGGAAGAAAACGCCCATCCTCATTTTCCCAGGATTGTGTGACATAGCCTACGTTTTCGGATGCTTCAAACAGCGTTTCCAGGTAACGGATCACCTGTTCCGCCGGATCCCAGTTTGCCGGTTCCTGGATTTCTCTTCCTTCCAGCCAGTTCTTGTCCACAATAATCCGATCATCCCGGTCTTCGCTGATTTCATCATTCCAGTCCAGCTCATGCCCATATGAGGAAGGAATCCATCCTTTTTCTTTTGCCATCTGGACAATCGTTCCTCCAGTCACCGGTGATGTGTTTCCAGAGAATGTATTCCATTTCTTTTGGCATTCGCCCGGATGGTATCTTCCACTATCCCGTCTGCTCCACACATCCCATTCTGCCAGGGAATATCCTTCTTCTTTCAATGCCATTCCGACATTGATCCATTCCTGGTAATCACATGCGGCCGGATCCAGGTGCTCCAGCACTTCTATCAGGTTGTATCCTTCCATAGTTGACTCCTTTTATTCCGGCCGATAGTCTCCAGGCACAATTCCTGCCGGGATCCGCCATCCTGCTGCTGCAATCCGGTCAATCAAATTTTTTGCTGCTTCAAATGGCCAGGTTCCCACGTGTTGGAATCCCCGCCCTTCCAGGAAACGGATCTGCTTTGGAGTTGTCAGGCCTTCCTTTTTCCGTTTGTCCAGCCGATCCAATAATTTGGCCGCCTTCCCCGCATTGTCGATGGCATCCGGAAGAATTCCCAATTTTTCCAGCGTATCCACCTGCTTTTTGGAAGGCGGCGCCATTTCCCACCCAAAAGAAGGGACATAACTGGATAAGTCCTCCGCCTGGATGCTCATTTCAAACTGAAGGGGATCCACCAGCTTCCTCTTTCTCCGTCTCATCTCTGCCAGTTGTTTCGCCAAAGCTTCTTCTCTTTGGATCACCACATCCTCACTGGCTTTCTTCTCTGCTTCTTCCAGATCCAATGCCAGTCCTGCGGATTCTTCCATATTTTTCGTCATCTGCCTGGCTACTTCTTCATTTTCACAGATAAGCGAAGCCGGTCTGCATAATTCATGGCGTTCTGTGTTCCACAAGAAATCCAATAACAGCAGATGATCCTTTCCCGGTGCCAAGCGGGTTCCGCGTCCCACCATCTGGCAGTATAGGCTTCGAACCTTTGTAGGGCGCAGGACGATCACACAGTTGACCGCTGGACAGTCCCATCCTTCCGTCAGAAGCATGGAATTGCACAGAACATTGTACTTTCCCTCTTCAAATGCCTGCAGCACGCTGGCACGGTCCTCGCTGTTTCCATTGACTTCAGCTGCCCGGAATCCCTTGCTGTTTAATATTTCGCAAAACTTTTGACTGGTTTTTACCAAGGGGAGAAATACCACCGTCTTTTTATCCCGGCAATATTCCATCATTTCCTGTGCGATTCCCTCCAGATAAGGATCCAGGGCTGTCCCAAGATCCGGCGCTTTGAAGTCCCCGGCCTGTACACTGACGCCGGACACATCAATTTTCAAAGGAATGGTAAGGGCTTTGATGGGTACCAGATATCCTTCTTTGATCGCTTTGGGCAGCGTATATTCATAGGCCAGATTTTCAAAATAGGTCCCTAGGTTTCTCATATCTCCGCGGTCTGGGGTGGCCGTTACGCCCAATACTTTTGCCTTGGAAAAATGCTGAAGTACTGCCTGGTATCCATCGGAAATACAGTGGTGCGCCTCATCCACAATGATGGTGTCAAAATAATCATCCGAAAATTTTTCCAACCGTTTGGGACGCTGCAGACTTTGTACCGATCCCACCACAACCCGATACCAACTTCCAAGACAGGTTTCTTCTGCCTTTTCCGTTGCGCAGCGAAGCCCGGTCGCTGTCTGCAGTTTATCCGCCGCCTGTTCCAATAGTTCCCCACGGTGGGCGAGAATGAGGACCCGGTCCCCATTCCGCACCATATCCTCCGTGATTTTGGAAAATACAATGGTTTTTCCACATCCCGTCGGCAAGACCAGCAGCGTCCTCTGAATGCCTTTTTTCCAATCTGCCTCCACAGACTGCCTGGCTTCTTCCTGATACGGTCTCAGCTCCATTAAAACGCCCCCTGTGTCCAGCTCTTCTGTTCTTTCTGGTAGAACTTTGCGATCTGGTTAATCTGCCTGTCCTCCCCATCTTTATTTTTATAATGGTGGATGATAACTTTGGCTTTTCCTTTGGCTCCCATAACCAGGTTCCAGTTCATCTGGATCCGCTCCCCTTTTTTCTTTTGTCCAATGGATGAAAAAAAGGCGGACAGCATCCCTTCCGTAATGGTATGAAGAAATAGATTATGTGTGATGACGGTGCTTCCCTTCTCCTTTCCATCAATTCGGATGGTCAAAATGGCTTTGTTGCATGGGGGCAGCTTTTCACTGCCCTCATGGCGCCCACGTTCAAACTTAATGACTTCAAAGTCATAATCACCTTCCGGAAGAAGGACATATTCCTCGCTGTCTTTTTCAATCTGGTCATCCCAGCTCAATTCTCTTCCCAACTGTTCCATAACTTCTTCTCTCCTTTTCAATTAAATGGTATCGACTGTTTTTCCTTGATTTCCTTAATACAGGCGTATACCTGCGGCCAGGCACCGACAAGCACCCCATTGATAAAATCATCCGGATAGTTCTCAATTGGTGTATTTTCTGGAAAATACCCTTTTAAGGCCACCACTTCCTGGATTTCAGGCTCTGATACAAAGTACTGGTTCATCAGATCCCGCAAGGCTTTCGGGATATGAGAGTCGGGTTCCGGCTTTTCTGTTGAAACCGGTGGTCTTGGCGGTTCTGAGTTTTTTTCCTTTCTGGGCTCTGGCCCTTCTTCCTTATTTGAAACCTCCATTGTTGGCTGCTGCACCGGTGGCTCCGGGTTCACCTCTGGTACTGGTTTTTTATGTACCGGTTCCGGCGTATGATTAAAAATGAACGCAATCTCCTGATAATCGAAAGGAAGTTCCGGCGGCAGCCCTGCCCGGTTCTTCGCATCCCAGCATGGATGGTGGCTGGTGTACATGACACGGGTTCCTCCCTGTGCCTTATGTTTCTTCCCCTTGTCATCCACAGCAATCGCATAGGTCTTGTAATTGGCAAACAACACCATGTCCGCCCACTCCTTCACCAATGGAGCCGTTTGGGAAGACGTCTTTTTTCCCAGTTTCAACTCATACCGGTCATAGGCTCCCATTTCATCGGGCTGTTCAAATTTTCGCATCTGGGCATGGGCGGTCAGTACCACGTTGATTCCTTTATCAATCACCTCTGACAGTTTATTTAAAAAACGGCCAAACTCTTCTTTTACATAAACATAACCATTTCCATAGCCAAAGTCCTCAATCCCTCGCTTTTGATGCTTATCGCAAATCGCCTGGATACAGTACTGTTCCGCCCAGTCAATGGTATCAATGACCAGTGTTTTGCATAGACCAGGCGTGTTCTTCACTTCATCCACCAACTCCAACAGCATCTGCCAGCTGCTGATCTGCGGCGCCCTGGCCACGTCCAGGTCCTTTGTACTTCCTTCCGTATCAATGAATAAAGGATCCGGAAACTGGGAGGCAAATGTGGATTTGCCAATCCCCTCCGGCCCGTAGACCACAACTTTCTTTGCACTCTGGATTTTTCCTCTTGTAATTTCCATCAAAATGTACCTGCCTTCCATTCTTTTTGTTCCGGCATGGCCGGGTGTTTCTGTCCTACCACATATCCATCTTCAATAATGATGGAGCACTCATCCCCGGTGCTTACCCTGGTAGCAATTGCCTGCAGTCCCTCCTGTTCCAGCCAGGTGCCAAATTCCTGCAGTGTCTTCAGATCCATCTGCTCCAGCTTATCCAAAAGAACAAATCCACATTTGGGATTCAGTTTCCGGACAATTGCCGTGGATACCTTTAGCCGGTCGGACCCGGACATGTTGTCCCATTTCTGCCCCTTGTAAATCAGTTCTCCGTCCTCAATTGCCAGTTCTGGCAGTGGAAGGTCGGCATGAAGCAGCAAATCCGTTTTCTTCTTCCTGGTCTCCATGATCTGTTTGGTCAATTCCTCGTACTGGCGCCGGTATTCTCTGGCATCCTCTTCCGCTTTATCCTTGTCCAGGTTCGCACGGACTTTCCGGTTAATTTCTTCAATATTGGCAATGCTATTTTCCAGTTCCGCTGTGGACTCATCACGAAGTTCTTCCGCAGACTTATAGGCGATTTGCATGTCATGGTCTGCCTGGATCAGCTGTTTTTGATATTGTTCCAATTCCTCCTTCAAACGGTTTACCTTTTCCGCAAGGCGATTTCTTTCCGCGTGAAGTTCGAGCGCACGATCCCGCTTCCGCTGATTTTCACCATTTCGCGCCAAAATTTCCTGCTGCTGCCGGATCAATTCCGAAGGGCTTACCAATTCTTTTGGTGCATCTGGATAATACGGCTGTTCTTTTGCAAACTTTTCCTTCTGATCCGCTGTGCGGCCCACATATAAACGTTCATTGTATCGTTCCTTTTCTTCATTTTCCAGCTGACTGAGCTGATCTCCCACTCCAATGATCTGCAGCAGCGTTTGCGCCTTTTCTCTCCCGGATGCTTCCATAAATTTTGGAAGATCCAGCGCCATCTGACTGACAAACTCATTTAAGAGCTGCTGGCCGCCCTTCTTCCCGGACGGGTCTGTGACCTTCAGATCGCTGTTTTTTCCCTTTCTTTCCACCACAAGCCCATTGTCCATCACAATATGTAAATTCGGCGGAATCACAGAGCCATTCCTTACCGGCTGCGACGGCCGATACCGATCACCTCCAAGTGCCCAGGCAATGGCATCCAATACCGATGTTTTCCCCTGATTGTTGTCTCCACCAATGATGGTAAGACCACTTGCAGACGGTTCGATCTTAACTGCTTTTATCCTCTTGACATTTTCAATTTCCAACTGGTTTATTTTTATACCATTCATCTTGATTTCTCCCTTCCCATTTGCTACAATAAAGAAGCAAAGTTATACATCTTTTTATTTGGCTGTCTGCGCTGCAACGCAGGCAGCCTTTTTCTTTCTTGCCCGCAGATTTGCTCTGCGCATCCGCTTAAACTGCTTGGCGCGCTGCTTATCCCTGATGCACAGAAACGCATGCAGGCTGCTTAACTCAATCACTGCTCCCATTGGTCTCACCTCCCTTCTTCTGATATGATTTCCTGTCTCCACACATCCGGATCCAGCTCGATTGCATAGTCGAACATCTCCCGTGTCTCTCTTTCTCCGATAAGTCGATTGAGTTCCACTACCACACAAGCAAAATCGCATAAAGCTTCTCGTACTGTTCCATCAATGGATACAGTTCCTTGATTGCTCCGAATCATTCTTCCATCACCTCCTTTCACCACGGGATCCGCTGCTTTTCTTCATCGGTCATTTCCAGAACACTAAAAATTCTTTTCAGTTCACCTCTTCGAAAATCTTCCGGATGATTCATCCGATCACACAGGGTGCTATACGCCATGCCTGTTTTCTTCGCAAGAATCTTCTTCGTTATTCCGGCATTGATAATGCTGCCCTCAATAATCCCCCGGATGGGATCCGGCTTCTGTACACGTCCCAGTTTTACTGCTGGCATCTCATTCACCTCCTTCCAGAACAATCTCTTCTGCTTGGATCGTCACATCTTTGGATGTAATATGTACCTCTGTCCCCTCTGTTTTTACTGTGATCTCTTTCACCACTACTTCGTTCCTTTCTGATATAGCTTATACACTGTCCTCTCCGCTCCAGGCATGTTCGAAACCTTCGGCAGGTGTGGCAAAAAATCATCCTGCCATTCCTCCAAGGAACCTATTTGTGAAATACTGCTGCCCTTTTCCCGTCACCTTTGTTGTCTTGTTTATCTTCACTGATCCATCCGGATTATTGACAGTAGACTCCTTTACTTCGAAAAGCCCCATTTCCATGCTTCTTTGCGTCGGCATATTCCAGTCAGAGCCTTTTCGCTTAATCAGATAACCATTTTCTCTCATCCACTCAAAAAGACGTTTCTGTCCTGTTTCGACTCCGTTCTGTTTCAGAAGTTTCGCAAGGTCACCAATCAGGATGGATGTGTGACTGGCAGATACCGCATCTGCAAACAAGGCTTTCGGCTTCATCTGCCTGATCTGTTCTTTCTGGTCTTCAATGGTCTTATCCGCCATCCGTAACGCTCTGGCCATGATCTGCTCCGGCGTATTCCATGCTTTTTCCAGATCAAGGAAATACTGCCTATACATTCTTCCTTTTTCGGTGCGCTGAATCATACAGATTTGCTTGGCCATATCAACAGAGATGCTATAGTCTACTACTTCTCTTTTCACCTCCCTGTTCCCCTCGATTTGAACCCGCTCATTTTTGAGCAGGTTGAAATCCTTACCTGATTCAAAGCCATACTCTGTCATTCTTGGGAACCAATCCTTAAAGGCTGTTTTGATTTCCAATCCATCATGTAAATCTCTTGCTGATACAGTTGGCTGCTCTGCGTCATAATTGATTTTGATTAATTCGTTCATGTGTCCTCCTTATTTATTATATAGTTGAGTTTTTCTCAACTATATGCGTAAAAAAATAATCCTGAATATCTGTATATGGAATTTCGAGTGCTATGATTATATTTTCTATCTCCTCCTGTCCCCAGTCTACGATATTATTGAGCTTATTACTTACAGAAACTTCTGAAAGTCCAATCTTTTTAGAAAATTCTGACTGTGTACCATACTTTTCCTTAATACGTCCTCTTAATTTTCTGTAATCATATGTATTTGGCATCTTTACACCTCTTTTCTTTTTTGTTGAGTTTTTCTCAACTACGCACATAATATCATTCTCCAAATATTATGTCAATAGTTTTTTTAAGTTTTTCTCAATTTTTATAAATTATTATTGATTTTTTCTTAACCATAATTTATAATACTTTTAAAGAAATTTTTAAAAGGAGGATACTATGAGCAAGGTTGATATAAAGAATAGAATCAAGGAAGCATTAGAAATACGCGGTATCACTCAATCTGAATTGGCTGAAAAAGCTAAGATCGACAAAGGACAACTTAGCTCATACATTTCAGGAAAATACAAACCGCGTCAAAGAAATATTGATGCGCTTTCTACAGCACTTAATGTCAGCGAAGCATGGCTAATGGGATATGATGTGCCTATGGAAAGAAAAACATTCGAGCAACACTGGGATAAGGAAACAAAAGAATTTGAAGACAAAATCAATGCGTTTTATTATCAATTAAAGAGTATTGGATGGACTTACGAATGGGTAGATAATGAAAATTTGTATTTATTTACAAATGGCATAACATCTGTACGAATAACACCTGAAGAATATAGCAATATGGTCGAACAATCACAAGAATTTTGTCGTAGACAGTTGCAAAAAATAATTTTAAAATCTAGTTCTTTGCTCGATGCCGCCCACACTCGTACTGATATCGACATACCCGAAGGTACAGATACATCTGAAAATGATATCATGGATGATGAAAACTTCTAGGTCCAGTTTATAGAATGCTATAGATTGGAGGTGTTGACTTATGAATTATGAATCGCTTTTGGACGAAGCCCATCAGGATGGTCTTGTCGTAAAAGAAAAACCTTTAAAATATAATAATGGCAGAATTAAGGGGATAAAAATAGCGATCCGGAATGATATCGATACAACGACAGAAAAATCCTGCATCCTTGCTGAAGAACTTGGTCACTACTATACAACCACCGGAAACATCTTAGATCAATCAGTTGTAATGAATCGGAAACAGGAACGCCGCGCCCGGCTGTGGGCCTACGATAAAATGATTGGTTTAAACGGCCTGATTTCTGCTGCTAAAGCCGGATGTCAATTACAGTATGAAATTGCTGAATACTTGGGAATAACAGAGGAGTTTTTAAATGAAGCATTGGCAGCGTATCGCCAAAAGTATGGTCTGGGAAAATTGATTGATAATTATTGGATATGTTTTATTCCAAACTTACGGGTGTATGAGTATGAAATGGTATAGAAAATCAAATATTTGAAAGGGTGAATATTTTTTTGGAAGATTTAATTAGCCGTCTAACAGATAAATCCATAGAAGCATTTATTCTCGGGCTTGAAATATATAACAAGCCCACTATTAAATACAGAATTGAAGGATTTTCTTTCTTCATTGTAAATGCATGGGAATTAATGTTAAAAGCCACTTTAATTAAGCGAGGGGAAAGTATTTATTTTGCCGATAAACCTGACAGAACTTTAAGCATTGAAAGTGTAGTCCGAAAGATATACACTGACAAGAATACACGAATCAGACTAAATTTAGAAAAAATTATTGAATTAAGGAATATTAGCACGCATTATATTACAGAAGATTATGAAGTTAAGTACGCCCCTCTATTTCAGGCATGTGTGCTCAATTTTGTAAACGAATTACAGCGTTTTCATAAAATTGATATAACGCAATATATTGCACAAAATTTTCTTACGCTTTCAGCTAGATACGAGCCATTATCCAATGAAGAAATTAGAATTAAATATTCTCCAGAAATAGCTGAAAAGTTAATTAAACAGTCTAACGAAATTGATGTTTTAAGTGCTGAATACAACTCTGACAAATTTGCGATCAATATTAAGCAAAATTTGTACATCACAAAGAAAAAAACTGAGGCAGATTTTGTAGTAGGAATAGACTCACGTACAGATACTAAAGTGGCTATTGTTAAGGATTTAAAGGATCCATCAGATACCCACAAATATTCTTATCAAAATGTAATCACAGCTGTACAAGAGAGATTAAAAAAGAAAAACATAAGGCTCGGATACGAGCGCGGATTTACACAATATGTCTTAAATCTTGTTATTGACTTTTATGACATAAAACAAAATATTAAATACGCTTACGAACATATTATCGGAAATCAACACTCTTTTACATATTCTCAACAATTTGTTGATTTCGTTGTAACGGAAATAGAAAAAAATCCGCATAATTTCGTAGAAAGTTTGAAAAAGAGCAAATAAAAAAAGATAACCCCAGGCACATAGGAATGCTCAGTATAAAAATACCTACCCCATTTTGGGACCCAGTGTTTATCCTTCACAAGTTATCTTCTTTTATATAATACTATTATTATCTTTATATGTCAATAATTATTACAATAATCAAAAAACCGCCCCTGCGCTAACAGGGACGGCCTACCAAAGAATGATATATATTTCCAGCAAAAATATTGTATCATTCTTCGGGCGCCCAATCAATCCCGGAACGTTTGTTCTTTAGGGGGCGTTATTTTTGTACACAAAAATCGAAGAAAGGAATGATGTATATGGCTACAGCCAAAAAGTTACCCTCCGGCAGCTGGCGCTGCCAGGTATTCAGTCACTACGAACCACTATTTTCCACGGATGGATCACCGGTTATGGATCCCAAAACAGGGAAACAAAAGCAGAAACGGATTTACGAATCTTTTACCAGCAATGACCCTACCGCAAGGGGCAAGAAAGAAGCCGAATTGCTGGCTGCCCAGTTTTCTCTGTCAAAGAATCGAAATCCAAATACCTCTCTGACGGTAAGAGAAGCCGTGAAGCAGTATATTGACCTGAAACAGGCCGTCTTATCACCTACTACATACAAAGAGTATCGTTGTGTGGAACGATTGTATTTCTCCAAAATCGGAGATGTGTTACTGAAAGATCTTACCAATCCAATGATTCAAGCATGGGTAAGTTCACTATCCACCCAAAAAGCCCCAAAAACAGTGAAAAATATTTACGGGCTCTTAACAGCGGTCTTAGATATGTTTATGCCTGAATTTCGCGTAAGAATCAATCTGCCGAAACCAAAAAAAGCACAGCTCCATGTTCCTTCCGATACAGAAATCAAGGAGCTGTTAAACTGTCTTGAAAATGAAGATTTAAAACTTGCGGTCCTTCTAGCGGCATTCGGAACACTTCGCCGCGGAGAAATATGTGCCCTTACTTCCGATGATATTCATGGAAATACTGTCAGCGTAAATAAATCCATGGCAAAAACAATTGACGGAACATGGGTTATTAAACAGCCCAAAACGTACTCCAGTTACCGAAATGTGGAATACCCAGACTTTATCATCGACATGGTGAATAAGAAAAAGGGCCGTATCGTTAACTTGAACCCGGATCAGATCACAAACCGCTTTTGCAAAGCCATCAGGAAAACTGATCTTCCACATTTTCGTTTTCATGACTTACGTCACTACGCGGCATCCATCATGCATGCATTGGGAATTCCTGATGTGTATATCATGCAAAGAGGGGGTTGGTCCTCTGATGCAACCCTAAAGAGTATATACAGAAATGTGATTGACGAAGAAGCGGTTCGTTTTAATCAGAGTCTCATCCAACATATAAACTCTATGCAACACGAAATGCAACACGAAAAGAAAAAAGCCCTGTAAACACAGAGCTTTCACCATGCGGATGACAGGACTTGAACCTGCACGTCACGGGACACCAGAACCTAAATCTGGCGCGTCTGCCAATTCCGCCACATCCGCAATCAATCGCAGAAAATAGTCTATCAAAAATTTTTTTCCCTGTCAATAGCTCTCCTCTGAATTCACCGAAATTGTCTCGAGAATCCGATTCTTTCTGCGATAACTGCGAGGAGTCATACCCGTCTTTTTTCTAAAGTGATTATGAAAGGACACGGTATCACAAAATCCGCAGGAATACGCAATCTCCGTAATGGAATACTGAGAAGAACATAACATCCGCATGGCATGTTTCAACCGGTATTCCGTCAAATATGCTTTCGGCGCCATCCCTGTCTCCCGGATGAAAATCCGGTACAAGTATGTCCGGTCTATTCCCATCCAGTCTGCCATATCCTGAATTTTTATATCGTAACTATAATTATCTTCCACATATTGTATGGCTTTTTTCAAATATTGGCCTTCATACACTTCATCCTCTTTTTCTTTCGCTGGCATTCGGCCAAGCAGTTCCATCAGGATTCCTCCAAGGATAAGCCAATTTTGTTCTTTTTGCTCGTATAATTTTACCAATTTCGTGATGATCGGACCGATCTCGCTGTCTCCGCCGTCCCCGATATAAACAGGACTTCTGGCAAAAACAGTTTCTTCCAGAATGGTCTCTGCTTCATATCCGCCGAATCCTACCCAGGCGTACTCCCAGGGATTCTCTCTGTCTGCCTGATAATAATGGGAATCCATGGGACGAATAAAAAACGCATCCCCGCCTGTCAGCAAATAGGTTTTTCCACCGGCAGTGTATCTTCCCTTTCCATTTAAGACCACATGCAGAAGATAATGGGGGCGGACAGCCGGTCCCCAAAAATGGCCGGGCGCACACGCCGACCTACCGCAGTAAAAAATTTGAAGCGGCTGTCTTTTTTGTTTTTTTTCCCTCTCCGCCATGGCTCTTCTCCCTCCCCATGCAACAAATCATTTCTTTTTTTCCCTATTTTCGAAACAAATGATATCGTTTCTATATTATCCCTTATTATACAATATTCCTATAAAAATTCCAATGGATACAGGAGGTATATTATGTTAAAAATCACATTTATGGGCGCCGGAAGTACGGTATTTGCCAGGAATGTTTTGGGTGACTGCATGTGTACGCCCGCCCTGTGCGAAGCAGAGATCGCGCTGTATGATATCGACGAACAGCGGCTGAAAGATTCTGAAATCATTCTCCGAGCTATCAACAAAAATGTAAATCAGGACCGCGCCACCATCCGTACCTACCTTGGTGTTGAGAACCGCAAAGCCGCCTTAAAGGATGCCCGTTTTGTGGTGAATGCCATTCAGGTGGGCGGATACGAACCGTGTACGGTGATTGATTTTGAAATTCCAAAGAAATATGGCCTGCGCCAGACCATAGCCGATACGCTTGGAATCGGCGGCATCATGCGTGCTCTGCGCACCATTCCCGTCATGGAAGAATTTGCCCGGGATATGGAAGAAGTCTGCCCCGATGCGCTCTTCCTCAACTACACCAATCCCATGGCAATGCTGACAGGATATATGCAGCGCTTCACCAAGATTCAAACCGTGGGTCTTTGCCACAGTGTCCAGGTTTGCTCGGAATCCCTGTTGGAAAAGCTGGATATGACAGACAAGCTGGATGGGCGCATCGAAACCATCGCCGGAATCAATCATATGGCCTGGCTTCTGGACATCCGCGATAAGTTTGGCAATGACCTGTATCCGGAAATCAAAAAGAGAGCAGCGGAAAAAAATCGGACGGAAAAGCATACGGACATGATTCGATTCGAATATATCAAATATCTTGGTTATTACTGTACCGAATCCAGCGAACACAATGCGGAATACAATCCGTTTTTCATCAAGTCCCGCTATCCGGAGATGATTGACGATTACAATATTCCTCTGGATGAATATCCAAGACGCTGCATCAAACAGATCGCGGGTTGGGAAAAGGAACGGGAAAACATCTTAAACGACGGAAAAATTACCCATACCCGTTCCAGAGAATATGCCTCCTACATCATGGAAGCGGTTGTAACCGGTGTTCCGTATAAAATAGGCGGAAACGTTTTAAACACCGGCCTGATCGACAACCTTCCATCCGACGCCTGCGTGGAAGTGCCCTGCCTGGTGGACAATTCCGGTATTCACCCCTGCCATGTAGGTCCGCTTCCGACCCAGTTGGCAGCCATGAACATGTCCAACATCAACGTTCAGCTTCTCACCATCGAAGCTGCCGTCACCAAAGACCGTCAGAAAATCTACCAGGCTGCCATGATGGATCCCCACACAGCTGCCGAATTAAACATCCACGATATCATCGCCATGACCGACGAGCTGATCGACGCCCATGGAGATTACATGAAAATGTACCGCTGACGCCGGATTGTTCCTATAAAAGCTGGGATTTCTAATATCATACATAGGTTACAAGGAAACAAAGCATCTTCCAGAGGGTTTTAGCGCCCCGATGGAAGATGCTTTTCTTCCCTCATTTACTATTCTCCTAAAATCTGCTATGATAAAGACGCTGTCCGATCACACAGGCAGCAATCCAAACAGCATGTATTCACAAATGCTTAACCAATGGAGGTACTTTATGGAAGTAACACAGGAACAATATGAAGCTTCAACCCAGGAATTATTTCATTTTATTGAAAACAGTCCCAGCTGCTTTCATGCCATCGCAGAAGCTGCTGCCATGCTCGCCAGCCATGGATTTACAGAACTTATGGAGGAAACCATCTGGAAACTGGAGAAGGGGAAATCCTATTTTGTGCGCCGCAGCGGCTCTGCTTTGATCGGTTTTAAAATTCCCGAACAGGACTTTTCCAATTTTCAGATCATCGCCAGCCACAGTGACTCTCCTTCTTTTAAGCTGAAGGAAAATCCGGAAATGAAAACAGCAGGCCACTATACCAAGCTGAATGTGGAGCGGTACGGCGGTATGATCTGCGCTCCCTGGTTTGACCGGCCGCTTTCCATCGCCGGAAAAGTCATGGTTCGCGAGGGAAACCGTTTTGTTTCCCGTCTGGTCAATCTGGACCGTGATCTTGTCATGATCGTCAATCTGGCTGTACATATGAACCGTGGTGTCAATGACGGCTACTCGTACAATGCGCAAAAGGATCTCCTTCCCATTTTTGGCGATGAATGTGCAGACGGTGCCCTTCTGGATCTGGTGGCGGATTCTCTGGGCGTTGCAAAAGACTCCATCGTCGGTACCGATCTCTATCTTTATAATCGCATGAAGGGCAGCATCTGGGGAGCCAGACGGGAATTTATCTCTTCTCCCAAACTGGATGATCTGCAGTGCGCCTTTTCTTCTGTAAAGGCATTGATAGAAGGAGGCAACGAAACAGGTGTCTCTGTCTGCGCGATTCTGGACAATGAGGAAGTCGGAAGCGGCAGCAAACAGGGAGCCCGTTCTCCTTTCCTCCATGACGTGCTGAGAAGAATCAGTCTTGCCTTCGGAAAATCAGAGGAAGAACATTTTGCTTCTCTGGCATCCAGTTTTCTTGTGTCTGCTGACAATGGCCATGCGATTCATCCCAACTACGAGGAAAAATGCGATCCGGTCAATAAGCCCCATCTGGGCGGCGGTGTCTTGATTAAATTTGCCGGAAGTCAGAGTTACACCACAGACAGTGTGTCCTATGCCCTCTTCCGCTCGATTCTGGATGATGAAAACATCCCGTATCAGCTGTTCTTCAATCGCTCCGACCTGCCCGGCGGCTCTACCCTGGGAAATCTGTCCACATCCCATGTAGCCATCAACAGTGTGGATATCGGCGTCGCCCAGCTTGCCATGCATTCTCCCTATGAGACGGGCAGCATCAAAGACACCTTCCAGCTCACCGCTGCCATGACTGCTTTTTACCAGTACAGCATCCTGGCCGACGGAAACGGCTGCTATGTGGTCCAAAAGGCCTGACACCTGATTTTTGTGCCAACGCGTTTCACCTTTTCGTTCTTCTGGCATATATAAATTATATATGGCAAAGAAAATGGAGGTATCCGTTTGACAAACCTTCGGCTGGAACGGCTTTGGATTTATTTTTTGACCTACTCCTGTCTCGGATGGGTTTTGGAGGTTTTCTTCGTTGCCATGACCGGCGGCGGATTCACCAACCGCGGATTCCTGTTCGGGCCCTACTGTCCCATCTACGGAATCGGCTGTCTGATGATTATCGCCGCCGCCAAAAATATGACGAGAAAGCCCCTGCAGTTTATCCTCTCTTCCATGATTATCTGCGGAATTCTGGAATTTTCCACCAGCGTCATCATGGAATTTCTTTTTCATGAACGCTGGTGGGATTACAGCAATTTCTTTTTTCAAATAGACGGAAGAGTCTGTCTGGAAACCCTGGTTCCCTTCGGGCTCCTCTCCTATCTCGTCACCGGTCGGCTTCATCCCCTTTTGGAACAATGGATCTCCTGTTTTCATCGAAACACACTACATACCATGGTACGCTATTCTTCCGTCCTGTTTCTGGCTGATTTTATCACCACGCTCTGGAGACAGTTTCTTTCATAAAAAGTTCGCCTTCCAGTCCGGTACAGCTATGGCCGCTGTCACTCCCTGAAAAATACTTTTTTTAACAAGGAGTCTTCCCCCGTCTGAAGCACAGACAGCAGCTCTCTCACAGACACAGTCCACGCCTGCCACTTGTTTGACAAAGCCGGACTTTGTAAAATCTCCCTCCAACGCATTCAATTGCTGTGCCGGATAGGTAACAAAATCCCATTCCCGTTCTTTACACAGCTGCAAAAGCCCCGGTTCCTCCTTTTTTAAATCCACAGAAGCGATCTGCTTCACCGCCTCTCTGTAAAATCCATGGATTTCCAGGCAAAGGTCCGCGGCTCTTTCCAAGGTTTCCTTCTCTGTATTTTTTCTGCATCCCATACCGATCGTCATAATGCGGGGCACCAGTTCCAGGGTTCTCTCAAATATATTTTCCTCTTTTGGGATTCCAAATTTTTGAATTCCGACTGCCACTCCAATGGGCAGATCTTCATCTCTTTCTTTGACATGCACCAAACCATCCGGCAGGTTTCCCAAAATGGGAAACTGCGAATAAAATCCCACCTTCTCCCCATGAATCAATCGGGCGGATACTTCTTTTGCCAGTTTCATGTCCATAATGCAGCATCCGTTTTTTTTCGCCCAGCTGTCCACTGCCCAAATCCCTTTTCTGTCTGTGGCTGTGGTCACCACAGGCTGCGCTCCCAGCTTGGCTGCCAATTCCTCCGTCAGTGCATTAGCGCCTCCCAGATGACCGGATAAAAGGGAAATCAAAAACCGTCCCCCGTCATCCAGTACAAGCACAGCCGGATCCCTGTCCTTGCTGACAATCCAGGGTGCGATGGCACGCACAGCGATTCCGCACGCCCCGATAAAAAGAATGGCATCTGCATTTTGAAACTGCTGTTTTGTCCAGGTTTTTAAATCCGGCTCTGCCGCCATCATTCCAAATTCCTCCGCATGGTTGGAAGACGTATATACGGCCGCCTCCCTTCCCGTATTCTTATAAAAAGAAGCAGCCCTTTCTGCAAGTGCTGCCCCTTCTCTGGAAAAACATATGATGCTGATTTTCATAATCACCGATTCTCCATTTCTTGTACATTTCCGTTTTCGTCCGATCCGGCGTCAATCCGCTGTGGATGTCTCTCCCTCTTCTCCCGGCTCTTCTTCCTGCTTTGCGGCCGCACGCTCAAACTTTGCGGACAGGGCAATCAGGAGAATACCCGCTGCTGCCATAAAAATAGCGATAAACTGGGAAGTGGAGAGCGCCCCCACATTTCCCCGCGGATCGTTTCTCAAAAACTCAATCAGGAAACGGCCGATGGCATAAAGCAGGAAATACAGACCGGTAATCAGTCCCCGGTTTCTCTTTTTTCTCGCAAGAACGATGAGAAGGAATCCCAAAAGAAAATCGCCGACACTGGATATAATCTGAGTGGGGATCAGGGATACACCTGCCGGAGCCATTCCCCCTTCCGGAAATGTCACGCCATACCAGGCGTCCGTCTGTCTGCCGTAGCAGCATCCGGCCAAAAAGCATCCGATTCGGCCGAATCCCTGTGCCAGTGCGATGGACGGCACCACCAGATCAATGACTGGAAGGAACTCCAGCTTCTTTACCTTACAGTAAATACCGGCAGTCAGGATACCGGTTATGATCCCACCATACACCACAAATCCATTGGCAAAATCCAGAAGGATCGAAGGGTCCTCCAAAATGGCCGGAATCTCTGTCAGATAAAACATCAGTTTCGCACCAATGATTCCTCCGATCAGTCCGAAAAATCCGGCATTG
Organism: Candidatus Fimimorpha excrementavium; assembly: GCA_018710785.1. Classification (GTDB taxonomy): domain Bacteria; phylum Bacillota; class Clostridia; order Lachnospirales; family Lachnospiraceae; genus Fimimorpha; species Fimimorpha excrementavium. Next base: position 48,083 of record DVJD01000105.1, read on the forward strand.
AACACCAGATCCCCATTCAGTCCCTTTTTCTCTGCCCGCTTTACGGCCACTGCAAAAGCCACGATTATACCGATTCCAATCATCAGACCGTATCCGTGGATATGGAGCGGGCCGATGGAAAACAATTCACTTTTCATGTCTCTTTCTCCTTGTCTGCTCCCTGATTTGGCGCCTCCCTATTTGACATGTCAGAATCCGCCATGCCGTCTGCATCTGTCCCGCGCCGGTATTCCGTCGTAAAGGAAGGGTCATACAGCTTTGACCGCTCATATTCGCCGTCCAGAAAACGGCCGACTAAAATCAGGGCTGTCTTCGTAATATGATATCTTTCTGCCGTCTCAAAAAGAGAAGCGACCGTACAGAACAGAACTTTTTCTTCCGGCCAGGTGGCTTTATAGACGATGGCTGCCGGTGTATCCGAATCATATCCGCCCTCCATCAGCTCTCTTTGAAGTTTTTCCAGCAATCCTGTACTTAAAAATAATACCATAGACGACTGATGGACTGCAAGACTTTTTATTTTTTCCCGATCCGGTACCGGAGTCCTTCCCTCCATCCGGCTGATAATTACGGTCTGAGACACACCGGGAAGGGTGTATTCTGCTCCGAGCGCAGCGGCTGCCCCGCAAAAAGAACTGACGCCAGGGCAGACATCAAACGGAATCCCCCTCTTTTTCAACAGATCCATCTGTTCCCGGATTGCACCGTAAATACTGGGATCTCCGGTATGCAGACGCACGGTCGCAAACGCCTTTTTTTCTGCCTCTTCCATCACCCGGATCACTTCTTCCAGCGTCATGTGCGCGCTGTTATAGACCTGACACGCTTCCTTTTTTTCCTTCAGCAATTCCGGATTCACCAGCGATCCGGCATAGATAATCACATCAGCCTCACGGATCAGCTTCTGTCCCCTCACCGTAATCAAATCAGCCGCTCCAGGACCGGCTCCCACAAAATGTACCATTCCATCCTCTCATTCTGCTGCCTTGGCAGCCTGCTTTTTCGTTTCTTCCTTTTTCACAATCACCATGGAATAATAGCTGGGACGTTCCGGGATTTCCTCCCTGTTTCTTATGATCCGTTCTCCATCCATTCCGCAGTTTTCCACCATCACAAAGGTTTCGCCGTTTTTTTGGATTGCGCCTGCCAGCTCTCCTGTTTTTCTTCCCGCTTTCATATAGACATAGGTTCCCTCTTCGGCGGGCATGGTGTCCTCCTGATAGGAAGCCGGAATCACAAACAGTTTCTGGGAGCGGTTCACCAATCCTTCTTTCAGCTTCGCGCTGACAGCACAGAAGGAAGGGATCCCGTTTATGATTTCCACCGGATATCCCTCTGCTTTTACCCGTTCATGGACATAAAGATAGGTGGAGTAAATGCAGGGATCTCCCAGGGTCAAAAAAGCCACATTTTTTCCCTGGTCCAGCTGTTCCTTCACCTGTTTCGCCGCTTTCTCATAGCTGTCCTCCAGTATCTTCTGATCACGCGTCATGGGCATCCGCACGCCCAGTATCTTCTTCTTCTCCAGTTCGGGCACCGCACGCCTGGCGATTCCATATGCCACACAGGTTTCTTTCTCCTTGGACGGAATGGCAGCGACTTCACATTCCCGTATGATCCGGACAGCCTTCAGCGTCATCAGTTCCGGATCCCCCGGTCCCACTCCCACTCCATATAACGTTCCTTTCTTCAAAAAATCCTCCTTTTCGCGATTCCATGACCGGATATGCACCCGCGGATGCATGCCGTCAGGAACGCTTTGTCTCTGTTTCCTCCAAATGATGGGGCTCCTTGGCGATGGCTTCTCTCAGCATTTCCACATCCCCCGCTTCCCCAATCACAGAAAGCGCCGTGGAGAATACCACAACTCCAATCTTCATCTCTCCCCGGCACCGCTTTCTCAGATGATACACACACTGCTTTGCCACCCGTTCCATGACCCTGGGGCCGATCCCGGCTTCCATACAGAGTTTCAGTCCTCCGTCCGTCGTCACTTCCTGCAGAACCTTTCTCGCCAATTCTCCATCGGCTCCCTCCATCAGCGCACAGGATGCCAAAATCTCCATTCTGGCATCTGCATGGCGGGAGTGGGTATTCATAATCCCGCCTGCCAGTTTGATCATTTTTCCCAGGTGTCCCGTCAGAAGGATTCCTCCCACGGAAAGTTCCATGGCATAATCCACGGTCTCCCCTATGAAATTGCTGCATTTCACTGCGTGTTTGAAAAACCCTTTTCCCGACTGCTCAAGAAACGCTTCCCCATAATTTCCCAGTACAACCGGAAGCACATTCATGCCCAGGCTCACCTTCTGTTTCATATCCACATGTATGGTTTCCACCAAAGCCTGTTCACTCATGGGTTCCACGATTCCCGATGTCCCAAGGATGGAGATGCCTCCTACGATTCCAAGATGGGGATTAAAGGTTTGCTTCGCGCGCGCTCTCCCCTCCGGCGCAAAGATGACAATTCGGATGTTTCGTTTTGGAAAGACCCTGCCTTTTTCATCTGCTCTTTCCCAAACCTGTTCCACGCACTCCGCAATCATCCGGCGGGGAACCGGATTGATGGCAGGATAGCCCACCGGATCAGCCAGACCTTCCCTCGTCACACAGCCGATGCCCTCTCCGCCTTCCAGCAGCAATATCCTTCCATTTCGCAGAGGAATTCGATAACCGTGTTCGGCTTCCGCCTCCTCGGTCAGCCATGCCCGTGCGCCGATGAACATGCCATTGGTCACATCGGGATCATCCCCTCCATTTTTACAAATGGCGCAGGACGCCTCTTCCTCCCGGCAGATCACCTGGGAAAGTTCCAAAAGCAGCGGAATTTTCTTCGGCGGGATCAAACTGACCTGATGAATTTCTTCCTGAAAAAGCAGCATCCATACGGCGGCTTTGGCAGCTGCCGCCGCACAGCTTCCTGTGGTATACCCCATTTCCATCTTTTTCTGCTCCCGGTAAAGGAAACGGCCCGTCCGGTTTTTTTCCACCTCCAGGCACAGAATCTCTCCATTTCCGATTCCGGAAATCGGATAAATCTGCCCCGTAAAAATCTCTGCCAATTTTCCCATGACGGCACCATGGGATACCACCAGCAGGCTTTCGGCCTGATTTTCCAGAATGCGTTCCGCCGCCCGATACATGCGCGCCTCAAACTGCCTGTCTGTCTCAGCCCCAACGGCGTGATCCCGAAACCATTGTTCCCACTCATCATCCGAAAACGTTATGGGAAGTCCATTGGCCGATCCGTAATCCTGCTCCATCAAAAGAATCTCTTCCTTCTTCCAAAGCTTCCGTTCCGTGTCTTTTTGCTCTGCCGTTTTTTTCTCCTGATTCAGACAGTTGTATATGATCTTTGCTGTCTGTCTGGCACGCAGAAGGGGACTGTATAGAATCCCTTGAAAGGGAATCTTCTTCAGCTGTTCTGCCATCTGCCTGGCCTGACGGATTCCGGTATCATTCAGCGGGATGTCCGTCTGCCCCTGGAGCTTTCGCATCCGGTTCCACTCTGTCTCCCCATGGCGCACCAGATATAATTTCATAGTTTATCCCGCCTCCTTCTGCTTCCAGCTGCACTGGCTTTGACGGCATCAAAGGATTTTTGGCAGCAATCGTCATTTTGGATCCACGAATCTCTGCCATGAAAACGGCAGGTCCATGCACATGAATCGTCCCGGTTTCATTCCCATTTCCCGCAAATGAAATCTGGCCGCCCTTTGAAGACCAGCACACCCCGGCGATTCGGTTTTCCCGCTTTTGCCATACGGCATGGACCTGATCATCGAAGGCCAAAATCTGTGTTTCCTGCTCTCTGCCCGCCAGCATCTCCTTTTTCGTCACCGGATACAGCACATAGGCATAGTCGGGATGCTCTTCCTGCTTTCCATGGTCGATCCAGATTTTCAAATACTCCTCTGTATAAACGGTATCAAGGGGCGTACAGGTATTAATCTTGGTCCAGGTGCCTGAGCGTCTTTCTTCCATCCGGTCCAGTCCGGCCGGTTTCAAAAACAGCACGCCGCGGCCATTTTCCTCCTTCTCCCTTCTGGTATACAGCCATCTCGTTTTCCCTTCGGTTTCCTCTGTCCACAATTCTCCGTTTTGTTCATCCGTCCGGGAAAATCTTCGGTTCTCCACTGTGGTCATAAGGCTGCCGCTTTGGCATGTCATGTCATTGCCCAGGCATACGATGGAATCCTCAAAGAAAAACCAAGATTTTTTCACATGAAAGGCTTCTTCTGTCACTTCCATGGCGGCTGCGCCGCATATCCCAAGGCCGACCCCGCCCACAAATGATGATTTTTGAACATGAAGATGGGACGGCCGACTGGCGGCCACCACCGTCGTGCCTGGCAGAAAATCCATATCCGCCGTACACCAGAAACAGCCTTCGTAGTCATTTTCCCCGTCCGGATACAAATAAAGCATCCCGCTTCCGGTATGGTAACCCCCCTTATTTTCCTCGTTGATGGCCTCATAGTTCTGGATTCTGGATGAATACAGGGCCAGTCCCGCGCTGTAGGTTTCCCTGCGGCACACAGCCCGGTCCATGTGATCAAAAAAGACAAACTGTGACGGACGCCCCTGTCTGTTCTGCCACTGATCCACTCTTCCAAGCAGCCAGTCAGATGTGTTTTGATCCACACAAAGATGCATCCTCCACATGCTGTCCATCAGCGTTTTTCCCGCCTGATTTCCCTTCATAAAATGGCGGGAAATTTCACGGCCGCAGACCATATCCATCACCTGACCGTCCACCGTAACCGGGAAAAAGGAGTGTTCCAGGAAATAACAGATCATCCCGTATTCCTCCCGGGTAAATGCCCCCTGCGTCCCCGAAAGCAGTACCATCATCCGTGACATCTGATCCAAAAAGGAAATGCCGTAGCCGCCGGTATATGCCAGATTTCCATGCTGAATAAAGGATCCGTCCCTATAGAATCCATCTCCTTCTTCCACAAAGTGCAGCTCTTTTTTGGCTGCCTGTTTGGCCTCCGCGATTTCCTGCATATCTTCGCACAGAATCCCGCACATGGCGGAAATCATGGCCGTCCATACCAGATTGGCTCCTGTGAAGATGGGATTCGTCAGTGTCTGTCTCCCCGAGAAATACTCCACCGTCTCACAGGCCTTTCGGATGCGTTCCTCCCCCAGTTCTTCTCTCAGCAAAAAACAGCAGTCCAGGAGGGCGAGGGGCACGCCGATCTGCCAGTCCCACCAGTTATCCGTTCGCTCCATGCCCTTTTGATACCCATGTTCTCCCATCCAATCAATGGCCTCTATCACATCAGAAAGGAAGGAAGGATCCCCTTCCCCATTTTTCTTCCGCTTCCACACCAGCGCCATGGTACGGATATTCTGATATACCTCCGTCCGATACTGGGAACGGGAAAAATCCGCCGACTCCTCCCAAAGGAAACTGCGCTCCCTCCCCCGGCGCATTCTCAAAAAAAGATCGGCTGCCTTTTTTTTCTCTTCCAGCCGCACCTCTTCATGCCACGGATAAGGACAGGAAAACGCTCCCGTCTCCGTCAAAAACATGGCATAACGCTCCTTCAGCTTTTCCCACTCTTGTTTCTCCATCATTCCACCTCACCTTTCCTCCACTCCAGCCGATGCAGATGCCCGGACAACTGCATATGGCTGAACTGATTCTGCCGCAGAGCCTCATACAATACAATCGCCACCGAATTGGATAAATTCAGAGAACGAATGTTTTCATTCATTGGAATCCTCACACACGTGTCCTCATAGTCCACCAGGATCTCCTCCGGAATCCCGGCGCTTTCCTTGCCAAACATGATGAAACAGTCCGGTTCATAGGCAGCCTGATCATACGTCTGATGGGCTTTTGTCGTCGCCATATAAATCTTGGCATTGGGATTTTTTTTCAGAAAATCTTCAAAGTTTTCATATACATGGACATCCAGCTTGGACCAGTAATCCAGCCCCGCCCGTCTGAGAGCCTTTTCCTCCAGGGAAAATCCCAAAGGCTTAATCAAGTGAAGGCTCGTCCCCGTGGCCGCACAGGTCCTTCCTATGTTTCCCGTGTTTGCCGGAATCTCCGGCTCATGCAGTACAATATTCATCTCTTGTTTCGTCCTCTCTATACCAGTATTCCGGTTTTATACATCTCATCCGCGGCCGGGCGGTCCAGGAATCGTTCTTCCTCCCCATTCACAATCACCCGCGCTTTCTTATCCGTCATTTTTCCGATGACCTGTGCCCGGATCCCAAGACTTCTCATCCGACCTGCCAGATCTTCTCCGTGCTCCGTTACAAAAAAAGCCATCCCCTGGGCCATCATCTGATACGGATTGAGTTCAAAAAATTCGCTGATCTCCACTGTCTCCTGGCGCACGGGAATATCCAAAAGCCGGACGCGCAGGCCCAGGCCCGTCCGCTCCGCCAGATTCCAAAGGCCTGCGAAGACACCGCCTTCTCCCAGCGCATGAACCAGAACCGGCTGATCGTTATCCAGCGCCTCCATCATATGGCGTATGGACAGTTCTTCCTGAAAAGAGGCGGCTTTTTCGATGAACTCAAAGGCAAATCGGGTTTCCAGCGATTCCCGCTTCCCCCGTGTCAGCATGACGATCCCTTCCGTTCCGATGTGGCCGACTGCCACAATATCCCAGCCCGGAAGTACCTTCGGACATTCCCTGTTTCGAATCCCATACCCCGTCAGCATACAAACGGGAGACAGGACGCCCTGGGATCCGGCTGCCTGGATGCCAAATACAAAGCAGCCTCTCTCCCGGCAAAGACCATCCAGAGCGTTTCCCCATGCCGCCGCCAAAGTTTCCTCTTCCCCCGAAGGAAACAGAAACATGGGACGTACTCCCGTCAGTTCCCCTCCGGCTGCCAGCATTTCATTTTCCGCCTGCCGGAAAGCGTACATCACGGCATCCTCCGCCTGGCTGCCCATGACGCAGCAGGAAGACACCGTCACCAATTCTCCTTTTCCAAAATCGAAGGAGGCAGATGTCTGGCCGAATCCGTCTCCCATCCCCATCCGTCTCTCCCGCTTGATGGGGCCAAGCACGCTTCTCTTTGCCACATTGTAGGGGACGTTCCCCTGTCCCATCTGGCTCATCTCAATCACCCGATCCAACCGGCGATGGCAGATGCCACCGTGGGAATGACCATGGTCAGTACCAGGATTCCCGCGATCACTCCGGTTACAATTCTCTTATTTTTCTTTTTATTCATATTAATCATAAACAATCATCTCCATTTTCATTTTTAATGTATGATAGGTCCCCTGTTCCCACGCCGAAAAGCCTCTGTTTTCCTGATCCATCTGCTTCTCCGGGGACCACGCTTCTGCAGCGTTTCACCTTCTCTGGGTTATCATCTTCCCATGCTGCGAAATAATATTGTCGATCAGCCGGGAAGCCTCATTTTTGGTCAGGCTTTCCGGCGACAAACCCAAATCTATTTTATGATATTTTAGCAGGGCCTGCAAGTATTCTTTTTGCCTGAGCGTCGCCGGCACTTCCCGTTTCACCGGATAAAGAAGCGGCTTCGGTTCCAGCCGTTCTCTCTCCAGGCTCCAGTGCTCTTTCACATATTCATACAAAAATGCGGCTGCTTTTGCATCATCCTGCGCACGGTGACTGGTGCCCGTCTCAATCTTCAGATATCGGCAGACATAAGGAAGACTTTTCTTTGGCAGTTCAGGCAGAAGAATCCGAATCAGCGCCAGCGTATCCACACCCATGCGGTCAAAACTTCCCCCGGCATTGACCACATTTCGTTTCAGGAAACTATAATCAAACATAATATTGTGTCCCACCAGAGGCGCATCTTTCGCAAATTCCAGAAACTCCGGCAGAACCTCTGTGATCACAGGCGCATCCTTTACCATATCGTCCGTGATTCCCGTCAGCTGTTCCACAAAAGTTCCTATCTTTCTCCCAGGATGGATCAAACGGTCAAACACATCCTTCACCGTTCCATGCTCCACTTTCACAGCACCGATCTCGATGATCCGGTCCGTCTTCGGATTCAATCCAGTCGTTTCCAAATCCACAGCAACGTAGGTCTCTGCCATGTTTTTCTCCTCATCTTTCTATTTCTTTTTTCTTCCGGCCGCCGTCCCCGCCGGGCAATACGGCTGCCTTTCGCTTTACCAGACAGAAAAGACGGCCGCGCCCTTATGGAGCGGATCTCTCTTCTGATAATCAAACACTTTCCACTGTTCCGTCCGGACCACGGTCCCGTCTTCCATAAAACGGTCCATATCCATCTCGAATACTTCCACATGAACCATATTCAAAAGCTGCCTGCTGGACACCTGCTCATAACCGGATAAAATCCGGTGCTCCGCGGTCTCCCGCATGCTCCACTGCTTCTTCTCTTCTTTCCAGCGATCCTGAGAGCGGGCAAAAGAAGGGCGATTTTTCATATTTTCCCGAAGATAGGCATCATAGGTCAAAACCTGGGCGAACACCCATGGATCCACCAAAGTCTCCTCACTGGCAAAATCGTTTAAGATCTCATAGCGTTTCAGTCGGCTGTGACTGATGTCAAACAGATGATGGGCTTCATAGTACTGTGCCAGCCGCTCATAAAGATGGAACGGGCGGTCAAAAAAACGGGCCAGACAGGTCATGGACGCAGAAAACTGGCCGCTGTTATAATAGACCTCCACCATCTCTTCCACCCCTTTCAGGCGGATCACATCGTCGTAGGAAAGCCATTTCGTATACAATACTTCATAGGGCGGCTGGCTGCCATATACGATGCCGAATGTTTCCCTCTGATCATAGATCGGAGAGCCGCACAAAACTTTTAAAAATCCCAGCTGCAGCTGATCCGGCTGTAAAGCATAGACATCATCGAAGGAATGGCTGAAACTTTCATAATCCTCATGGGGAAGTCCGGCTATCAGATCCAAATGCTGGTGAATATTGCCGAATGTCTTGATTTTTTTCACAACCTGAGAGATTTTTTCAAAGGATGCACTGCGGTGGATGGCGTTCGCCGTTTTTTCATTCGTCGTCTGCACACCGATCTCCAGCTGAATCAGCCCCGGCCGCATCCGGCGCATGACGTCCAGCTCTTCTTCCCCGATCAGATCCGCAGATACCTCGAAATGAAAATTGGTCACGCCATTGTCATGTTCCAATAAATACTTCCAAATGGCAAGTCCATGGGCTCTCCCGGCATTGAAGGTACGGTCCACCAGTTTCACCTGGGAAGGTTTTTGGCTCAGGAAAAAATCCAGCTCTTTTTTCACCACGGACAGATCCCGGAAGCGGACCGTCTTATCCACCGAAGAAAGACAGTAGCTGCATCGATAGGGACATCCCCTGCTGGTCTCATAATAGATAATCCGGTTCTTCCATCCGGACAAATCCCGATACAGAAACGGAACCTGCGTCAGGTTCATCACCGGACGCGCCGGGTTGATCCGAATCGTCTGATCCTTTTTCCTCCAAGCAATTCCGCGGATTGCTTCCAATCCCCCATCCTCATTTTCCCCGTCTGTTTCCCCACTGCCTTTTTTTCCTGCCGCCTCCCTTTCCCCTGTCCGGTTCTGATACCAGGTCAGCAGCTCCAAAAACGTCTGCTCCCCTTCCCCATACATGATGCCGGACGCCTCCGGAATGTTCCTTAACTGCTTTTCCAGATCAAACGAAACCTCCGGACCGCCCAGCCATATGGGAACCCGGGGAAGCAGTTTTTTCAGATCGCTGATCAGTTCCCGGATGACGGCAATATTCCAGATATAGCAGGAAAAGCCCACCGCATCCGGCTTTCTTTTATAAATTTCTCTCAAAATCGCCTGTTTTTCATGGTTGATGGTATATTCCGCCAGCTCCACCTCCCAGTCGCCGTGGGGCCGGTATTGATCCGCATAGGCCTTCAGGCTGTAAATGGCCGGATTGCTGTGTATGTATTTTGCGTTTACCGCGGTCAATAAAAATTTCATTCCAAATGCTGCTCCTTATCCCGTATCACCGGTTTTGATCCGCCTTTCTGTCAAAAAGCAAAAGCGAAAATAGTCGTTCATTCCCTTGTATTATAAAACTGCCATGCCGCGCCTAAAATGGCCAAAACCACCCCGGCAATCAGCACTGCCGTCTCATTTGTCACCCCGAAAATACCAAAAATCGTCTGGCTCGCCATTATCCCTCCGGATATGGCCGTCGTCAACAGGATAACCGGTCTGGAAAGCAATACGCCTGCCACACCGATCCCGATTCCGGCGACAGCGGACACGATGAGGACAATGGTTTCATATTCGGCAAACCAAAGAGTCCCAAGGGTCCAAAACAGTCCAAACCCAAACAGCCCGCAAAGCAGAAATACCCCCGCAAGATAAATTCGGAATGCCAGAAATGTCATCAGCAGTCCCGCTGCCAAAGCAATCACGGCACAAACTGCCATGTTATCCAAAAAATAATCCGCAGCCGCGAAACCTCCCCAGGTTCCAGCGGCAAATCCGGCGATGCCAATCCAAAACCGCATCATTCGGTATCCAAAGAAACAATTGACCAGTGCAAAAACAGCTCCTATCCCCGCTGCGATACCGCTCGTCCCTCCCATGGAACCAGCCAGCTTTCCAAGTGCTGCCGAAAGTCCATCTGTTATCCACTTCATCGTTTATCCCTCACTTCCATACGGCAAAATCGAATCACAAGTTTACTTTTTCCTGCCAAAGCCGTCAGCTTCTTGTTTTACTATACACGCCGCGGGGAAAAAAGTCCATACCGCAGCTGACAAAAAGAGGATATCTCCAAAGTCCTTTTATTCCCCAACAGGCTGTCTCCATATGGATTCTGTATTTTTTCCATATCCGATATTCTGCAAAGAAATCACTGAACTTGTGAAATATCCTCTTTATTTTCTCATGTTCTGTCCATCCCCGTCACCGCAATCCATGGACAAATGCCTTCCTATTTCTTCTGGAAAGAAGAACTATCCCATTTTTCAATCACACCATAACCGATGGGCCTGGGTCCCGTGTGGACGCCGATCGTCGCGCCGATCTGACGAATTGGAAAATCCTCTTTGGACAGCACACCCCCAAAATCACGCAGCACGTCCTCACGAAACGGCTCCGCTTCTTCATGGTTATATCCCACTCCCACAGCGAAAGAAAACTCTTTTGGATCTCTGTCTTTAAAATATTCCCGTCCCTTTTGGATTACTTTTTCCAGGGATTTTTTTCTGCCTCTGGCAATCCCTCCGAGGAAAATCTCTCCCTCTTTCAGAATAATCACCGGTTTCAGCGCAAGGCAGCTGGTAATCTTACCGGCCACTTTTCCGGCTCTTCCCCCTTTGACCAGATAGTCCATATTTTCGATGGTAAAGAAAATACGTCCCGTTTTTTTAATTTCCTCAATTCTGGAAACCGTTTGTTCCATTGGCAGACCTGCCTGTTTCATTTTGGCTGCTTCAATGACCAAAAGTCCCTGAAGTACCGTATTTACAGTTGTATCAATCACCTGGATCTTGATATCCGGATAACGCTCCTTCACCATTTCTTTGGCAGTCATGGCAGAATTATACGCTCCGCTGAACTTTGTCGTAATACATAGGCAGATGATATCAATCCCCTGTTCTGCATAAATTAACCTAAATTATTCACGGAACAGTATCTGAATTGATAACAGTACCATGAATCTGAAAATTGATCCATGCAGCCATAACATCACTCAATTAACCCGTCAAAAGGGTATAAAATCCCTGTGGCAGAGTTCAGA
>DVJD01000106.1 GCA_018710785.1 Candidatus Fimimorpha excrementavium
AGCGCAGAAAAATCTTAGTACCGCTACGTTTTTCACGGAGCGAGAGCGCCCCGACAGGAAAAAGGTTCGCTCTCTCCGACCGTCCGGATTCCCATTTTGTTCACAATTTATTTACTCATGCGTTTGTCCTGCGCCTTTTCCGGGACAAACGCATGAATGAATAATCTGTGAACCCAGGACCTTTTTCTCCCGGCATCATAAAATATAATTGGGACTCCATCTCTTTTTTGGGAAGTCCCATCGCTTGACACAGGCAGGATGCCATGCTATCCTGACTCTAACCGGCCATCCGGCCAAACATGGAGGTAACACTATGAAACGAATGATTTATCTGGACCATGCCGCCACCACAGCCGTCAGACCTGAGGTGCTGAAGGCCATGATCCCTTATTTCGGTGAAAAGTATGGCAATCCCTCCTCGATCTATGATTTTGCTTCCATCAGCAAAACGGCCATCCGCAGCGCACGCAGCGCCGTCGCTTCCCTCATAGGGGCGGATGAGCGGGATATTTATTTCACCGGCGGCGGTTCGGAAGCAGATAATTGGGCCATCAAATGCGCTGCTGAGGCCTATTCCCATCGGGGACACCATATCATCACCAGCAAAATCGAACATCACGCAGTGCTTCACACCTGTCAGTATCTGGAACGCTGCGGGTATTCCGTCACCTATCTGACCCCCGATGAATCGGGCATCATCAGTCCCCGCGCCCTTCGGACTGCCATCCGCCCGGATACCATCCTGGTCAGCATCATGACGGCCAACAATGAAATCGGAACCATAGAACCCATCCGGGAGCTGGGCCAGATCTGCCGGGAACGCGGAATCCTGTTTCACACCGACGCCGTGCAGGCGCTGGGCCAGATTCCGATGCATGCGGAAAAAATGAATATTGATCTTTTAAGCGCCAGCGCCCATAAACTTCAGGGCCCCAAAGGCGTCGGCTGCCTCTATATCCGGCCCGGCATATCCATCGGTCCGCTGATTCACGGAGGCGGACAGGAACGCCACCGAAGAGCCGGTACCGAAAATGTTCCCGGGATCGTCGGATTCGGCAAGGCGGCCCAGCTGGCGCTGGCCGAAATGAATACCCGGGCGAAAAAAGAGCGGGAACTGCGGGATTATCTGATCCGCTCTGTCCTGAGTCAGATTCCCTACAGCCGGTTAAACGGAAGTCCCTCCAGCCGTCTTCCCGGAAATGTCAATTTCAGTTTTCAATTTGTGGAGGGGGAATCTCTTTTGATTATGCTGGATATGGAGGGGATCTGCGCTTCCTCCGGGTCGGCCTGTACCTCCGGTTCGGTGGATCCCTCCCACGTCCTTCTGGCCATCGGTCTTCCGGAAGAAATCGCCCGCGGATCCATCCGCTTCACCATTGGAGAAGAAAACACCAGAGAAGAGATGGATTATGTGGTTCAGAAACTGGTCTCCATCGTGTCACGGCTTCGCGAAATGTCTCCGGCCTATGAAGCCTTCTCCTCCAAACGCAAATAGTCTGTTTCTGCCATAAAAAATAGCTGCGTCTTTGACCCAGCTATTTTTTATTCTTAATTCCCTGCACAGCCATCCACAGAAAAAGAACGGCGAGCAGCACCTGTACCATAAGACTGATCAATATCCAATGTTCTGTCACTAAATTAGCCTGATATTCATTTCTGTAATTGATAAAATCCAATATGGCATTATGACTTCCTGCCTGACGGTTTAATATGGCATAAAACGTGACAATGGGATTACACAGGAGAAAATAATGATACCAGGAAACGGCCCGGTTTCCGACATCCGCAACCACATCCGATTCCAGACCCAAAATCTGCGTAAGCCTGCTGATCAGCACCGTCCCTCCTGCGGAAAAAAACAGGAATGCATAGGAGACAATGGCCGACACCAGCGACCGGCTGCACCAGGACGAAAAACAGATCCCGGCGCTTGCCACATAAAATATCAGCACAAACATTCCTCCCAGGCTCCAGAAGAGATCCGTATATCGGATTCCTCCAAAGATAAATACCAAAGATAACACCGGGAGACTGGAAATGAGAAGGAGAAACACCGTCCCCATTACAGCCATCAGTTTGCCCAAAATGATGGATACCGGTGTCATGGCTGTCCCAACCAGAGAATCAAATGTTTGTCGTTCCCTCTCTCCGGAAATACTTCCGGCTGTCAAACCAGGCACGATCAAAAGCAGCATGCAGCACTCCAGGGTACTTATAATCGTATACAGCTGCAGAATCATGGAGTAATTCACAGCTGACTCTTTATTCATGCCTCCGATTATTTTCCCAAGCACATACAGTCCCACAGCTGCCAGAAGCCCATTAAAAATCAGAAACACACTGGTCTGCCGATACGAACGGTTATTTACTCTGACTTCCTTCACATAAACCGGATTTCGAATGATCATGACTCACCTGACCTTTCTTTTGTAACTTCCATAAACAGTGATTCCAGACTGCCGGGTTCCCGATAAAAAGCCTGTATGCGGATTCCCGAATCCACCAGCATGCTCAGAAGATTCGACTCATCCTGTTCATCTCCGTCAAACTGGAGGGCAAAATGACCCCCTTCGATGGAAATACTCTTGACAGACGGATCCCGTTTCAGCAGGGATACAGCCTGATCCCTTCCTTCCAAAATCATCATGTGGAGCGGGTTGGACATATTAATCCGCCGGAATACCTCTGTCTGTTCCCCCTGTACCAGCATTTGCCCCCGATCCATAATGCCGATATGGGTACATAGATCCGTCATCTCCGTCAGGACATGGGAACTGATGATTACTGTCATCCCCTCTTCTTTCAAACGTTTGAGCATTTCTTTTACCACACTTCTCGTCACCGGATCCATCCCCGCCACGGGTTCATCCATCAGCAGCAGCTTCGGCTCATGAATCAGAACCCTTGCCAGACACACCCTCTGTTTCATCCCCCTGGACAGAGTTTCCACAAAATCATTTTCATGGGACCGCATGCCCACCTGGTCCAGCAGCGTCTCCCATCGGTCTCTTCCCTTCAGTCCTCTGAGCCCAAATGCGGAGGAAAAAAACTCCATGTACTCCTTTACCGTCAGATTGGGATAGGTCCCAAAATGATCCGGAATATACCCTATGGTTCTTTTTAAAAGGTCGGCATTGGACAAAAGCGGCTTTCCTTCAATCAATACTCTCCCTTTATCCGGATTCATAATCCCTGCCAGAATTTTAATCACCGTCGATTTTCCTGCTCCATTGGATCCGATCAGTCCGAAAATCTGGCCTTTTCCAACCTCCATCTCGAAATTATCCAGCACACTTTCTCCGCCGTATAATTTACAAAGCCCCTTGATTTCCAACATTGCGTTTCCTCCCAATCATAGAAATTCTGGGCAGCCTGCTGGTCTCTCCATTTTCTGCCGTACTCCTGAATTTAATATAAATTTCATTCATATTGATGTAATCCTGGAGTTCTTCCCCTGTAAATGTGCTCTTTCCCGGATAGACCAGCGTATACTCTCCCGTCACCGGATTGAGAAAATAGATCTCTGTCACCTTCTTTTCATCCCGCGCAGCATCCCAATCCATGTGAAAGGTCAGTTCTTCAATTTCATATTCACCATCTAAAGTATAAGCGATTACCCCGCTGTCCCCCTCCATCATGGAGTCGCGGATGCCGTAAAAAGTTCCGAATACAATGCGGCTCTCCATCGGCACACTGGGATAATACTCCCACCCGTCTTTCGTCGTATCCACATCCACATAGATGACCACCATCCGTTCTCCATACTGCACATACTCGCTGTTTTGCTGAATCTCCCCGTCCGATTCCTTTATAAAACCAATCAGGCACGGACTTTTCTCATAAGAAGTCCACAGATAGCTCTCAATCAGAGAACGATGCTTTTGATCGATGGATTTTAACTGATTCGCATCGTCTGTAAATCCCCAGATATCTTCCAGATTCATATCTTCCAGGGTCACGGACTTGTAGGAAATGCTGGGAATATCATCCAGCGTGATGGATTCTCCCGGCTCCAGCGTCCCCAGACTCACGGCATGTTCCGGCATCATAAGTATGACATCCTCCAGACGCTCTGTCATCTGGTTTTCCACGGTCCCGGTGGTTTCTCCATCAAATAAATGGATATCCGCCGTCACCGGGGAAATGGCTTTGTTTTTCTTCTTTAATCGAAAACTTTCTTCCTGAAAGGCTGTGGAGTCAGAAAACTGTACCCTATACTCGCCATCCTCCACTGTGATTTCCTCTGTACGTTCCCGTTCCTTATCTGCTACCCATTGATCCGTTACAGGGAGAATCTGATAGGACGGATCCAGCGAGACCTCATAGGTTTTATTATACGGTGCCTGCAGTGTGGCGTAGACGGTCTCGACCACCTGAGCGTCCAAATATTCATCCACTTCCAGATAGTGGATAAACGGTTCAGAAAAACGGGTATTTTTTCCCGCCAAAAAGATAACCCCGGATCCCAGGAGGGCCAGAACAAGAATCGCCGGGCGCAGCCATTCCAGGTATCCCTTTTTTCTCAATAACAGGTAACAGCAGGGGACAAGAATCAGGATATAACAAAACAGAATCAATACATAAATGCCGAACGATGGAGTTGTAATCCCATCCGCGGAGATCGTTTTGTGGATAAATTCCTGGATTTGATTGGATCCGCGATATCCGTCCTGATAGATGCCCTGAAGCCGCGCTTCGCCCATCAGCAGCTCCATCAGTTCATCTGCGCTTTGTATGGACGGTACCGTCATACCATCCCCTTCGTTTTGAATAATATAGGAAAATTCTTCCGTATCAAAGTCCGTACCAATGATTCGCCCTTTCCCGGATTCTGTCACAGAAATGTTTCCTTCTGTTTGATCCACTTTCAGAAAGGGATAGACGGACGTTTTGACTCCTTCGGGGCGTATTTCCCCGTCCAGCAGCAAAACTCCCCCGTCATAGACCCAGTCTTCCAAAGCCTGCTTCTGCGCCTCATTTAACTGGTCTTCTCCGAATCCTTTGACAAGAATCATGTCCAGCATGTCCAGACTTTGTGATTCTTCCGGAATCTCATCCGCGGACAGCGGAATCGTACGCCCCCCCATCTGATAAACGGATTCCAGCTGAAGTTCATCCCAGTAATCCATCCCCTCATAGCGGTCTGTCAGAACTCCCACATAGATCTGTGATCCCTGATCATTTCCCTGATAGCCCACCCGGCTTTGATAGACTTCGTCTCCATTCTCGTCCGAGATCTTCACTTCCATATAGGCATCCGTTCTGTACACTTCCGGCATCGCCACACAAAAGGAAACCTCTGCCTCCTCTTGTCCCGCCGGATACTGGGTCCTATAGTAGTATTGCTCCTCCTCCTGAAAAGAGAGGAAAAGCTCCACCGTTCCGCCCGCTCTGGCATGATTCTCCGAAATCCTGACTTTTACCGGGGTAAAACTTCCATATTTTATGTTATTGTGATATCCCACTACCACTTCCACATGCGGCACGGATGTTTGGGCCTGCACGCTGGCAGGTTCTGTCCACAGCATCGAAAGAATCACAAAACAGCTGAAAAAAGCCCGGAAAACAGAGCTCTTTTTTTTATTCGTCGTTTTTAATTTCATATATTTTTTTGCTCTCCCCTGAAACAGGCAACCATACCTGAAATACGGTTCCCTTCAGACTGCTCTTTGCCTGAATGGATCCTCCATGCAGCTGTGTAATGCTCTTTGCAATCGCCAACCCCAAACCTGCTCCCCCTGTGTCCAGGGAACGCGACTGTTCCACACGGTAAAACTTATCAAAAATCATTTCCAGCTCCGCCGCCGGTATCACCTTTCCGTAATTGGTTATTTTAATGATGACCCCATCATCCACAGCTTCCAAATCGACTTCTATCCGCTTCCCGTCACTTCCATATTTTACAGCATTATTAATCAGATTATCAAACAGCCTCGCCAGCAGCGTTCCATCGGCGGTAATCTTTAAAGAAGAAATATTGGAGTGATATTTGCATTCCAAATTTTGAGAAGAAAATACCGGATAAAACTCATCCAAGAGCTGTTCCATTAACTTGACAATGTCCAGTTCTCCCATCTGTACCAGCATCTTTCCATAATTCATTTTGGTAAAACCAAATAAATCTTCGATCAATTTCTGGAGATGCTGGGATTTTTTCAAAGCCACATCCACATACCGGCTTCTTTTTTCCTCATCCATCTTCTGGTTTGCTGCCAACAGTTCCAGATAACCGATGATGGAAGTCAGCGGCGTGCGCAGATCATGGGCCACATTGGTGATCAGATCATTTTTGGTCTTTTCCGCCTCTCTCTCCTGTGCCATAAGTTCCTTGATCTCTTCCACCATACTGTTGAGCTGCAGAGCCATGTCCGCCAGTTCATCATCTCCGCGAACCTCCACGTGGCTGTCCAGATTGCCGCTGGACACACTCTGCATGGCCGCTGCGATTTCCTGCACATACCGTGTATACCGTCTCTGCATCATATAAAAACAGCATGTATAGATAATGATTCCAATGATTACGAAAAGAAGCACAGGAGCTATCAGATTTCCCACATCCGCTTCCCGCATCTTCATCCCTGCCCGTTTTTCAGTTCCCGCCAGCTGATCGATCGCCGTCACACTGATGATAATAATAAGTTCAATCAGACATGTAATCAGCGCACTGATGATCCCATTGAGCAGAACATGCCCCTTATAACTATAGCGAAATTTATCTCTCAATCTTATATCCAACTCCCCAAACCGTGGTTATAATCTTCTGCGGCCGCTGGTCCTCCTTCATCTTTCCTCTCAGTCTTCTGATATGTACCATGACCGTATTATTGGCTTCATACACCTTCTCATTCCATACACGTTCAAAAATCTCATCCGTACTGAATACTTTCCCCGGATTGGAAGCCAGCAAATATAAAATATCAAATTCAATGGGCGTCAGCTTAATCTCTTCTCCATAGACGGACACCTTATGATTATCTTTATTGATCACAAGTCCCCGGAGAATGATTTCATTCTGCTGTTCTGCCGGGCCGCCTCCTGGATTGAGCTGTGTAAACCGCCTCAGCTGGGCTTTCACTCTGGCTGTCAGCTCCAGAGGGTTGAATGGCTTTGTCACATAATCATCTGCTCCGCTGCCAAGCCCCAGAATCTTATCCAGGTCGTTGGAACGGGCGCTCAATATAATAATCGGAATGTTATTATACGTTCTGATCTGTTTGCACATCTCCAGCCCGTCCATCCCCGGCATCATAATGTCCAGAAGAACCAAAGCTATATTCTGATTATCCAGTATTTCCAAACCTTCTTTTGCATTGTATGCCTTCCAGACCTTATATCCGTCACTCACCAAGTATATTTCAATTAATTCCGCGATTTCCCTGTCATCATCTACCACCAGAATATTAATATCAGACATATCCATTCCTCCTTCATCCTGATTGTACAGGCACACCTTCTTCCGGTCAACGGACATTTTTCTTAAGATTTTTCCGGAAATAGAAAAGGTGCTGCAAAATCTGCAGCGCCCTATTCCCGTCCTGTCCCGAAGAACAGAAGCCCCAGTGCTCCCGGTCCGGCGTGTACGCCAATACTCGGGTTGATATCATTGATCATCACTTCCGGTATATGGAATCGCTCCTTCACCTGTTCGGCCACAAACTGGGCATCTTTCAGGCAGTCCCCATGGACAATGGCCACCATATCGTTCTCTGCCTCCCAGCCGGGTATTTTCTCTCCCATATAATCCACGAGAGCCATCAACGCTTTCTTTCTTGTACGCACCGTTCCCACCGCTTTGAGCTGCCCGCTGTCGTCCAGTATCATCATTGGCTTGATGTTTAAAATACTGCCGACCACAGCCGTTGTCTTGGATACCCGTCCTCCCCGCTGAAGATGATGCAGATCATCCACTGTAAATTTCACGCACACGTGCAATTTATTTTCTTCCAGCCATTTTACATTTTCTTCCAGAGAACATCCTGCTTCCTTCTTCTTCCAGGCCTTATGTACCAGCAGTCCTTCCGACAGCGACACATTCATGGAATCCACCACGCAGATTTTCGCTTCCGGAAACTCTTCTTCCAGCTCTTTCGCCGTCATGGCCGCCACATTATAACTGCTGCTCAGTGTGGACGCAAAACTGATATACAAAATATCCTTTCCCTCCGCCAGAACACTCCGAAACGTTTCCTCCACCACAGCCGGATTAATCGCCTGAGACTGAGGCATACTGCCCTCCCTCATTTTCCGGTAAAACTCGCTGGGTTCAATCCCTTCCGCTCCCTCATATGTCACGCCATCCAGCGTCGTATACTGCGGTATCTGCAGAATATGGCGCTGCGTGACATACTCTTTGGGAAGATCTGAATTGGTGTCTGTGATAATTACATATTCTCTCATGAGTCGTTTCCTTTCCGCGCATATCGCACACTCTATTTGATTTATTATATACCAAATGCAGGGTTAGGGCAAGAACCGGAATGAAAAAGCAGGGGGAACGCAGAAATGTTCCCTTGCCCCTCTGCTTTGTAGTATAATAACGAGGAACGCAAGGATCAAGTTTACATGGTTCCTCATTGGTCGAGAGAGTCATGCCGACAGGAATCCTCGTCTGCCCCAAACTCCTTCAAAACACCAGCGGAAAGGAACACGCATATGATAAAATCCATTTTTCTAAAAAAAGAATCCTATATTCAAGTCCCTGACGGCGCCTCTTTTTCCTATGGCGGCAGTCAGCAGTGGTTTCCAAGGACCTCTCCTTTTGGAACGGACACACGGCTTTCCCGCTATGGCTGCGGCAATACCGCTCTTTCGGATCTCTGTCTTTATCTGACCCGAAAGCATTCTGTCTCCACGCCTGAGACGCTTGCGGCAGAATCCCCGGACCACCCCCTGTCCAAAGAGTCTTATCTGGACTATGCCAGGCTCATGAACCGCCGCTACACCTTTACCCTTCCATTTTTCGGATGTACCGGCGCAGCTCTTTCTCTGTCTCTGAACCACTTCTTTCTCCGAAGGCGCCTTCCCTACCGCGCCCATTATATGTGGCTCAATACCGGCGGCCGGATGCTCTCTGCCATCCGGGACTCTCTCTCCAACGATATCCCTGTCATCCTGTCCATTGGTCCGAATTTTCCAAATTTCCGAGGCAGACATGGGGTTATGTTTTATTCTTCTGATGGAAAAAAGGCACCGGGAAGACTGCCTCATCTTCTTCCCAGTGCCAATCAAAATGTCCATGCCCACTTTGTCACCATAACAGGACTGTTTTATACCTCCTCAGGATCCTGCGTGCTCTCTGTATCCTCATGGGGAAAACAATATTATATTTCCTATCGGGAGCTGCGCCGCTATATCCGAAGATATGGCCTTTTCCTGACCAGCAGCCTGATCTGTGTCCGTCCGGTCTCTAAGGAGTCACGCAGCTGATAAAACGGCTGCCAAATGCTGCAAACGATTGTGTCGCTTCGTCCTGGGACATTGTGTACGTCTGATTTCCAAACGGATCGTAGATCGTCACATTGGAAGAGTCGTATCCCAGAATCACCCGGGCGGATCCGTCTCCTGTCAGCGCCAGAACCGGATGGTTTTCATTGATATAATACAGCAGATGCGGGACGGTACAGCCCTGCAGATCCAGAATGATCTGTTCCGGAAGGGCCTCACTCAGAATCTGATAGGCCGATTTTTGACTGGCCAGATCGCCTGCTGTGTCCACCTGTCCGCCTCCTTCATACTGGATGATCATGCGAAGCGCCGCTGCCAGGGATTCTTCATTGGAATCCGCTTCCTCCAGACCCACTCCCAGGGTTTTGTATACATCCCTGGTGTCTCTGGTCCACAGATAGTTCTGGCTGGCATCCACCACGACTCCCATGTTGTCATAGGCTGTGGAGATTGCACTGCTGAGATTTCCCTCCCTCGCCATAAGACCGCCCTTGGCGTACACATAGTATCCCGCCGCTGCGCTCTGGCTGTCCGGCAGGGTGATCTGCCTGGAATCTCCCTGTCTCCGAATAGGAGGGATCTGCGCCGTCACAGAGATTCCGGCACTTTCCTCTATCCCCAGATTCAGATAATATTCTCTCTTTCTGGTATCAGAGGTTCTCGTCGTCACAAATTCCGCCGCGTCATCTTCATCCCTGTAATTCAGAAGAAGCATATCATCGTTTGTATCCTGATATGTTCCGTCTGCCCCCTTTATGGCCCGCTTCATGGATATTTGACTCTCTGACACCTGGGCATCCATAATATGGATTCCGGCCACCTCATAGTGTGTCTCCACAGCCATTTGATTATCTGCATCCACGATTTCCAGCGCGTACATGGGATATGCGGTCACCATCCCGGATTCGGTCACAGCATCGGATATTCTCCCAATGCCGTAAACCAGATCATTCTGAATGAAATCTTCCAGCTTTACGTACTCTCCTTCCGCTGCTGTAATGGATGTGATTTCCCCGCTGTCCATGTTCAGCACCTGGATCCTATCGGGAAAATTCTCATCTTCTCCATCCTGCCAGGCCACAAGATTTTCCCTGTCATTCTTGGCGTACATGCCCTTCTGCGCGCGGTTTGTCACTTCCACACATTCTCCGCTGGTAAGATCCACCGAATAAATACTATTTCCATACAGAAAATAACACATGTCGCTCTGATTGACATACGTCAGTTCTCCCAAATCCGCTCGCAGCATCTGGCTGGATACCGTGACAGGGATAAAAAACTTTTCTTCCAATGAGCCTTCTTCCTCTATATAGCGATAAAAACTGATTCCGACCCTGCCTTCATGATCGCCGCGGTTCATATATCCATATACCATAAAATCCACATTGCCGTTTTCCGCTGCATGGACAATCCGGATCTCATATTCCTTATATCGATGGCGGACATCGCTGTCTTCTTCCTCCTGAAAGGAGAAAATCTGTTTCATCTCATTTTTTTCCGGCTGATACGTCCAAAGCTGTCCGTCATATGCAAACGCCACCATTTTGGCCGTGCTGTCCGTTTCCCCCTCGGCCTGCTCCACCTGGCAGTCCCGGCCGGTAACCCCCAGCAGAAGACTTCCGTTTTCCATGGCCGACTGGCTGACCGAAAATTCCTGATTGACGTTTCTTGCATAGTCCAGCAGATAAACCCGGTCATTGCGGTAACGGACGCAGAAGAACTCGTCCACATCATATAAGAGAATCTCGTCGTCCTGCGACTGTATCTGATACGTCAGGACTACGGACATCTGCGTATCACTCAATTCTGTAATCTTGGCGCTGACTTCTCCCACTCTCTGCGGCTTCCAATCCCCCCAAGTCACCATGGCCCTCGTGGAATGGATATTGGTATAGCTGTAATCAGAAGCTCCGATACTGGAATCCGTCTGCAGATAGTTGGCTATCCCGAAATCTGCCGCCAGCCCGGAGTCAAAGGTGGCGTTGGAAAATTCTTTCACAAAATTCAGCAGTTCCGTTGTATACATGGATTCCCCGTAGATAATCCTGCTGTAATAATAGATGGGACGGCTGTCTGTATCCACCTCCACCATGAGTATATATTCTTTATTTTCTTCAATGAGATTGGAAATCTGCAGATTGGCCGTCATCTCATTTTCCTGCTGCTGAAAACTGGCCACCTGGGTATCTTCAATCAGATGACTGCCGTCCAGACTTCGGATCTGATATGACACCGACCGGATCTGCTGCCCATATGTCTCGATCCTCATGGTCAATGTCCGATCCTCATTCAGAGGTGTGATACTGTCCCTGACACTGACCGGATCCATTTTTTCTGTATATCCATGAAGTTCATGATAGTTATCTCCTTCATATATCAGACGAATCAGCGGATACGACGCTGCCTGCAGGGTTCCCTGAGATTCCCTTCCCCGATTTTGATAAATGGCGGTCACGACAGCAGCGATCACGACAATCAAAAATACGGCGGTCAGAAGCAGAACCCTCTTGAATGTCTTTTTCAATTTCATTCCTCCAAACTTGTCTCAACTTTAGCCGGTTCTTTTGGCCGAACCACACGGGGTGCTGCACCGGTCTGCCGTCACTGCAGACCAACCGGCAGTTTCGCTTCTGCAGCAGCCCCTGTGATCTCTATTTTAAATGCAAAGTCTGGAAACCACAACTGAAATTTTCTTTAAATTTATCTGTAACGGTTCCGTCTCCTTCTGTGCATCTCTTCAAACAAAAGAACATCTACGGCTTCCTTCAGCCAGCTGTCCTTTCTTTTGCACCTTCCCGACGGACATCCCGGTCTCATGGGAGGGCGCACCGGTCCGGGACCCATGGGCGGTCTCCCGGGACCTCCGGGACGCCCAGGAGATCCCGGATTCATGGGCGGCCTTCCAGGCCCCGTCGGTGGTTTTGGCGGTCTTTCCGGCTTTGGAGAGAAGAGCCCCGTCTCTTTCAAGTTTTCTTCCTCTGATTCCACTTCCCGGGCGTCTGTGTCGATGACCTCCCCTTCCGAAAGCAGATCATCCTCCAAAAGGAGTTCATAAATATTGCGGCTGATTCGCTTCAGCAGCACCCTGTCTGGAAATTCATCATACATGATACTGCCTTCATAATCCATCTTGTCGCATTCTTCTTCCACTTTTCTCTGCACGCGGCTCATTTTTTCGGGATACATATTCATCCAGTACTGGGTTTCCTGATCCGGAAGAACCACTCCCCATCCATTCTCCTGGCACGGACAGGGCCTGTGTGTCCGGCTCATGCCGCTGCTTTTCTGATAACATGGCAGCACATTGGGATGATATTGGGGAGACGGCATATCGTTCTCTTCTTCTTCATTTCCATTGAACCAGCCGTCGGCATATATGGCTTCCATTCCGGTTCTTCCCCTCTGATCCGTCAGGCCGCTGATTTCAAACGGAAACTTTTTTCTATGATCAATCATAATTGATTTCCTTTCCCTATTCGTTCCCTATAAAATATGCTCCTTTTAAAAATTCGTGTAATACCGCGCAGAAGTGGTATATTCTTCCAATAAAAGGGCCATAATGGAAAAAAATGAAGAAACCTATTGGAAAAAGGAAACCTAAACAGCACAGGAATGAAAGGAGTGAAATGGAAATGAAAAAATGGATGGTTCCCCTCGTATGCATCCTCTGGGCCGCTGCTCTGATCCAAACGATCTGTCAGTCCTCCCAGCCGGAGCGTCTGCCTGTCAATATTCAAAATATGGATGGTATGATCCCTGCGTCTGTCAATACGTCGTTCAGGCAAACCCAGGCCTCTCTGGAACTGTCTTCTCCCTATCCGGATTATCTGCCTTTTTCCAAACAGCAGGAACTGCTCACTGCCCTGGCCAGAGAGTTTTCGATTGCTTCTCCGCCTGCCCCGGTCACCGTCCAAAAGGAAAACGGAAGCATCACATCCCTCCTCCACGAAAGCGCCAACGGAACGCTTTCCCTGGAGTATCTGTCCATACAAAATGACTGGAACACCAGCGACTATCTGCGCATTCGCCTGATGCTCCCCTCTTCTCTATCCCTGACCTCATTTTCTTCCGTTTTGGAACAGATCAAAATCCGCTACGGACTGACCGGAACCATCTGCACCCTCATCCAGGGAACCTACTCCCGCCCACTGACCGCCACCGAGCGCCAGGCTGCTGCTTCCAGTCTGTTTGACACCTTGGACGCTTCACCGGTGCAAAGCATCCGGGATGGCGGAACCGACACCTTTTACGGATACACCGACTCCATCGATTCCTATATCCGATCCGACCAGGATAAAATCAACGTCACCATCGCTTTTTCCGATGGTTCTGATCAAACCACCTCCTGTTACATCGGCAGCCCCATTATCCTGGATGACTACTGAACCATCGGATAGGGGAGATTTGACCCTCCCCTTCCACACCACGTAGCGTACCGTTCGGTACTACGCGGTTCAATAGTTTACACGCACTTTTAGATAGTGGGCAGTCATGGATGGATATCCGAGTCTGTCCACTA
>DVJD01000107.1 GCA_018710785.1 Candidatus Fimimorpha excrementavium
GGCGCAGAAAAATCTTAGTACCGCTACGTTTTTCACGGAGCGAGAGCGACCCGACAGGGAAAAGGTTCGCTCCCTTCGGCCGTCCGGATTCCCATTTTGTTCACAATTTATTTACTCATGCGTTTGTCCTGTTCTCACACTTTGAAACAGCTGCCGCCGATAAATTCACGGATCAGTGAATTCTGGGGAATCGTTTCCCCTGGTATTCCCAGGAAATAATCGAAAAATTTCAGCAATTTCTTCGCTTCCTGATACTCCGGTTCTCCCTTTTTGATCTGAAACAAGAGAGGTTCTGCGTAAATTTTCAGCACCGCCAGTTCATAGATCAATGCTGAATTGAACATGGCATCGGCCGTCTCCTGATAGGGGAATATATTTTTCTCCTCTCCTTTTCTCACCGCATTCCACATCTTTAAAGTCTCCCTGGCGCTGTTTCCCCTCGTTCTGGCATCCCTGACAATTCTGCGGATCAGTCTTCCGTCCGTCGTCGGAATCCGATTATGCTCATCAATGTTCAGCTGCGTCAGCGCGCTGATATAAATCTTATATTTGCTTTCCTTGGACAATTCCGGTGTCAGAGCATCATTCAGACAGTGGATACCCTCGATCACAAGAATGTCTTCCTTTCCCAAGTGAAGTGTCTTGCCTTTATACTCCCGTTTCCCGCTGATAAAATTATACTCAGGCATCTCCACCACTTCTCCGCTCAGCAGCCGGTTCATGTCTGCATTGAACTGTCTGACATCGATACATTCCAAATCCTCGTAATTGTAATTTCCATATTCATCTTTCGGACTGTCTTCCCTGTTTACAAAGTAATCATCCACCGCAATGGGATGGGGCTTCAGTCCCAGCGCTTTCAGCTGAATGGAAAGACGATGGGAGAATGTGGTTTTCCCGGAAGAAGACGGACCGGCTATCATGACAAATTTTTTTCCCGGAGACTTTATGATATCCTCCGCTATCTCAGCAATCTTTTTCTCCATCAATGCTTCCTGTATCAGGATCAGTTCATTGCTTTTACCATTGGCAATCATATCATTGAGCTGACCCACGGTGCTGATCTCCATCCGGTCTCCCCACTCGGTCGATTCCCGCAGTGTCTGATACAATTTGGATTGGGGAACAAATGGTGCCACCTGTGTCGGGTTCTGGCGAATCGGAAGTTTTAATACAAACCCTCTCTCATATAATGCCAGGTCAAAGTAGCGCAGATATCCGGTATCCGGCACCATATATCCATAATAGTAATCTTCAAATTCTCCGATGCGGTAAAGATTTACCCTGGATACCCTCCGGTAGGAAAAAAGCCGTTCCTTATCATACATTCTATGCTGGCGGAAACGTGCAATGGCCTTTTCTGTATTCATGCTCTTCTTTTCAATTGGCATTCGCTCCTCTACAATCGCAAGCATTCTCGCCTTCACCCGATCAAGCAGCTCCTGCCCGATCTCCATCCCATGTACCTCGCAGTATATCGCGTTGCTGATGGAAAAATGAACTCGTACTTTCTGTACCATATCTGCACCGGCCACATCATAAAATGCCTTCAGCATCATATGAATAGAACTTCTCCGGTACGTATCCATTCCGATCTTATCCTTCGTCGTCACAAACTCCAGTACGGCATCGGAGCCCACACTTTTGAACAATTCCCTCAATTTTCCGTTGTTCTTTACAAGAACGATATCGTTTTCATATTCTTTCTGATGTTTTTTCGCGATATCCAGATATTTCGTTCCCTCCGGATATTTTTCCACAGTCCCATTGATCGTTATCTTCACCATATTGCTGCCTCTCATTTCTGCGATTCTAACCGCTGCTTTTCCTGATCCATCCGGGGATACTCAGAAATTACTACAGAATGCTGAACGGATTCTTCACCGGCATCGACACCACATCCACATCGGAACTTATATTTTTATTCAGATAATGCTCCATGAATTCAATAAAAATATGTTCCAGACGGTAATGTCCCGCGTCAATCAAAATCAGTCCCTCTTCCACGGCTTCCAATCCGGCATGATGTGTCACATCTCCTGTAATCAATACCTCGGCCTGTTTCTTAATGGCATCTTTCATATATTCTTTTCCTGATCCGGGCACAATGGCCACTTTGGAAATATAGGAGTCCATTTTATTCTCGCTGGCATAGACATTCAAAACCTGTACGCCGAATTTTTTCTTGATTTTGGTACACAGCTCCTGAAGAAGAATTTCTTCGCCAATCACTCCGACTCTCCCGATGCCAGCCACTTTTACAGTGCCGTCGCCGTCCTTATACTCCTGCTCCTCCGCCAGAACGCCGATGTTTTTCAATTCCAGCCGTTCTGCCGCCAGATCCGCCATTCCCCCGGCCACGGCGTCAAAATTGGTATGCATGGCATAGCAGGCAATATCATACCGCAGCAGGCACGAAAGCATCCGTCCAAGGGAAGTCTCGCTGTTTATTTTCTTCTGCGCCTGAAAAATCATCGGATGATGGGTGATGATCATGTCTGCCTGCTCTTCGATGGCCTTCTCCACCACATCATTCGTCATTTCCAATGCAACCAGGATCTTTGAGACATTTTTGTCAAATCTTCCCACCGTAAGCCCTACGTTGTCCCATTCGCAGGCCAGGGACTCCGGTGCCAGACGATTCAGCAGCTCTACCACATTTTTACACTTCATATGTACTTACCTCACTCTTTCCTTCCATTCGATCGACAGCCTCCTGAATGACTGCCAGTTCTTCCTTCAGTTCGCAGACACGCTCCAGACTGGAACTCGTATCGTTTCCGCGTATTTTCTGAAGGATCGACCTTTTGATTTCCCGTTCTTTTTTTAAAAATTGATATAGAACCGGATCTTTATTTTCTATCATATGACGGCCATAGCGAAAATCAGCAGCTGTTTTCTCTTCTGCCTGGCCGTGCACTGCCTTCATAATCGTATAATATTTTCCCTCGTCCAGGATCATCTCTTCCCGGAGGATTCTCCAGCTGTTTTGGGCCAAAAACCGTCTGACATCCTCCAATTCTGACTGGGGAGATAATATCATCTCATCCAGGAGCGCCGTGACGGGCCAACCTTCTGTCAGAATTCGTATCATCAGCGGCCCGCCCATCCCGGCAATCACCACTGCATCCACTTCCCCCGGCATTAAAGCTGCCAGGCCGTCACTTTGTCTGGTTTCAATCTTATCTTCCATATCATATGCCCGGATATGTTCCCTGGCCCGCTGCAGCGGTCCCTTTCCCACATCCATGGCAATCACTGCAGGCGCAATTTTGTGTTTGGCGAGGTAAATAGACACCCATCCGTGGTCACATCCGATGTCCGCTGTGCGTTTTCCCACTGTCACATAATCTGCAATACACTGCAGGCGTTTTGATAACTGCATGCTTCCGTCTCCGTTCTATATTTATTCATCCAGATAATCTTTCAGTTTCTTACTCCTCGTGGGATGCTTCAGCTTTCGAAGGGCTTTCGCCTCGATCTGGCGGATTCGCTCCCTGGTGACATTAAACTCTTTTCCCACCTCTTCCAGTGTCCTGGCCCTGCCGTCATCCAGTCCAAAGCGAAGGCGGAGCACCTTTTCTTCCCGCTCAGAGAGTGTCGAAAGAACTTCTTCCAACTGCTCACTCAGAAGCATATGAGCAGCTTCCTCTGCCGGCACCGGCATATTATCATCCTGAATAAAATCTCCCAGGTGACTGTCATCTTCCTCTCCCACAGGAGTTTCCAAAGATACCGGTTCCTGCGAAATTTTCATCACTTCATTCACCTTTTCCACAGGGATGTTCAGCCGTTTGGACAGTTCCTCCGGCGTAGGCTCCCTTCCCAGTTCCTGCACCAGCTGTCTGGATGCCCGCACCAGACGGTTGATCGTCTCCACCATATGCACCGGAATCCGTATGGTCCTGGCCTGGTCAGCGATCGCTCTGGTAATCGCCTGGCGAATCCACCATGTGGCATAGGTACTAAACTTATAACCTTTGGTATAATCAAATTTTTCCACTGCCTTGATCAAACCAAGATTTCCCTCTTGGATCAAATCCAAAAACTGCATTCCCCGTCCCACATACCGCTTGGCCACGCTGACCACCAGGCGAAGATTTGCCTCGGCCAGCTTTTTTTTCGCTTCTTCGTCGCCCTCAGCCACCCGTTTTGCCAGTTCGATTTCTTCCTCCGAAGACAAAAGAGGCACTTTTCCGATTTCCTTCAGGTACATCCGCACCGGATCTTCCGGGCTGACACCATCTGGGACTGCCAGATCCATCTGATCCACATCGATCTCATCCTCTTCTTCACTTTCCAGTTCCGGAATTAAATCTTCCAGCTGCTCTGTCGTTTTAATCTCCAAAACATCCACATTGTGCTTTTCCAAATATTCCAGGACTTGGCTGTATTCTTCGGCATCCAGCTCCAAATCGGAAAAGAAATCTCTCACTTCTTTTTCTTCCAGTATATTCTTCTTCTTTTTTGCCAGTTCCAAAAGCTGCGGCAGCTTTTCTTGGATTTTCATTAATTGTTCCTTCATCAGCGTCCTTCCTTCCCCAACTCCAATGCCAGCAACTCTCCAGCCGGCCTGGCCATTGATTAGCCGGATTCTTTCTTAGTTTCTCCCTAATCCAGCGAAATATTCAGTGTCTTTAATGTCTTCTGTGCGCTTATGATCGCCTGCAGCTGTGCGACATCCTGCACATTTCTGCTGGCATAATCCAATCCGTTTTTTTTCACACGCAGAACCGTCTCGCGAAATGCCCGGTTCCTCTCTTCCTTTGTCATACCCTCTTTTAATTTTGTATTAAAAATCGCCGCTACTTCTTTGTACTGTTCCTCATCATTGATAAAATGATTCAAAATCTCCCCCGGATTTCTCTTTCCCGACTCCAGCTGGGCAAAAAGCATCTCTGCCACCTGTCGGTACAATTCTTCGGTGAAATCTCCCGGTTCAATGATAGAACTGATCTTGTCATAGACAGCGGGCTCTTCACAAAGCCAGGTGAGCAAAAGCCGCTGCGCCTGATGGTTGGCGTCCTCCTTCTCGCTTCTTTTCTGGATCCCGGATTTCACGACAGCTGCCCGCTCTCTCACAAGCCCGGCCCGATTCCCCATGGCTCCGACTTTTTTTCGTAAAATATCATAATTGATCCCATATTCTCTGGATACGGCTTCTATGTAATTGTTTTGCTCCATTTCATCTTCAAACACCAAAAGTTTTTCTGCTGTCTGATTGAAAAATTCTGTCTTCTGCTCAGGGTCGGACAGATCAAACTGCTGTCTTAGGTTACGAATCTCAAACATGAATCCATTGACGGCCTGATCAATTCTTTCCTGAAATGCTTCAGCTCCCAAATTTTTTATAAATTCATCCGGATCCTTGTAGGGCTGCATATTCAGCACCTTCACCGAGAGTCCGGCTTCTTTCAGCATTGGAATCGCACGCAGAGCCGCCTTCACCCCGGCTGTATCGCTGTCGTAAGTCAGAATCACTTCATGGACATACCGCTTAATCAGCAATCCATGCTGGGCTGTAAATGCTGTCCCCAGGGAAGCCACCGCATTGGTGAATCCCGCCTGGTGCATACTGATGACATCCATATACCCCTCACAAACCAAAAGATAAGGCTTTCTGGAACGTCTCGCCACGTTCATTCCATACATATTGCGGCTTTTATCAAATATTTTGGTCTCCGGGGAATTCAGATATTTCGGGCTGCCATCCCCCATCACACGCCCCCCGAATCCAATCACACGATTATTGATATCCATGATCGGAAACATCACACGGTTCCAGAATTTGTCATAGGCTCCCCGTTCCTCTATCTTGACCAAACCGGATTCCCTTAAAATCTCATCGGAGTATCCCTCCTTCTTCAGATAGCGGTAAAGGTCATCCGGATATGGATTGGCGAATCCAAGACCAAAAGAACGGATGGTATCATCAGAAAGTCCCCGGTTTTTCAAATATTCGTATCCGGCTTTTCCGCTGCCCGCTTTCAGCTGATAATAAAAATACGTGGCTGCTTTTTTCTGGATCTCCAAAAGTGTCCCTTTCAGATCGGCCTGGCGTCTGGCCTCCGGCGAATACTCCTGTTTTGGAATCTCCATCCCGGCCCGCTCTGCCAGATACTGAACCGCCTCCACAAAGCTGAAATTTTCATATTCCATCACAAACGTAATGACATTTCCGCCTGCTCCGCATCCAAAGCAATAATACATTTGTTTATCCCTTGAAACGGAAAATGACGGAGACTTTTCATTGTGAAACGGACACAAGCCAAAATAACTGCTTCCTTTTTTCTGCAAATGGACACTATTTCCTATGACATCCACAATGTCATTGCGCATCCGCACCTCTTCTATAAATTCATCCGGATAATGCATGCACATCTCTCCTGTCTGTTTTTCTTTTCTCCGGTCCTTCCGAACTTCCGTAAATCGCCTGCCTCCCTATTCCCAGGATTTCGGCACAAAAATCTCCTCAAACTTGGCCACGGCAAATGAATCCGTCATCCCCGCTATGTAATCGCAGACCACCCGCTCTTTTGCCGTTCCCTGTTCTACCATCTTGACGTATTCCTCCGACATATCTTCCCAGTGATCTCCATAATATTCATACAAATCCATCAGCATCCGCTCCACTTTTGCATCCTCTGCTTTTACAATTTTGCTTGTATATACATTCTCAAACAAAAAGCGGCGCATCCCCATCAGAGCCTCATACATGGGCTCCGACTGAAGGATATCATTTTTCCCTTCGCTCTGGATAATAATGTCATGGATCAATCCGTTCAGCCTCTGTCTGGAAGTATCCCCGATCACCCTTGTATACACTTCCGGCAGTTCTTCCTTTTTCAGAATTCCAGCGCGGACGGCATCATCAATATCATGATTCACATAGGCAATTTTATCGCAGATCCGCACAATTTTCCCCTCCAGAGTCGCCGGAGTACATGCTGTCCCATGATTTAATATACCATCCCGAACTTCCCAGGTCAAATTTAATCCTTCTCCATCTTTTTCCAATTTTTCCACAACCCTGAGGCTTTGCCTGGCATGTTCAAACCGCATCCCACTTCCGGAAAGCGCTTTATCCAGAGCCCTTTCTCCTGAGTGGCCAAAAGGCGTGTGGCCCAGATCATGCCCCAGCGCAATGGCCTCCGTCAAATCTTCATTGAGCCGAAGCGCCCTGGCAATCGTCCTAGCGGTCTGTGACACTTCCAGCGTATGGGTCAGCCGCGTCCGATAGTGATCGCCGTGGGGACAGACAAACACCTGTGTCTTTTGTTTCATTCTGCGAAACGATTTGCTGTGCAGAATTCGATCTCTGTCTCTCTGATAACACGGACGGATATCACAGGGTTCCTCCGGCCGTTCCCTCCCTTTTGAATATCGGCTCAGAGACGCAAATGGACTGAACCGTTCTTCTTCCATCTGTTCTATTCTTTCGCGTATCGTCATCCAACTCTTCCCGCCTTTCATCCAGAAGACAAACAACTGTTACCAGACCTCCAGCCAAAAATAGCCAAATATAAGATTAGTATAGCATATTATCGGAAAATAATCCACAAAATACGCCAATTCTTCAGGACAAACGCAGGAGTAAATAAATTGTGAGCAAAATGAAAACCCGGCCGTCCGGGTATCCATTCCATTCACTCTTTCCCTGTTCTATCCTCCCCAACCTCAGAAATATATATAATATATCCCCCGCCCTCCCTCCATCCCCAAATAAATAGAAAAGAGGTCCCCTATGCCAAATCAAAAATTAGAAAACCTTTTGAATCTATCCCTGGAAGCCACCCCGCAAGAGCGGCAGAAGTCGATTTCCCTGGCGGTGGGATTCGATTCTTCCACGGATCAATGGGAAGTGATTGTCCGCCACACAGGTGATCTGGCTGATTTTACCGATCAGTCCCCTCTGATTACTTCCACAAAGCTCTTGGGCAATTTTTCCATTGTCACTCTGCCCAGTTCCTATCTTTCCGCCCTATCTGCCCTGCCCAATGTCACATTTATAGAAAAACCAAAGCGTCTTTTTTTCTCCGTCATCCAGGCCAGACAGTCTTCCTGCATCACCTCCCTTTATCAGTCCCCCTGGAACCTGGATGGTGAGGGGATTTTGGTGGGAATCGTGGATTCCGGCCTCACTCTGACCCATCCGGATTTTCAGAACAGCGACGGCACCACCCGTCTGATCCGCTTCTGGGATCAGACGGCCGTCGGCAATCCGCCGGCCGGATATCCCATGGGCAGCGAATGGCTGCCAGAGCAGATCAATGAAGCCCTGCGCACAGGCGCTCCCCTCCCGGAGGACAGAAGCGGCCACGGCACTGCCGTCGCCGGCATCGCCGCCGGAAACGGAAATGCCAGCCAGGGACGTTATAAAGGCATCGCCCCAAAATCCGCCCTGATCGCGGTCCGCCTCGGCACGCCTTCTCCTGCGTCCTTTCCCCGGACAACCCAGCTTATGATGGGCGTGGACTACTGCATCCGCACGGCGGCATCCCTCAATCTTCCCCTGGCCCTGAATCTGAGTTTTGGCAATAACTATGGTTCCCACGACGGCACCTCTCTTCTGGAAACCTACTTAAATACGGCCTCTGGCCATGGACGGGTAACCATCTGTACAGGAAGCGGCAATGAGGGAGCTTCTGCCATCCATGCATCCGGCACCTTGTCCTCTTCGGCGGAAACCGTCGAACTGTCTGTGGGAAATTATGAGCCGTCCCTGAACGTTCAGCTATGGAAAAATTATGTGGATGAATTTTCCATCACTCTGGAAAGCCCCACCGGCATCACCATCGGCCCCATTCTTCCCCTCTTTGGTGCACAGCGCCTGACGGTGGACCGCACAGAACTCCTGATTTTTTACGGAGAACCTTCGCCTTTCAGTACCTCCCAGGAGATCTATCTGGACTTTATCCCCACAGGCTCCTACATAGGCAGCGGAATCTGGAAAATCCGGCTCATTCCCCAACGGATCATCGACGGGACTTATCACATGTGGCTCCCGGGCGGAGGGGTTTTAAACCGAAATACGCGGTTTCTCACATCGACTCCGGATACCACGCTGACGATTCCCTCCACTGCCTCCGGCGTGATCACCGCAGGCGCCTACGATTCCTCTCTCAATTCCTATGCCGATTTTTCCGGAAGAGGATTTACGCGGTATCCCCAGCAGATTAAACCCGACCTTGTGGCTCCCGGCGTCAGCCTGAATGCCCCGGCGCCTCCTGACCAATATACGGCAGTCACCGGCACCTCATTCGCCACCCCCGTGGTCACAGGCAGTGCCGCTCTCATGATGCAGTGGGGAATCGTACAGGGAAATGATCCTTACCTGTACGGAGAAAAAGTAAAGGCTTATATGCTAAAAGGAGCCAGGCATCTGCCAGGCTCCTTTGACTACCCCAATCCCAGGCTGGGATACGGGGCATTATGTTTAAAAGATTCCTTTCCCATCCGCTGACTATGCAAAAATGGGCACCAAGATAACGGTCATGATTCCCGCTGTGACTATGGCAAGACTGCTCATGGCTCCTTCCACTTCCCCAAATTCCAGTGCTTTACTCGTTCCGATGGCATGGGCAGCATTGCCGCAGGCAAGGCCCACAGCCACCGGATGGGTAATTTTAAGCAGGCGGCAGAAACTCTTCGCGCCGATGGCTCCGATCAATCCGGTAAAAATGACAGCTGCCACCGTAATCGTACTGTTGGCTCCCGCTTCTTCTGCCACTCCGATGGCAATGGCTGTCGTGATGGACTTGGGCTGCAGGGCATGATAAATCTGCGGATCCAGCTGAAACACCCATGACAATCCCAAAATCACAAGGGCGCAGGCGATACAGCCTGCCAGCATACTGAAAAAAATGGCCACAAAGTGTGTCTTCAGAACCTGAATCTGGCGATACATCGGAACTGCCAGACAGATGGTGGCCGGTGTCAGCAGATAAGACAGATACTGGGCACCTTCGTTGTAGGTATCGTAATCAATATGGAATACCGCCAAAATGGCAATGATAAAAATCGCCGACAATAACAGCGGATTCAGTATCGTGTAGGGAAAGCGTCTGGCAATTTTGGAGGCCGCCCAGTAGCAGAATAAACTCAAAAAGAATCCAAAAAACAGAGAACCGTTCAGCATTTCATTTATGTTCATGTACCGCCTCCCCCTTTCTCTCTTTCCGTTCAATGATAAACTGGGCTGTTTTTCCCGTTACCACCATGACCGCAAATGTGCTGATCACCGTGATCACCAGGATGGCCGCCAGACTTCCCAAAATATCCTGGAATATGTTCATCAGGCTCACAGATGCGCCGATAAATAAAACCGGCATAATCTGCAGAAAAAAATCAGCAGCTGCCTCAATTTGGTTCAGCTTGACAATGCCGAGCATCAGACATACAAACAAAAGCACCAGCCCATATACACTGGCTGGTACCGGCAAAGGAAGCACTGCATGGATCATTTCTCCGGCAAACGAAAACCCTATAATGATTAAAAACTGATATAAATACTTCATAATGCCATCCATTCTCTTATTTCATCGTATTTTCCGACTGCCATTCCGTCAATTTGTCCACCACTTGCCGAATGTATTCCCCAAGAGGCAGATTCTCTGTACCAGCCACCCAATGATTGCATCGATTCACTGGTATGAGCATTTTATAGGCACGGCTGCTGCCAACCGCGCAGGCCATGGCAGGCGTAACCTCCCCCAAAAGGGAATCCGCGATGACGATTCCAAGCGGTCCGATCACCACGTCCGCATCCCGACAGGCTGCGACAACTGGATTTTCTCCAGTCGCTCCATAGTCTGCACCGGCTTTCAGCATGGCTGCCGTCGCGATGCTGTTTGTACCAATTCCATACAGCGGCTGTCCGGGAAATGCTTTCTTCAGCGCACTGATAATGGCACCGCCCATCTTTCCGCCCTGTCCGTCTATGACTACTATCTTATTCACTCTGTCCTCCATTAATTTTTATGTGCCTTATCCCGCAGCGTCAGATGACGGGGCAGCCCATCCACCATCATCGGTGTCAGCTCTGCCTGGATCAGCGGACGCACATAATGTTCAAACGCTTCTGTCACATAGTCACCGCTCTCATTGATCCATTCGCGGGGAACTTTCTTCTCCACATTGGCGATTTTGTGTACATCAAAGGTGTCTGTCACACAGATATACGGATCGTCGGATACACGCTTTAAGGTCACCATTTTTCCGGTCTGTCCTTCCATGGCTGCTTTCACCGCTGCACCGCCCACCTGAAATGCTTCTGTGATATCTACACGGGAAACGATGTGGGATGCGCAGCGCTGAAGAGTATTGAACTCAATGGCACGGCTCTTGCATCCGATCTGTCTTCCGATCTCTCTGGAAAGATAGGTGGCAGCCCCTGTCAGTATTTTATGTCCGAATGCGTCTTCCCTGCCAAGATCCGCGCCCAATTCAGCCACGTATCTGCCGTCCGCCAGACGGATTCCCTCTGACACAGCTATCACAACCGACTTTTTCGTCTTCTGGAGTTCCCTTACCTTATCCATAAACAACTCCATATCAAACTCCACTTCAGGCAGAAAAATCAGATCCGGTCCTTCACAGTCCTCCCCCTTTGCCAAAGCTGCAGCGCCTGCCAGCCATCCGGCATTTCTGCCCATGATTTCAATGATCGTCACACTGTCAATGTCATAGACAAGACCGTCACGGATGATTTCTTTTGTGATGGAAGCAATATATTTTGCCGCACTTCCAAATCCCGGCGTATGGTCCGTCACATCCAAATCATTGTCAATGGTTTTCGGCACTCCCATAAAGCGAATGGAAGAATGAATCAGTTCTGCATAATCAGAGAGTTTTTTTATCGTATCCATGGAATCGTTTCCGCCGATATAAAAGAAATAGCGGATATCCAATTTTTTCAAAATTTCAAAGATCTTTTCAAACACTTCATTTCCCAGTTCCGGTTCCGGAAGCTTAAACCGGCACGACCCCAGAAACGAAGACGGCGTCCGTTTGAGCAGTTCAATGTCCAGATCGGACTGAATATGGTTGGAAAGATCCACATAGCGCTCACTCAGCAGCCCCTGTACTCCGTTTAGCATTCCATATACAGTGGGTGCCCCCAAGTCTCTCGCCGTCTTATAAACACCGACCAGACTGGAATTTATGACCGCCGTCGGTCCTCCTGACTGTCCCACAATGGCATTCCCATTCATCCTCATTTTATCATACTCCTTCTTTCTTCCTTGCATTTTCCCGTTTGTATTGCCCTTCTATTGCTATACCGAGATATTGAAACATCCCTAGAATAGCACAACTTGGTCCATTTGCCAACCAGTCTTTCTTTTTTCATTCAAATACTCTGATAATCCATTTCCTTTTCCGCCCTTTTATATTAAAATGATAATCAAAATAAAAAAACATGCCTCTCTCCTTGTGAAAAGGCATGTTGACGATATGGAGGAACATATATGGAAAAATCCAAAGTTTATTTTACCAATTTCAGAACCACCAACGGCCGTAATCAGCTGGACAAACTGAAACAGCTGATCACCGCCGCCGGACTCGGAACCCTGTCCTTTGAACGCACGTATACCGCCATCAAAATTCACTTTGGCGAGCCGGGAAATCTGGCCTATCTGCGTCCCAATTATTCCAAAGTTGTCGTTGATTTTATCAAAGAACGGGGCGGGAAAGCGTTTCTGACCGACTGCAACACCCTATATGTGGGCGGAAGAAAAAATGCTCTGGATCATCTGGACAGCGCCTACACAAACGGATATAACCCGTTTACCACAGGATGTCATATCATCATTGCCGACGGTCTGAAGGGGACCGACGAAACCTATGTCCCCATCAACGGAGAGTATGTAAAGGAAGCCAAGATCGGCCACGCCATCATGGATGCCGATATCTTTATTTCCCTGAATCATTTTAAAGGACATGAAAGCACCGGCTTCGGCGGGGCTTTAAAAAACATCGGAATGGGCTGCGGTTCCCGCGCCGGGAAAATGGAGATGCACAGCGCCGGGAAGCCCCTCGTATCCCACGACCTCTGCGTCGGCTGCGGACGCTGTCAGAAGATCTGCGCCCACGATGCCATCACCATAGAGGATAAAAAAGCCACCATCCGCCACGACCGCTGTGTCGGCTGCGGACGCTGCATCGGCGTCTGTCCCATGGATGCGGTCCACCCGGGCATCGACAACTCCAATGACATCTTAAACAAAAAAATCGCCGAGTATGCCTATGCCGTCGTAAAGGACAGACCCCATTTCCACATCAGCCTGGTACTGGATGTCTCTCCCAACTGTGACTGCCATTCGGAAAATGACGTACCC
The DNA here is from genome assembly GCA_018710785.1 of Candidatus Fimimorpha excrementavium. Classification (GTDB taxonomy): domain Bacteria; phylum Bacillota; class Clostridia; order Lachnospirales; family Lachnospiraceae; genus Fimimorpha; species Fimimorpha excrementavium. Next base: position 13,338 of record DVJD01000107.1, read on the forward strand.
ATCGTGCCGAATGTGGGAATGTTTGCCTCCTTCGACCCGGTGGCTCTGGATATCGCCTGTGCCGACGCCTGCAACCGGATGCCGGTCATCGAAGGAAGCCTGCTCAGCGAACAGCCCCATCACCATCACGACCACTTCATCGATACCCACCCGGAAACCAACTGGATGGTGGGAATCGACCATGCGGTAAAGATCGGACTGGGTCAGAAAGAATATGAGCTGATTACCATAAAATAAACCGTACGGATAAAGCGTATATGCATGGTCAGGACTTTCTTCCGTTTTCCATATGATATACCGTATCCGCGATATTCATGGTGGACTCCCTGTGGGAGACCAGCACCACCGTTTTTTCTGTGCAGGTTTCCTTCAGTGACTTCAGGATAATACCCTCGTTCAGCGAATCCAGATTGCTGGTGGGCTCGTCCAGCAAAAGGAACGGCGCATCGTGCAGGAAGGCTCTGGCGATTCCGATCCGCTGACGCTCTCCGCCGGAGAGGGTATCGCCCAATTCTCCCACCGGCGTATCGTATCCCTTGGGAAGGGTTTCGATGAAATCATGGATGGATGCTTTTTTAGCCGCCTCCATGATTTCCTCCCGGGATGCCCCCGGCCTTCCGATTTCGATATTGGAAGCGATGGAGTCATGGAAAAGGTAGGTTTCCTGTGTCACATAGCCTTCCATATTCCGCAGGTTGGTCGTATTGATTTCCCTTGCATCCCTGCCGGATACGGCGATATGTCCGTTCTGCGGATCCCAAAACCGCATCATTAATTTCAGCAGGGTAGATTTTCCGGATCCGCTTCTTCCATGGATTCCCACAATCTTCCCCTTTGGGAAGTCCAGAGATACCTGATGCAGGATCTGCTCTTCTTCATAGGAAAAATCCACGGATTCACAGCCAGCACCTTCAAATGTCACTTCTTCCTTTCCCGTAATCTCTTCCACCTGGGGCTCTTCTTCCAAAATCGAAAGCACACGTTCTCCGCTGGCCAAAGTCTGATTCAAATTATTGGACAGATTGGACAGGGCCACCACAGGGCCAAAGGATCCCATCATGGCGATGGTTCCCAATACCACACCGTCGAATCCCACCAGTTCTTTCTGATACAAAAAAATCATCAAAAACAGCATTCCAAACGAAAACAGCAGAATCGCCAGATCCGTCACGGCCCACAGCGTCCCTTCCATACCGCTTAATTTCTGCTGAAGACTTCCCAATTTTCGGGAACGTTTCTTCATCTCCTGATTTCTGTGCTCTCCCTGACCGTACTGGATGGTTTCATCCAATCCCCGAAGCGATCCCAGGACAAAACTATTCATATCCCCGAATTCATTTCGAAACCGCATCCCCAGGTTTCCTCCCCTTCTTCCGTTCCAGAGGGGGAGCAGGGCGCCGATGGCAATGTATGCAATGGCTGCCAGGATTCCGGCCGCCGGATGGTAATGGCCGATAAAGATGACCATGATCAGCGATGTCAAAAATCCAATGGCAATGGGGGAAATCGTATGGGCATAAAATACTTCCAAAAGTTCAATATCACTGGTCAGAATGGAGATCAGATTCCCCTTATCTCTGCCTTCCAGCTTGGCGGGGGTCAGTCTTCTTAAGGCGGCAAATACCTGGTGGCGGATGATTGCCAGAAGCTTAAATGCAATAAAATGGTTGCACGCCTGTTCTCCGTAATGAAGCACTCCGCGCAAAACAGCGATGGTCACCATGATTCCGATCAATGCCGGAATGGAAAAGCTTAAAAGCCATCCTCCCCCTGTCACAGTTTCGCCTGCGCCCTGCATCAGGATATGGATCAGTCCGCTTCCCGCCAAAATCGTCAGAAAAATCGCGCACAGATATCCGATGACTCCCAAAACAATCGCTGCTGCCATCACATGAAACAGCGGCTTTACCAGCCCGATCAGCTGGCCCATGACTTTTATACCACTTCTGCGTTCCACTCTGTACCTCCATTTCCTGTCCGTTGTCCATACTGTTCCAGACGCCTCTGATGTTCAAATAAATCGGCATAAATTCCTTTTTCTGCCAAAAGCTCCGGATGGGTTCCCTGCTCTTTGATCTGTCCCTGACTCATGACATAAATCTGGTCTGCCTCCACCACATTGGCAAGGCGATGGGATATCAAAAGAACGGTTTTTCGTTTTCTGAGTCCCTTGATGACGTCCATGATCATCTCTTCACTCTCCGCGTCAATGTTGGACGTGGCCTCATCAAAAATATAGATGGGGGAATCATGGAGCAGCGCTCTGGCCAAAGCAAGGCGCTGGCGCTGTCCGCCGGAAAGGTTTCCCGCCGCTTCTGTCAGCTGTGTGGACAGCCCCTCCTGCTCCATCAAAAATTCCCACAGATTCACTTCCTTCAAAGCTTCTTCCATTTCCGCTTTTTCGGCATCCGGATTTCCCATGCGCAGGTTATCCTCCACCGTTCCTTTAAACAGGTAGCTGTTATGGCTGATCAGCGTAATCTGCCCCATGAGACTTTCCTCGGCCACTTCGCTTAAATCGGTTCCGCCGATGGTCACCGTTCCGATGGCGCCTTTGTTTCTCCCCATCAAAATCCCGGCGATTGTACTTTTTCCGCAGCCGGATTTTCCCACCAGGGCCGCAAAATTGCCTGCCGGAATCTGAAGCGAAACGTGATCCAAAATGTTTCTTTCCTGTTCATAGGAAAAGGTTACATCACAAAATCGGATTTCCTTCTGATCCTTTTGAAGCTGCTGTCCCCCCTGCCTGGGTTCTTCCAGATCCAGCAGGCGGAAAATTTTGTCACTGGCTGCCATCCCGTTCATGGCGATATGGAAAAAGGATCCCAAAAGTCTGAGCGGGATAAAGAATTCAGAAGCCAGAAGGATGATGGTAAACGCCCCGGCAAATCCCACATTTCCGGCCAGATATTCGTGAAGCGTAACCGCCATACCCACCGCGGCCCCTCCATAAGCCACCACATCCATGACGCTGATGGAATTCAGCTGCATCGTCAGAACTTTCATGGTAATACGGCGAAAATTCTCCGCTTCCGCATCCATTTCCCCGGCCTTTTTTTCATCCGCCTGATAGATTTTCAGAGTGGTCAGTCCCTGGAGATTTTCCAGGAAGCTGTCGCCAAGTCCTGTGTAAATGCCCCAGTATTTATTCAGCAGCTTTTTGGCAAATTTCTGCACCGCCACGATGGAAATCGGAATCAGGGGAACACAGATTAACAGAATCAGGCTTGCTTTCACATTCACAAAAGACAGGACGGCAAACAGCGTTACCGGAGCCAGAAGGCTGTAGAAAAGCTGGGGCAGATATTTTCCAAAATAGATTTCCAGCTGCTCCACCCCCTCTGCTGAGAGCTGTACCACCTCTGATGTGGCAATCTGCTCCCGGTAAGATGCCCCCAGCCGAAGCAGCTTGCCATAGATTTTTTCCCGCAGCACAGTCTTGACGTCCGTACTTGCCAGGAAAGACGCGCGGGAAGCCTGTTTATCACATAAAAAGCGGACGGCCATGGATAAAACGATGATCCCGGCTGTCATTGCCATGAAGGTCCCGTGTGCCTCTCCGCTTATTACCTGTTCCAGCAAAATTCCCACGGATGCAATGGCTGCCATATGAAACAGCAGCGCAATCCACTGCCAAATGATGTTTTGTACAATATATTTCCTGGAATCTGCCAATAATTTCACCAATCGTGTTTTTATCATTCTTTCTTTTTCTTCCTTTCCGCATCATTCCTTTCTCTGATGCTGCATACCACATGCCAGACCGCCATACCCGGATGACAGAGAAGCATCCTTGGACCGGAAAAGCGCATGACCTCTTTGATCTTCTCTCTCATCTGCGGTTTATAACAGTGAACCCGGCAATTGCTGCAAAACGTTTTCGTCTCCATAAAGGGACAGTGCTCAGCCCGCGCTTTTGCATACTCGAACAGTTCCAGACACTGCGGACAGAGCTCCCCGGCGCCGTGATTCTTCCGGCAGTACAGGCGAATCATTTCGCCAACCACCAAAATTTCCTTTTTCCGCTTTTCCTCCGCTTTTTTGGTATCGCTCATTCCTTCCTCCTAATATTATTCATAACTAACTTCCTTTCAAAAAAAGTGCTGCTCAACTCCAAATATCTCCCGTTTCCGAAAGTATTTCCCCATTCCAGTATCCAGCCGAAGCAGATGCCATAATCCGCTTCGCTGGCTGCCAAAATGTATTCGAAGTTAAGCAACACTTATTATAATTGATACAAACTTCTGCTGAGTCTGATGCGGACAAGCGGCCGCCTGCCATCCTGTCCTTTTGAGTTATTGCTGACTTACTTTTATCAGACTATATCATGAATTGATGGAATCGTCAATATCTTCGGCCTCAAAGCATTCATCAATGGGCGCACCAGGTGCCACCATGGGAAATACCATATCGTCTTTCCCAATCTGGCAGTCAATCACCACCGGCTCACCTGCCGCCATGGCTTCCTTCAGTACCGGTTCCACTTCTTCTTTCTTCGTGATCCGATACGCCTTTGCGCCCATGGCTTCTGCCAGCTTCACAAAATCCACCTTATCTTCCAAAACCGTAGCAGAATACCGCTTTCCATAGAACAGATTCTGCCACTGGCGGACCATTCCCAATACCTGATTATTCATGATCACCTCAATGATCGGAATATTATAGCGGGTAGCCGTGGCGATTTCATTCATATTCATGCGGAAGCAGCCGTCACCGGCAATATTAAATACCACCTTATCCGGGCATCCGACCTTGGCGCCGATGGAAGCGCCAAGGCCATATCCCATGGTTCCCAGCCCTCCGGAAGAGAGGAAGGTCCTGGGATGCTTATAATGGTAATACTGGGCCGCCCACATCTGATTCTGCCCCACTTCCGTCGTGATAATGGCCTCGCCTTTTGTCAGCGCATTGATCGTCTCCATGATGTAGGGACCGCTCAGCACGTCTTTATTGTAGTGAAGCGGATACGTTTCCTTCATCGCTTCAATCGTCTGAATCCATTCCGGGTGGCTCTGCTGTTCCAGGCGCTGATTCAGCTCCCTCAGAATCACCTTCAGGTCTCCGATAACCGATGCATCCGTCTTGATATTTTTATTGATCTCAGCCGGATCCACATCCAAATGCAGGATCTTTGCTTTCGGCGCAAACTTTTTCGCATTGCCCGTCACTCGGTCGCTGAAGCGGACACCCACTGCGATCAAAAGATCACACTCGGATACTCCGAAATTGGATGTCTTTGTTCCGTGCATTCCAAGCATTCCTGTATATAGAGGATCATCTCCGTCAAATGCACCTTTGCCCATGAGACTGTCGGATACCGGCGCGTCAATCCTATGGGCAAATTCGCGAAGTTCCTGTGAAGAATTTGCCAAGATATTGCCCCCTCCGGCAAAAATGTAAGGTTTTTTGGATTCCCGAATCATGGCTGCCGCCTGTTCCAGATCACTTTCCTTCAGATATTCTGTGGATGGAAGGATCTCTTCCGGATCTTTATGGTGGTATTCTGTCACATTCGCCGTCACATCTTTTGTCACATCCACCAGCACAGGACCCGGACGGCCGGATTTTGCAATCTTAAATGCCTTGCGGATGGTATCTGCCAGCTTGGTGACATCCTTTACAATGTAATTGTGCTTTGTGACCGGCATGGTAACCCCGGCAATATCCACTTCCTGAAACGTATCTTTTCCCAAAAGATTCACTGCCACATTGGCCGTGATGGCCACCATCGGTATGGAATCCATATATGCGGTCGCGATTCCTGTCACCAAATTGGTCGCGCCCGGGCCGGATGTGGCCATACATACCCCCACCTTTCCTGTGGCGCGGGCATACCCGTCAGCAGCATGGGAGGCGCCCTGTTCATGGGAAGTCAAAATATGCCTGATTTCATCCGAATGTTTATACAGCGCATCATAAACATTCAGGATCGAACCGCCCGGATAACCGAAAACCGTATCCACTCCCTGTTCTTTCAAACATTCCACAATGATTTCCGAACCATTTAACTGCATATTGTCTCTCCAATCTAATTATTTTCTCCTGCTTCTTCACAGGCCCGATTACTTGTTTTTCGAATCTGCCTTGGGGATCTCCAAAACCGCGCCCCGGTTTCCGGATGTAACCATGGCTGCATAGCGGGCCAGATATCCCGTCGTCACCTTCGGTTCTCTCGGCTTCCATGCCGCTTTTCTTCTCGCCATCTCTTCCTCTGAAATATCCACATTCAGGGTACATTCCGGAATATTGATCTTAATAATATCGCCTTCTTCCACCAGAGCGATGGGACCGCCCACGGCTGCCTCCGGCGATACATGACCGATGCTTGCTCCTCTGGACGCGCCGCTGAAACGTCCGTCCGTAATCAAAGCCACGGAAGATCCCAGTCCCATTCCTGCGATGGCGGAGGTCGGATTTAACATCTCTCTCATGCCGGGACCGCCCTTTGGCCCTTCATAGCGGATGACTACCACATCACCCGCCACGATTTTGCCGCCCTTGATGGCCGCGATGGCATCTTCCTCACAGTCAAACACGCGGGCCGGACCTTCATGCACCATCATCTCCGGCACCACAGCAGAACGTTTTACGACAGCCGTATCCGGAGCCAGGTTTCCTCTCAGAACTGCGATGCCGCCTGTCTCACTGTAGGGGTGATCAATGGGGCGGATCACTTCCGGATTCTTGTTGACGCATCCGGCGATATTTTCCTTCACTGTCTTTCCTGTCACTGTGATCAGATCCGTGTACAGAAGCCCCTTCTTATCCAATTCATTCATAACCGCATAGACGCCGCCTGCCTCATTCAGCTCCTCGATATACGTATGGCCAGCCGGAGCCAGATGACACAGATTCGGTGTCTTCTTGCTGATTTCATTGGCCAGATCCATGTCCAGTTCAATACCGGCCTCATGGGCGATGGCCGGAAGATGGAGCATACTATTGGTAGAACATCCCAGCGCCATATCCACAGTCATGGCATTTAAGAACGCTTCCTTGGTCATAATATCCCTTGGACGAATGTTCCTTTCCAGCATTTCCATGACTTTCATACCAGCCATCTTCGCCAGCTTCAGACGCTCCGAATACACGGCCGGAATCGTTCCGTTTCCCTTCAGGCCCATACCGAGAACTTCCGTCAGACAATTCATGGAATTGGCCGTATACATACCGGAGCAGGAGCCGCAGGTCGGACATGCCTTCTGCTCATATTCCAATACATCTTCTGCCGTCATCGTTCCTGCTGCATAAGATCCCACTGCCTCAAACATGGATGACAGGCTGGTCTTTCCGCCCTTGACATGACCGGCCAGCATGGGACCGCCGCTGACAAAGACCGTCGGAATATTCAGTCTGGCCGCTGCCATCAAAAGTCCCGGCACATTTTTGTCACAGTTCGGCACCATAACCAGCGCATCAAACTGATGGGCGATGGCCATGGCCTCTGTGGAATCACAGATCAGATCCCTCGTCACCAGGGAATACTTCATTCCGATATGTCCCATGGCGATACCGTCGCAGACGGCGATGGCCGGGAAAACTCTGGGCACACCTCCTGCCATGGCCACGCCCATCTTCACTGCCTCCACGATCTTATCCAGGTTCATATGTCCGGGAACGATTTCATTATAGGAACTTACGATGCCGATCAAAGGCTTTTTCATCTCTTCTTCCGTAAATCCCAGTGCATTAAATAACGACCGATGGGGCGCCTGCTGCATCCCACATTTCACATTATCACTCTTCATCCTTTATCCTGCCTTTCTCCAATCCATTCAAAATCCAAATACTTCGAATCAAAAAATTCCGGGAAGTTTCAAGAACTTCAGGAACTTCCCGAAAATTCCCTGCTCACCGTTCTTCCGCTAAATTCTCTCTGTGATCAGGTCTCCCATCTCCTTTGTTCCAACCCGGGTACATCCCTCTGCCATGATATCCACGGTCCGGTATCCTTCCGTGAGGACCTTCTGTACAGCATCTTCCACAGCCCTGGCCTCCTCATCCAGATCAAAGGAGTAGCGAAGCATCATGGCTGCGGAAAGTATGGTTGCGATGGGATTTGCAATATTCTGGCCTGCGATATCCGGCGCAGAACCGTGGCTCGGCTCATAAAGCCCAAGCTTTGTCGCCCCGAGGCTGGCGGAAGACAGCATACCGATGGAACCGGTAATCATGCTGGCCTCGTCCGACAAAATATCCCCAAACATGTTTTCCGTCAAAACCACGTCAAACTGGGCCGGATCTTTTACCAGCTGCATGGCGCAATTGTCCACCAGCATATGGGAAACCGTTACGTCCGGATATTCCTTTGCCACTTCGTCCACGACGGTTCTCCACAAACGGGAAGAATCCAGCACATTGGCCTTATCCACGCTGATCAGATGTTTCTTTCTCTTTCTGGCAATCTCAAATCCCTTTACCGCGATGCGGCGAATCTCATTTTCATCATATACCAGCGTATCCGTGGCCTTTCGCACGCCGTTGATTTCTTCTGTCTTTCTCTCTCCAAAGTACAGACCGCCGGTCAGCTCTCTCATAATCACCATATCAAAACCTGCCTCGGCAATGGATTCCCTGAGCGGGCAGGCATCCTTCAGTTCCTTGTATAAATAGGCCGGGCGAATATTTGCAAACAATTCCAGGCCCTTTCGGATCTTCAGCAATCCGGCTTCCGGACGGTCCTTCGGATCAATATCATACCATCTGGAATTGCCCACATCTCCGCCGACCGCTCCCAGCAAAACCGAATCGGCAGCTTTGGCCCGGTTTAATGTCTCATCGGTCAGAGAGGTTCCATACGCGTCAATGGAGCAGCCTCCCATCAGCAGTTTCTCATATGTAAACTCGTGATGATATTTTTCTGCCACACGGTCCAATACCTTCTTGGCTTCTTCCACAATCTCCGGTCCAATCCCGTCTCCGGGAATCAATGCAATATGAAATTTCATGTCATCCTCCATTCCAGCAGTTTTCACTGCTTCTCTGCTTTCCGTCGTTTTCCCTGTATCGGTCCTTTCATGCGCGGAAAGCGTTTATACTAATATTAGTGTATTTTTTTCGAATTTTCAACCCTATTTCCCAAACGTCCGTTTTGCGGACCATACTTTTTATATATTTATAGCATAACTCAGTGTTATGGTATCACTTTTTATAATAGCCAATGGAAATAAAAAAGACTGTCAAAACAAAGTCAGCCACCGGATTTCTCCTTCCGACCGCTTTATTGTGACAGTCTTTTCGATCATTTTCTTATTATCGTCTTATCGTCTGCCAATCGAATTTATCCCGGCACTTCCCAGATAAACATTGCAAAGGCCCGGCATGGAATAGGGATTTTCCTTCAGCCGGATTTCTTTTCCGCTTTCCGTGATAATCCCGCTCAGATGAACCTCTTTGGCAGTGACATACGGATATTCCCGGTCCAGTCCGGGATCGGATTCATGGATTTCCTTGTCATAATTGTTGAAAATAGTGGGGCCCTCATAGCCTTCCTTTTCAGCGAATGCTCCGTCCATGATTTTCAAATTTTCCACCGTCAGCTTTCTCGGCATCCGGCATACATAACCAAAGTCATGATGGCCGCCATTGGAAGTCCATAAAACCGACGCCGCAGGTTCGGCAGGATGCCAGATGCAGTTGCGGATCACCATATCCCCATCCCAGGTACTTCCGTAATCCTCCCTCAGATTCACCAGCGCACGCCCATAGGCTTCGGTATCCTCCACGATAAACGTGCCGTGACCGATGGCATTGAGGCACTGCCATCCCAGACGGCAGTTTTTCAGATGGGCATTGGTAACCCCCATATGGGCATCGAATCGTGAAAACGTACAGCTTTCCAGGTAAAGATTTTTACAGAAGTTCGTTCCAATCAGTCCCCATCTCGTCCGGTCCATGATCCCATCCTGACGGCAGCGGTAAAACGCCACATCACTGGAACGGTATACATCAATGTCATAACTTCCCATGGGGACGGGAAGACCTGCCCGTCCGATGGTTTCGTATATTTTATGGCCGGTAAAATAGCTGTCTTTCACCGTAACATAAGCGCAGTCCGCAATCCGCAGAAATCCGCGGTAGGGGGAACCGCTCTCCCCTTCTTCCGTGTTGGTATGGCTTAAATTGACCACCTGGGTATTGGAACGGCGGATTTCAATGTTTCTCCAATAGTAATTGTAAACGCGCTCTGCCTGATTGGCAATGGTGACAAACGTCCCGCCTGTCAGGGTCAGAGGTTCCTCATCCACCGGATGGGCCACACAGGAAGTCACCTCCGGAAAATCCCAGATGATGGGATTTTCAATGGTTCCGTCCTTTCTCACCACAAAACAGTCCGTCTGCTCGGTCCCATTGTCCACATTCAGCCCAAAGCGGATGTATTTTCTGTGATTGACATCCTCTATGGTGACAAAGCAATCCGTCGGAAGCGTCCTTCCCAATTGCTTCTGATCTTTTTGGAAGGAAGAAATATCCAAATCATAGGCCTGCAGTCGGCTTGTCACCAAAAAAACCGGTTTTTTTACATTCTCCGCTTCCCGATCATCCAGGATGAACGTTGCGCCGGACCAGTCCGTATCAGTCTGAATCTCTGCAGTCAGGGTGCGTCCTCCCATATAGTAGACCGCCCCTTCTTTCCCTCTGACAGGAAGTCGGTGTTCATTGGCATATGCATGGGCTTTTTGGATCGCCCTGCTGTCATCCTGTTTTCCGTCTCCCACGGCGCCAAATGCCTCATAGGTTACAAATGTTTCTTCCATAACTCCTCCCATCAGCAAACCGTAAAGCGGGATTTCTGTGTGCCGTCCACGGAAACCTTCCAGGAAACTGCGTAAATATCATGGTGTTCTCCATGGTGATCGCTGAAGTCATGGGTACTGTATGTAATATCGCCTGCCGGATTTTCCACAACGATGCGGCAGCTCTCGGTTTCTCCCTTGATGATCACTTCGTTGCCCGCGATTTCCGGCTTGAATTCAGTGACAATGCGCTCCTCGATGGAGACCGTCTTATCGGAAGGCACAAACGTATCTTCCACGGTCAGAGCACCATTTTCCATATCAAATGAAATGCTTCTCGTGATGGAAGAAATCAGCCCTTTTTCATACGCTCCTGCGAAGCTGACCACTGCGTGTCCCTTTCCGTCTGCCTCAAAGTGATCCGCCGCATATTCCTTTCCAGGCAGCTGTGCCTCGCCATTGATCACCGGCACGCTGTGTCCATAGGAACTGTTGCCGAAAAATGTATATCTTGTCTCCGGCTGGAAATACTGTCTCGTATATTCACCGGAGCCCAAATCTGTCAGCAGCAAATCTTCTCCCTTGACATACAGGAAATGCCCCACATCGTTGTGATTATGCGGTTCATCATTGTCCCCGCCCTTAAATGCGCAGGCAGCGCCGTTTTGGGCATTGCTGATGCTCCACTGGGCCATGGGAAGAACAATCTGTCCCGCTTCCACGGTACTGTCTTTGTCCTGGATTTCACCGGATTCCAACTTCTCCAGATAAGCCTTCGTCCAAATCCAATCCCGATAAATCCCCATAAAACGATAGCAGCTGTCTCTGTGGAATCCGCCTGCCCGCTCCATATTGGGGATGGATACATTGGGGAAACGCATGGCCAGATAAGCCGTCAGACCCATGCGGAAATGATCGCGGCTGTTTCCATCGGAAAAGCTGAGGGTACGTCCGTCTGCGAAATAGCATTTCTGCTGAAACTCTGCCATCTTTTTGCATTTTTCCTGTGCCAGCAAATCGATTTTTCCATCCGTATATCGATAGAGCTGATCTGCAAAGCCCACAAAATATGTCATGCCATAGGTGAAATAGCCCAAGCCTTCCATGCAGGCTCCGTCATCTGCGAAGCTTCCCAGGAAATACTGCAGAGCGTCGCAGATTCTCTTCAGACACTTATCCAGTCTTTCCGGGTCATCTTTCATCAGATAGATGCTGGCGCTGCCCACAGAACCGCCGCATACTGCATTCCAGTTGCTCTTTCCATGTTCCCAGTGTCCATAAGGAACTGCCGACTCGTAAAATGGCTGAAAGATTCGTTCCTCCACATTTTGTCTGACAAGAGTTTTTACGTCTTCGCTCAAATCCGCATCCAAAAATGTGATGATCTCGGATACGCACTGGGCTGTCTCAGACGCGAATAAATCCACCGTATGCTTCCAGTTGGGATCATGTTTCCTATCCACATGAGCGGGAAGCGCCCAGCAGCGTTCTGCACAGATTCCCCGGAGCACTTCCTCCATTTTCTTAATATCCTCCGGACGATGTTCCAGATAACAGGCCATTCCGAAGGCTGCCAGATATTCCCTGCGTTCAAAATAGACATCTTCGTACTGCAGACGGTTTCCCGTGGTCTCAAACAGGGCAAACAGTTCTTCCGTCTCTTCTCTCATGGGTCTGTCCCGCAGTTCATCCACCGTGTCCATGACTTCTTTTTTGTAGTTTTCCAAAAATTTTTTGATCTGTTCTTTCATTTGCAAACTCCCTTCTGCATTGTTCTGTTTTATTCGAACCATCGGCCTCCACCCCAGAGTCCTTCGAACGGTTCCATTTTATCCTTCTTTTCGAAGGAAAACAATGTCATATCTCTACCTGTTCCTGCATAATCCTATTCTCTTTTTCCGCTTTCAGTCCAGCCAGGTTTCTGTGAATCACAATGGCACAGATCCCCAGGATTCCAAGCGCCACGGCTCTCCTCCCGACGATCAGCCACTGGTACCCTTCATAGATGGCCAGTACCCCGTAGGCATAGATGGTTTTCTTTTCATTGGGCCGATGCCGGATCAATACCAGAGCGGCCAGATAGGAAATGACCAGTATCCAGACCGACGAATCGACCGGCAGCAGGGCAATCAGCACCCCAAAGGAAACCGCTATGGATTTTCCTCCCTTCCAGCCATTGAACGGACCGCAGGCGTGTCCCAGAACCGGTCCGATCAATACCGCGGCAAAGGCCAGATTGGTCACATCCAGCCGCTGCGCGGCAGCCGCCACCGGCACCAATCCTTTCATCAGATCGCAAATCAGACACAGAGTTCCCACCGTACTTCCCGCCAGCATAAACGCATTGGCCGTCCCCGGATTATGATCTTTGCTCTTCTCCCGTATATCAATGTGCTTCAGCCATTTCGGAATATAGTAGCTGAATAAAAGGCCTCCCATCACAAATCCAACGGCCGAATAGACAAGATAACGCGTCATCTTGTTTCCCCCTTTTCTCACCGTTTTTTCAAATCGTTCACTATGAAACTGCAGATGGTCTCTGCAGCCCGTTCCGGTATCACTTCTCTCTGTCTTTGTCTCATCTCCTCTTTCTTTTTTTCATCACCCGCCAGCAAAAATGCTTCCTTTGCGGCCGATGCTGTGTCAGACGCGCAGACCGCCATGCCGTAATCCGAAAAGAACGCGGCATTGATCGTCTCACAACCCGGTATGGGTTTTGTATGTATCATTGGGACATGCTTCACCGCCGCTTCTGTGCTCGTCAGACCTCCCGGCTTGGTAAGGAGCACGTCGCAGGCATCCATATACAGTGAAATCTGATCCGTATACGGCAGCACTTCCACATGGACCGCACCATAATCCCTGCTCTCCAGCTCACGCTTCAGCTTCCCGTTTCGTCCGGTCATGACAATGACTGCGGCATCTTTTCCTCCCTGTCCGGCCAGTTTCTCCACCAGCTCCGCTGTGGAACCATATCCCATGCTCCCCGTCATGACGAGAAACACCGTTTTTTCCATTGGCAGATGAAGCCGTTCCCTGGCCTCTTTCCGGTCTGTTTTTTCCCAGAATTTTGCCGATACCGGAATACCGGTTGTAATCAGTTTTTCCGCAGGGATCCCCTTTTCCAGAAAACTCTCCCCGGCCCGCAGAGGCGGCACAAAATAGTAGTCCAGCTCCGTTTCCTCCCAAAAAGGAATGCAGGTATAATCGGTGGCGATGCCATAGCATGGAATAGTTCTGTCAAAGTGCCGCCGGATATACGTCATCGCTTCCGCCGGAAACAGATGGGGCATCACGACCCCATCGATTTTTTCCTGCCGGATATACTCATACAGGCTGTGCGCATAATGGATATTTGCCAGATACACCGGTGATTTTCTCTTGCTGGAACTGATCCACTCTCCGGCCTTGTAGGCTCCCTCAAACAACCACGGCGTTTTTGTCGTCACTTTTACATAGATTTCTTCCACTGTCTTGGATGTATGGGAACCGGCAAACTGCATGACGTCTTTCATTTCCCAGGCAATTCCCTGCCTCTCCATCTCCTCCGCCACAGCCTTTCCCGCCGCGTTATGTCCCTGTCCTGTATTACAGGATAATATCAGCAATTTCATAAAGCCTCCCAATCTGCTCATCTGTTGATCAAACTACTCAATAATCTGTCCGATTACCTCTGTTTCTACCGCTGTCTTAATTTTATATTTCACATACTCCGGATCCAGTTTTGCAAACAAGCCCTGAACAAATACAGAACCGCCTGTCTTCGTGACTGAGGCAAGCGCGTCCTGAATCAATTCCAGTCCCGGCTCTTCCTCAAAGCCGATCCGAATCATTCCGTCATAAAAGAAACATTTTATCCTGCGGCTGTGGGGTGTCTCCAAAAACGCCAGGCTGATCTTCAGCACCAAAATCCCATCTTCGTTTCTGGCCGTTTCCCCTTTCGCCGCCACCTCATATTCTTCCTGATGATAACTCATCTTCTGCATTTGATACCGTTTTTGACTGATCCGGATGGTGTATGCCTTTTCTCCTTCCCTGACATACAGGTTCAAATCCTCTCCATCCCGCGCAAAGGCAATGGTTTCTATTCCTTCTGAATAGTTGTTGTGCACGGCCTGCAGAAAGCGCGGCACCAGAGCGCCTTTGTTTGTCTCCATGCGGTATCTCTTTCCATCTGCATAATCCAGAAAACGGTTCCATCCTTCTTCCCTTTGCCATCCGCCCGTTCTTGAGAGTCTGGCGCCGATGGTCGGCCCCTGTTTTCCGCGTCTGGAACCGACGGCTTTTCGAAATGTCCATCCTCCGCCCAGCGGCATCCGTTCCGTCGGCGGACTGCTGCATTTCTTTTCAAACCGTTTCAGGTTTTCATATGCGTTCCTGTCTTCTTTCCGAACATCTTCCGGCCAGTAGTGGTTTCCAAAATAGGAGCGGATCAGCTGCATCATGGGTCCATCGGCAAAGAGTTCATGATTCCCTGCCGTAGTAATCAAAAACAGCCGCTTCTCCGGGTAGAATATCATATTCTGGCCCAGCATTCCATTGAACAGGAACGCATTTTCTTCGTCCAAAATCCAATTATGGAATCCATAGGAATAGCCATTGTCCTCCCCCGTCTCCACCCGTTTTTGACAGGATCGGCAGATCCACTCTTCGGATACAATTCTCTGTCCTTTCCACAGACCTTTCTGCAGATACATCTGACCGATTTTCGCCATGTCCTCCATGGTTATATACAGCCCCCATCCGCCTTTTGTGCGCCCCATGGGGCAGGATTCCCAATAGACATTGCGGATCCCCAGCGGTTTCCACAGGCGGCTGTCCAGATATTCCATCATGGTCTGGCCCGTCACTTCTGTGATGATCGCTGACAGCATATAGCTGTTCATGCTGTTATAAGAAAACTGGCTTCCATGGGGAAAACGGACATGGGATTCCAGGTATGCCTTAACCCAGTCTTCTTCCGTGGCCGATCCCATTTCATTGAGCGCCGCTCCGCTGGTCATGGTGAGAAGGTGACGGACCGTCAGATTCTTATATTTTAAATAGATAAATGGATTTACTTTTGATGCAAAAAGATCGACCACTTTGTCATTCAATCCAAGCCTTCCTTCGTCGATCATCATCCCCACCGCGATTCCAGTAATGCTCTTACAAAGGGAATAGGTGGCATGCCACAGATTTTTCTGATAAGGATAAACCTCTGTTTCTGCCACGACACACCCATTTCTCACCACCATGATTCCATGGAGGTTGATCTCGCCGGATGCCATGAGTTCTTCCAGAAATCGCTGCAGGTATGCGGATGAAATCCCCTGCGTCTCCGGCGCCGCCCGTTTCAGGCGCTGTTCCTCTTCCAGATCAGGGAATGATTCCTTTTGCGGATAGTAGCTGACAAACGGAACGATGCCGTTGGTCCCTTCCAATAACTTATACAATAGCTCCAGTGTCTTTTTCTGTACCTTGAAATCCATAAAACTCTCCATTCCGAAGCAATTCTGCCTTCAAACTTGTGACGCACCGGCACAAATTTGATCACGCGGGTATACAGGTTCTATCCCCTTCATTTTAGCACAAATATCCCTAAAATCTTATGAAATATTTCTTAAAACTGGGATTATTTTTCTCTCTGTCTTTCCATTCTTTCCGCCAGATCATTCAAGTATACCCATCGATCCATTTTTTCTTCCAAGGTTCGTTGTGCATCTTCTTTTTCCTTCAGAAGTTCCGATAGTTTCGCCGAATTTGTGGCGTTTTTCATCATCTCTTCATCCAGTTTTCCAATTGTTTCTTCCAGCACCGCGATATCATCGTCTATGGTTTCAAATTCTCTCTGCTCCTGGAATGAAAATTTCAGCTTTGGCGTCCGATTCTGTTTCCAGTCTTTTCCCGATCCCGTTTTTCCCGTCTTTTTGGACGCTGCCGCGTCTTCCGTCTCAGCAGCCTGCCTCTTCTTTGCCTCCAGATAATCCGTATATCCTCCTTCATACTGGCGCAGCCTGCCGCCCTCCTCAAACGCAAACATGCGGTCTGCCACATTATCCAGAAAATAGCGGTCATGGGAAACCGCAATCACGATCCCGCTGAAGGAATTGATAAAATCCTCCAGTATGGTGATCGTCGGAATATCCAGATCATTGGAAATCTCATCGAACAGCAATACATTGGGCGCCGTAAAAATCACCTTCAGAAGATACAGGCGCTTCTTTTCTCCTCCCGACAGTTTTCCTATGGGCGCATACTGCATCTGCGGCGTAAACAAAAACTGCTCCAGCATCTGCGAGGCAGACATTCTTCCCTCTTTTGTGGGAATGTACTCGGCCACATCCCGGATATAATCAATCACCTTCTGACTGCTGTCCATATCCGGCACTTCCTGGGGAAAATAGCCGATTTTAATGGTCTCCCCCACTTCCACCTCTCCCTCATCCGGCTTCATCTGTCCCGCTATGATCTTTAACAGTGTGGACTTGCCGCATCCGTTGGGTCCGATGATCCCCAATCGCTGATTCCGCAGGACGATATAGGAGAAATCATCCAGAATCGTTTTCTCCCCGAAGGACTTGCTGACATGGCGCAGTTCAATGGTCTTCTTTCCCATCCTGGTTTCCACCGCGTCCATGGCAATGGTCTGATCGGAAACAGGCGCCTTTCCGTTTTTCAGTGCCTCCAGGCGTTCCAGTCTGGCCCTCTGTTTTGTACTTCTGGCCCGGCATCCCCTCTTGGCCCATTCCAGCTCCATCCGAAGCACACTCTGACGTTTTCTCTCAGAGGCCAGTTCCATCTCTTCTCTCTCTGCTTTCCGTTCCAGGAACTGGGAATAATTCGCCTCATAACTGTACAGCTTTCCGTGGTCAATCTCCCAGATCCTATTCGTCACTTTATCCAGGAAATAGCGATCATGGGTCACAAGAATCACCACCCCCTTAAAGCGGTTCAGATACTCTTCCAGCCAGGCAATCATCCCATCATCCAAATGGTTCGTCGGCTCATCCAGCATCAGGACATCAAACGATCCCGCCAGAATTCTGGCCAGCGCCACCCGTTTCTTCTGCCCGCCGGATAACGTCTCCATTTTTTCATAATGATCAGTAATCCCCAGTTTATTCAGCACTTTTTTCGCTTCGCTTTCTTCCCCACAGTCTGACATACATTCCAAAACCGTTTTATTTTCCGGGAAAACCGGACTCTGGGACAGATAAGCAATCTTAAGTCCATTCTGCTTCACAATCTGCCCCTCATCCGGCTCCTCTTCCCCGGCGATCATATTCAAAAGCGTCGTCTTTCCCGTTCCATTGATGCCGATAATCCCGATCTTATCCCCCTCCTGGATTCCCTGGGAAACATCATCCAACACCTTCTTTTCCCCAAAAACCTTGGTGACGTGTTCTATATTCAATATATTCATACATTTCCTCTCTCTGTCTTACTCTCCGCACGCAGAACCTTTCCTGCGCCGATCCTCTGTTTGTGTTCCTATCCTATCATAAATGATTTCTGAAATTGCGTCAACATCAGTCCGTATAAGCCCAGGACAAACGCATGAATGAACAATCTGTGAACCGGACGCCAGAGAGAGGTGGAAGACACTAAGCTTTACCATCCTCATCGCTCCTCACCAATTTTTCTATTTCCTAGAAACATTCTCAGGTCGGAGAGAACGAACCTTTTTCCTGACGGGCTTTGAAAAACGTCGGTACTTGATTTTTCCAGCCGGACACGGCGCAGAAAAATCTTAGTACCGCTACGTTTTTCACATGAACACACAAAGACTTGCGCATGTCATAGCCTATGTTCGTTCATGTTTCGGAGCGAGAGCGCCCCGACAGGGAAAAGGTTCGCTCTCTCCGACCGTCCGG
>DVJD01000108.1 GCA_018710785.1 Candidatus Fimimorpha excrementavium
GGAAGACACTTTGCAGGATTTTGAAAAACGCCGGTACTTGATTCTTTCAGCCCTTCGGGCGCAAAAGAATCTTAGTACCGCTGCGTTTTTCACTAAGTGAGAGCGGTCCAGCAAAGTGTCTTCCACCTCTCTCTGGCGTCCGGTTCACAGATTGTTCATTCATGCGTTTGTCCTGATATTAATAGGAAAGTTACTTTACAGAATTAAAAAAACATAGCATAATAGAAGAAAAGCCCAGGAGGTAACAGTATGGAGGATAAGCGAAAGATAGCATGGGCGATGCTGGATGAAATGAATCAGGTGATTCTTGGAAAAAAGCAGTTCACCTTTCAGGTACTGGCAGCTTTGCTGGCAGATGGCCATATTTTGCTGGAGGATATTCCGGGCGTGGGAAAGACCACTTTGGCTCTGGCGGTGTCCCGGATGATGGGATTTTCATGGAAACGGGTGCAGTTTACCCCGGACGTTCTTCCTTCCGATTTAACCGGATTCACCATATATCGGCGGGATATTCAGCAGTTTATTTATCAGCCGGGAGTGGTATTCTGTAATTTGCTGCTGGCGGATGAAATCAACCGCACTTCTCCCAAAACCCAGTCAGCTCTTCTGGAGGTAATGGAGGAGCGCCAGGTGACGGTGGACGGGGAGACAAGAGAGGTCCCTTCTCCGTTTTTTGTCATCGCCACGCAAAATCCGGCGGGTACCACGGGAACACAGAGACTGCCCGAAGCACAGATGGACCGTTTTTTGGTCTCTTTGACCATTGGATATCCTGATACGGCCAGTGAGATTTTGATGGCAAAAGAAGTAAATGCCGGAAAAAGGGCGGATCGGACCAGTGTGATGATGAATGCAGATCTGGTACAGGAAATTCAGAAAGAAGTGGAAAATGTGTACATCCATGACCGAATTTATGAGTATATGGTGAATCTGATCAATGCCACAAGAAACCATCCGGATCTGGGGCTGGGAGCCAGCCCGCGGGGGACGATTGCACTTGTGAGAATGTCCAGAGCGGCTGCATGGCTGGCCGGCCAGGATTTTGTTTCTACGCTGGATGTGAGCGGCCAGTTTCTGGCGGTGACCAGACACCGGGTATTATTGAGCAGAAAGGCGGAAATGGAGGAGAAGAAGAAAGAAGATATTCTGCAGGAAGTATTGGATTCTGTTGAAAAGCCATCATTTAGAAAGACGTGATATATGAAAAAAATAGTATGTATTGTGGGATGGTGTCTCCTTTTCTATGCCGCCGGAGCGTTTCAGCAGGAAGCGGTGCTGGCAGCAGTGCTGGCAGTCGGGATATTGGGAATTTTACTGTTTTTGCTGTCCCGGTATCAGGCAGCTTCCATACGGGCGAATATCGTGATGGAAAGAACTTCCGGCAGAAAAGGGGAGTTGTTTAATGGAAAAGTTTGTCTGGAAAACGGTTCTGTCATGCCAGTGTCCCATTGCTTAATTCGGCTGGAATACGGTCATGAACAGTACGGAAAAAAGGAAATACGGAATATGGAAGGAATGCTGAAAGGAAAGGGCAAAGCGGAGGTTTCGTTTTCCATTCAGCCCATGTATGCCGGTACGGCGCTCGTACGTATTTCTTCCATAAAGGCATGGGATCTTTTGGGACTGTTCTGCGGTAAAAAGAGGATTCAGACACAGGAGCAGATCGTTGTATTTCCCAATGATTCCTGTATGAAAATCAAGGAAGAGAAGATGCTGACTGGACAGGGACGGGAAATAGATAAGGCAGGAAATATTCCGCCGGATGTTTTCCAGATTCATCCGTACCAGCCGGGAGAACCGCTGCGGGCGGTTCATTGGAAACTGACAGCAAGGCTGGACGATATGATGAGCCGCCAGTACAGCGACGAGGCGCAGTCTCTTCCCATTTTATATTTTCAGAGGGGAAAAATAGAAGGAATGAATCTGGAACGGATGGATGCCTATTGGGAAGTGGCGGCGGCGCTCTCAAAGGGACTTCTATATGCCGGGATTCCCCATGCAGTGGTTTGGAATGAACGGGAAGAGCTGTTTCACAGAATGGAGGTTCATACGGATAAAGACTTTGTGCTGACACTAAAGGAAGCAATGCAGTACAGCAGAGAAACGGAAGCGGATCGGCAGTCATGGCTGTATGAGAGACTTCGAAAAGAAAACGGGGAAACGGTCCCTCTGGTCATCATTGATCAAATGCTGCGGGTTTATAAAGATGGAGAACTGATTGTGCAGTTTTCCTGGGAACGATATCGTCAGGAGATAGAAAAGAGGTGGGTTTCTGTTTGAAAAATGAGAAAACAACCAGGGAGAAGCCCGGGATCCTATTTCAAAGCAGGGATTATCAGTGGACGGACAAAAAGGGAAACGCCATTGGGAGAATATTGGGAACCTATCTGTGCTATCTCAGCGGAGTATATGGAATACTGGCAGCAGCAACCATACTGGGAAAACTGAAATATGAAGAAATCATCGTGTATATTGCCGTATTTGTCATCGCCAGCATTCTTTGGGGATGGCTGTATGTAATTCGGGGCAGCCATCTGCTGATATGGTTCCTGGCATTTGGCATGACGGCAGCGGCTGTGTGGTTTCAAAGAGAATTTTTGCTGGGATTATGGGAGTCAGTCAATCAAGATAAATATGTGCTCTCAAGGCTGACAAGGCAGCAGGAGACCGTGTTTACAGTCGGGTTTATGGCCTGGGGAGCACTGCTTTTATATGAACTGACATTTCACATTCGATGCGGCATTTTGACTGTCTTGGGCATAGTGGGGGCAGTTGGCACTCAGATCTATCAGAAACTGCCGGTGCCCATGTATGAAATAGGATTTTTTCTGTTTTACCAAAGTGCAGCCTTTCTTCTCCATTATCAGTGGGCAGTGGGGAGACGCTCCCGTTATGCCGCACTTAGAAAAAGTGATCCGGGACACGGACTTTTGCTTCTGGAGGGGGCTGTGGCATTGCTGCTTTTGGCCGGATCCTTTCTGGCATCCAGTCCGCTGCAGCCGACTTTGTTTCAGCTTCCGCTGGATGTAGAGCAATCCATTTCCAAAGGACTGTCGGATTTGTTTTGGAATGATGCGGAAGATGGTACGGTTAATAGAGGGAATCTTCGGGGAATAGACCGGGAACGCCTGCGGGTGACTTTGCCGGAACAGCCGGAAGAAGCCTTTTATCTGAAGGGCTTTACCGGGGGAGAATATACGGGCGATGGATGGGAAGAGGCGGATGAAAGCGCCTTTTACGCCAGCCTGGCCGGATCGGAAGACTTTCAGGGATACAGCACAGAGGATGTGACGGAGTTTTATGAGGAATATACCTACCAGACGGCGGAAGATTTGCTGGGGGAGCTGGAAGTTGTCCCTCACATGGTGGAGACAGAAGAAATCGGGGGAGATCACAGATATGAGCCGTATCTGTCCAGACAGACGGGGCAGGAGGAGCGGACCTATATCTTTGAGACATATCCCCAGCCGTGGATGGACAATATGGTATATTATACGGATATCGTAACGAATGGGTATAGTATGCTTTACTCCGGGACTTATGCTGCTGATATATATGAAGCTTATGCCGCAGACACATACACCCGTCTGCCTGCGGACGGATTATCCAGGCTGCGCAGTCTCTGTGGAAGCCATCCGGCAGAGACGAGGGATGCGATCACAAATCAGATCCTGGCGCTTCTGCGTCAGAATGCGGAATATACCATCACGCCCGGAGAAATTCCGGCAGGGGAAGATGTGGCAGAATACTTCCTGTTTGACAGAAAGGCGGGATACTGTCAGCATTTTGCGACAGCGGCGGTTCTCATGTACCGCATGTATGGGATTCCTGCCAGATATGCCACCGGCTTTATCGCTTCCCCGGATTCCTTTACTCAGGCAGAAGACGGAACCTGGAATGCGGTTTTAAACGGGGGACAGGCCCACGCTTGGGCAGAAATCTATGTGGACTATATCGGCTGGGTTCCGGTGGAGACCACACCGCCCGGCAGTGTAATCGGAACAGAAAACGTCGGATATGGCCCAATGGAAGAACGAACGGAGGCAGCGGCGGCAGAAACGGAAACGGCTGAGACACCTACGGAACCGGAGACGGAGGCGACCGAACCCAGGCCGACGGAGGCAGCGTCCACGGAAATCAGGGAAGAAAACCAGTATGGCGGAGAGGGGGCCTCTTCCCTTGAGACATATCTGATGACCCTTGTAAAGGGGGTTCTGATCCTTGGGGGAGCGGCTGTTCTGGCTCTGGCTGGGATACAAGGCATATCGGTCTATCGACAGCGGAGACTGGAAAAAAACCGGCAGTCCTCGGCCTCCAGGCTTCTGTGGCGTATGGTGGAAATGATGCACCTGATTGGAAAACTGAAAGAATATCGGGGAGATGAGGAGGATTTTCCCCATGCGCTGGCAAAAGAAGTTTCGGGTGTTTCGGAAGAAGAAGTCCGGCATTTGGTCGGTTTGGCCATGCAGGAAAACTTTGGAAAAAATGCTGTGCCGAAGCAAGAGAGAAAATCAGCTGTGAGTACCTACAGAAAAGTCGCACGATACGTTTATGCAGCACTGGGGCCGATCAGACGGCTGTATTTTGGATATGTGAAAGTATACGATTAGTCAAAAGAAAAGAGGGTGCTGCGAAATTCGCATCACCCTCTTTTGAATAAAAAGAATGGGAGTCAATTACGGATTCAAATCAATTCCCTGAAACCAGTCGGCGCAAAATTCCTCAATTTTACCCTCATCGCAAGCTTTGGCAAGTTTGGGATCGATGGGAAGCTTGGCGAGAACCGGTATCTGATACTGCTCTGCGATGGAATCGATATGGCTTTCTCCAAAGACGGAAATTTTTTTATGACAGTCCGGACATTCCAGGTAACTCATATTTTCCACGAGCCCGAGAATGGGAATGTTCATCTGCTTTGCCATATTCACTGCCTTGGATACGATCATGGAAACGAGTTCCTGGGGGGATGTGACCACGATGATGCCATCTAAGGGGATGGACTGGAAAACAGTGAGAGGCACATCACCGGTTCCGGGAGGCATGTCCACAAACATATAATCCACATCGCCCCAAACCACATCGGTCCAGAATTGTTTTACCATACCAGCCAGAATCGGTCCTCTCCAGATGACAGGCACTTCTTCATTTTCCAGAAGAAGATTGACGGACATCACTTTTGTGCCATCGGAAGAAACGGCCGGATTCAGGCCGTCCTGGGAAGCAGTGGCGAGGCCATGGATTCCAAAAACCTTCGGAATGGATGGTCCGGTGATATCCGCATCCAAAATAGCAGTACGAAATCCTTTTCTGCGGTACATGACTGCCATCATGGAAGTCACCAGGGATTTTCCAACGCCTCCTTTTCCGCTCACGATACCGATCACTTTATGGATATTGCTGGCAGCATTTGGCTTGTCAAACGTCGGTGCTGCCGTTCTTTGATCACATGTCTGCCCGCAGGAAGAGCAGTCATGGCTGCAACTTTGTTCACTCATATTGATTCGACCTCCTGTTTGTGTCATGCGGATCTTCACACTCCGCGCACTGGTTCCATTATAGTATGGAACATATGGATTTGCAAGGTGAAAATACTCGCCAGACTTGCTGAAAATACTCGCCAGACTGGCTGACTTATGGTATACTAGCCGTAAAGCGGCTAGTATCGCCGACAGTCGCCAAATGAACATAAATGTTCGCTTGGCTCGCTGCTTTGTGGTATAATGAAGTCATCGAAGCAGAGCGAACGATCCGCTTTGACTGTGTAGGATTAAAAGGAGGGACTTGAATATGTTAGTAAAAGCGATTATGATTCCATTTTCCCAGTTACAGTGTCTATCTGTGGATGATACATTGGATTTAGCCATCAGAAAAATTGAGAATAACCGTCTTTTGTCTTTGCCGGTTGTGGATAAGAAGACGTTTGTGGGAATCCTTTCAAAACAATATGTGTTTGAAATGTACTTTAAAGAATTCTCAGAAATGCCAAAGGAAGAATATCTGCAGAAGAAAGTGGAAGAAATGATTAAAACGGTGATCGACCCGATCCGTGAGGACTGTACGATTGAAGAGGCAGCAGCGATTTTTATCAATTCCAAGATTCGTTTTATCCCCATTACAAATGAGAAGGGAGAACTTCTGGGGATTGTAACACAGCAGGCGATTTTCAAAGAGTATCAGAAAATTTTCGGGGAAGGATATAATCCGCTGACGATCTATACCTATAATGCAAGAGGTGTATTGGCTAACATATCTGAGATTATCGCCAAAGATAAGGGAAATATACGAAATATTGTTTTGCGCGATACCGATGTGATGGGACTGCAGGAAGTGAATATGCGAATTGAGTGCGATAACTTCGAAAAAATTGTACATGATTTAAAGAAGAATGATTTTAATGTCCATTTACAGGGAAGTGAAAGTTCGAAGATGAAATAAGGACTCCGTCGGGGAGCCAGACTTTTGCTGGAGCAATCAGCCATGGTAGGCAGACTGCCAAATTTGATAAAGAATCTGGCATCCGGGAAGAAAGTCCGATGTGGGGGAAGAAGAGCAGGATAAAATTAAGTCCAGCTCTTCTTTCTTTTCCGGCAGAATACCAACACGGATGCCATGCTGCAATGCCAGTTTTTGAAAGGCTTTGCCGGATAAAGGACAGGGAAGCGTCAGGGCAAGGCTGATACCGGCAGATCCGATGCGGATTTTGGCATCCTCTCCGAAAACGGTGCGGACCGCGCGATGCAGTTCCTTTAGCTTCCCGGAGTACAGACGGCGCAGTCTTCTGGTTTGGGCAACAAGGTGGCCGTCGCGTATGAACTGGCAGAGAGCGATCTGCTCCATTTTGGATGCGGTTTGATTATAACGGTCGGCGTGAAGACGGTACTGCCCCGACAATTCAGGGGGAAGTACCATGAAGCTTAAACGGATGGAGGGCAGAAGAAGGCGGGAAAAAGAACCGAGGTATACGACCCCCTGGCCGCCCGCCAGACTTTGAAGAGACGGGGTGGGGCGCTGCATATAGACAAATTCATTTTCATAATCATCTTCCAGGATAATACTTCCTTGTTCTGACGCATGACGGATTAATTCCATTCGGCGGGATGTGGGCATGATTTCTCCCCATTTTGTCATATGAGCCGGGGAGACATAGATGATTTCACTGTCTTTATCCCGATAGTGAATGGTAAAACCATGGTCTTCAAAGATGGAGATTCCCTGCAAAAAGGAGGGATTGGGAAAGGACACGGTCTTTCTGTCCGAAAACAGCGGGCACAAAATATGGAGCAGGCTCTGGATTCCGGCTCCGATCACGATATCATCCGGGGAGCAAAGGACGTTTCGGCGTTCATGGATATAGGAAGAGAGGACTTCGCGAAGTTCCAGTTCCCCCTGCGGCTCTCCATAACTGAGAAGACGCTCATCCTGGCGGAGAGCATTTTTAATGTAGCGGCGCCAGATATCAAAATGAAAGCTTTCCTTATCTACCCCGGAAGAAGCAAAGTCATAGCGGATGGGTGGTTCAGACTTTTTGGGAGAAGGGACAGGAGCCGTCTGCTTTTTAGCGATATCCGTGATATAGTATCCGCTTTGTGCCCGGGAAATGATATAGCCGTCTGCGGCCAGCAAAAGATACGCTGTCTCCACGGAGGTTCGGCTGATCTGCAGCTCGGCGGCACATCTGCGCAGCGAGGGCATTTTAGCCCCGGGTTTTAATTTTCCTGACAGGATCAGATCCTTGTAATAGTGATAAACACGCATATATAAATGATTATTTTTATTATCCAGTTCCAGTGCCATGGTCAGCCTCCCGTATTCTTCCGCTGATATTGAGAATGACCTCTTTTCTTTGCGGGTATTCAGTGGTATTCTAATAAATGGTGAAAAAAAATGCAAGAGGTGGAGGAAAAACAGTGAAAAAAATTGCAGTATTACAGGACCTGTCAGGACTTGGCAGGTGTTCCTTAACGGCAGCCATCCCGGTGATATCCGTCATGGGAGTGCAGGCATGTCCCCTGCCGACGGCCATATTAAGCAATCAGACAGGATATCCCAGTTTCTATTGTGAGGATTATACGAATAAAATTCAGTATTTTATCAGGGAGTGGAAAAAGCTTCAAATGGAACCGGATGGAATTTACACCGGTTTTTTGGCGGGAGAGCGGCAAGCGGAGGAAATTTTGAAATTTGTACATGCGTTTCGAAACAAAGAAACGAAAGTGATTGTAGATCCCGTGATGGGGGATGGCGGAAAAAAATATGATTTTTTTACGGAGCACCTGTTGGAACAAATGAAAATGCTGGTTTCAGAGGCTGATATGATTACGCCCAATATCACAGAGGCACTGATTCTGTGCGGAGATGACTTGGAAGCTTCTTATCACAAACTGGAGATGCTGGACACAAAACCGGAAGCGTATCAAAGGGCAGTGGAAGAGGTTGGTAATTCGCTGAAAAATCGGTTCGGACTGGAAGCGGTTGTCATCACAGGAAATCATTATCAGAACGGGACAGAAAATATGGTTGGAAATCTGATTATCCAGGGGCAGAAAAAGGATTGGGTAGAATCCTCAAAAGTAGGGGGAAGTTATTCCGGGACCGGGGATTTGTTTGCCTCTGTCCTGAGTGCAGGACTGGTGAAAGGGGAATCTCTGCGAATATGTGCCGAAAAAGCAGTACGTATGCTGCGCGCTGCCATCGGTGATGCGGTGAAATCCGGAAGTGACCGGAATGACGGAGTAGAATTTGAAAAATATCTTTCGTATTTATGGGATTAGGGGCTTCTATAGCCCCTTTTCCTTTTCACTAAGAAAATCAATCATGTCATAAATGCTGTGTCTGCTTTGTGTGCTCAGAAAAGAAAGCTTCTTCACATGTGCAATGGCATCTGTGTCGCGAAATAATTCGTTCAAAAAATCCATATTCGATTCCATCGTATTTTCCCATCCCATTAGGTAAGCCGGTGTCGTATTCAGCGCTTTTGCAATCGGTAAAAGTACAGTGGTCGGCAGATTTTCAATGTTTCCGTTTTCATAGCGGTATACTGTGGCACGGTTCTTGCCAAGCAGTCGGGCGAGTTCCTCAACGGATAGATTCAATTCTTTTCTTCGTTTTCGAATTCTGTTACCCATGGTCATCGGTTTCACCTCCTTGGTAGAAGAATCATTTTTATGATATCACATTTTCAATGCGGAGACAATGGAAAAAACGAAAAACGACAATATATATTTTGAAGATATAGATATATAGAATATAAGCATATAAAAGTATGGTGGGTTTGACGGGGCGGAAAGGTCAGGGAAAACTCCCCGCCGCATAAACAGTGAGGAAAGCGCAGCGGGGAGTTATGGGGATCAAAGGCCGCATTAACACGATGACCTTTTATCAAAGGCGGGATTGTAAGCATAGAAATTTTTGGAATTCAGGTGATCCTGGGCGATTCCAAGTGCCTCGCCAAACCGCTGGAAGTGTACGATTTCCCGGGTACGGAGGAAACGGATGGGATCACAGACTTCCGGGTCTTTTACAAGGCGCAGGATATTATCATACGTAGTTCGGGCCTTCTGCTCGGCAGCCATGTTTTCCATTAAATCAGTGATTACATCCCCCTTGGACTGGAATTCACAGGCATTGAATGGAATTCCGCCCGCAGCCTGCGGCCATAAGGCCAGGGTATGGTCCACATAATACTTATCAAAGCCAGAGGCTTTGATTTCCTCTGGAGTCAAATCTTTTGTCAGCTGGTAGACAATGGTACAGATTATTTCCATGTGGGCCAGTTCTTCTGTCCCGATATCTGTTAACAAAGCCTGACATTCCTTATAAGGCATGGTATATCTTTGAGAAAGATAGCGCATGGAGGCAGAGAGTTCACCGTCTGGTCCGCCGAATTGGCTTAAGATTACTTGAGCAATCTGAGGATTGCACTGTGTGATTTTTACCGGATATTGCAGTCGCTTTTCATAATTCCACATCAGCAGTTACCTCCTACTTCCCATGGCCAC
Organism: Candidatus Fimimorpha excrementavium; assembly: GCA_018710785.1. Taxonomy (GTDB): domain Bacteria; phylum Bacillota; class Clostridia; order Lachnospirales; family Lachnospiraceae; genus Fimimorpha; species Fimimorpha excrementavium. The sequence continues at coordinate 9,999 of DVJD01000108.1, forward strand.
GGTTCATGAATCCAGTGCCAGTGATTGGTTCCCAGCACCTGATCAGCCTGCAGCGGACCGAATTTATCATTATAGAGTTTCATAGCCTCTTTTCTGGCATGCACGCATTTTTGATAATAAGCCAGTGCCTCTTCATCACAGGGATGGGTATCGAGATATAAAACAGCGTCATCCATGGCAAAACTGGATTCATTGATTTTTTTCATTACCATCTGTTTTTCCGTCATCTTCTGCACCTCCCTGTACACATGGCAGCCATAAAGGGTTTATCCAAATCAGCAAATATGGTTCCCTGCGAAAATCCGGTTTCCCAGTCATAGAGGTTGCCGAACTTCTGTCTGGGAACATAGGCCATTCCTATGGGATTGGCAGAGAGCGTATTGCCGAAGCAGTTTGTTTGATTGGCAGACGGCTGGTTTCTGGTGAACGTTCTCTCGCTTCGATAGTCCGGTCGTCTGGTTCCACAGCGATAATCCATGGAAAATCTCCTTTCTAATACGGTTGTTCTTTACCATTTTATGATGAAGGGAGGGAACGGTTACAGGCTGTGGTACGGACTATGAAAAAATCAAAGTGATTTTTTTTATCAAGTAGCTTGAATTGTGTCGAAAAGTGCGATAGAATAAGAAACACATATGTACTTTTGCCTGAGCAAGTAAGCGTTCCGTTTCCGGAATACAAAGACAGAGTATGTTGGGAGACCTTGCTTGTTTCAGAGAAGGAATAAATTCCTTTGGTTGGTGGAATCCGATTGTCTGCTTTGGTGCGGATCTGATTCCGCTTTTTAACCTCATACAGATAGTTTCAGGTTTTCCTGTCGCTGATCAGAGGCGGACATAGGCCTTATCTGACAGGAATGAAGCTGCTGTGGAGTATGAGAAATCAGCAAAGCGGATGACGAATATCCGCTCTGACGCATGGATAATGAACGATGATGGCAGGTGAAGATTTTGAAAGAACGGATTAATCAGTTGGCTCACGGAGCCGTACAATATGAGAAGCCCATGATAACGGTGACGCAGTCCAGCATTCAGGATACGGTGCCGGAAGGGATGACACAGCGGGCAGAGATAGGTGTGAAAAGCGAAAATGGTGTGCCGATCCGGGGATTTTTATATTCTTCCCATGCCCGTGCATACGTAAGGCAGGACCAGATTATCGGAATAAAAGGCCAGATCGGATTGGAAATCAATGCTGCCGGACTTACGGCAGGAGAGCAGATCAGGGGCCAGGTGCAGTTTGTCTATAATGGAGGGGAGATGGTTCTGCCATACTGTTTCCATATAGTGAAAGAGAAGGGAACGGAGACAAAAAAGACACTGGAGACCATCCAGGAGTTTGCCGCGCTGGCAAAGGAAGAACCGGCGGAAGCCCTTCATTTTTTTTCGTCTGAACGATTTCTGGAGATGCCTTTTATGAAGGCAGGAAGTGACCGTACCCTGTACCGTGGACTGATGGAAGGCGGCAGTGAAGAGAGGGCCATGGAAGAGTTCCTTACGGCTGTGGGTGAAAAGGAGCCTGTGCGCCTTTCCCTGGCAGAAGGCAAAGGTATATTTGAAAATCCGGATAAAGACACATTTGGTGAGCTGATTATAGAAAAAAACACATGGGGATATACAGCGCTGACGATGGAAAGCGATTCCCCTTGGCTTGTGCTGGAAAAAAAGAGGGCATTTGATTTTGACTTCGTGGAAAACCGTATGGCTGTCCGCTATGTATTGGATGAGAAGCAGCTGCATGGCGGAAATAATATCGGTTTGATTACGGTGAGCACGGCAAGTCAGAGGCTTACGTATGAAGTTTATGTGAAGAAGGGAACCAGGAAAACGGAAAAAGGCCGTATGAGACGTGCAGACTGGTTTAAGCTGGAACAGCTCTATCTGGAGTACCAGGATAAAACATATGAAGACAAGCTGATTCTGGCGGCCATGGAAGGGGAAGTGGCCTCCCTGATTAAGCATTACCCCGATGAGCTTCGTCTGTATCTGCTGCGCTCCTGGCTCCACATGGAACAGAATCAGGGAAAACAGGCAGAAAAGCTGTTGAGTTGGGTGAAAGAACCGATAGCCAAGAGCCGGGATACCCAATTGGAAAACTATTGTCTGTATTTGTTTTTGAATGCCATGCTGACAGGGGAAGAGGCGGCCTTTGTCAATATGCAGAAATTGGTTCATAAGTATTTTGAAGAAAATGACAGTATTATCTTGGCTCTATTGGAACTGCAGGTGAATCCGGAATATACAAAAAAACCGGAGATGGCATTGGAATTTTTGCGCAGACAGTTTGAAAAGGGGAGCAGAAGCCCACTCTTATATTCCATGGCCTGCCGTATTTTTTGCCACGAACCTGGGCTGCTTCATCAGATGGATGCCTTTGAGATTATGGTATTTTCATACGGGGCCAAGCGAAAGATCATTGGCAGAGACCTGCTCCTTCGCATGCTGGAGATTCCTGTTTTGCAGAAACAGTATCTCTCCGTGTATTTTACGATGCTGACAAAGCTGTATGAATACGAGGAGGAAGATGCTTTGCTGGGAGCCATCTGCAGCCTGCTGATTAAGACGGGAAGCGCCGGAGAAACGTATTTTCCATGGTATCAAAAGGGTGTGGAAAAAGATCTGAAGCTGACCAGTTTATATGAATACTATCTGTATTCGGTACCGGAAGAGTTTGATCAGTCTCTGCCTCAGCCGATTCTGATGTATTATTCTTATCAAAATGAACTGGATGATAAGAGCCGTTTGCTTCTGTATTCCAATATTTTGAAGTATCATGGAATTGGAAGCAAAATATATGAAAGTTACAGTGCTCAGATGGAGGAGTTCGCCATCAGCCAGCTGCTGGAAGGAAGAACTTCGGAAAAATTAGTTCCGCTGTATGCCACAATCCTGCATCCCGATATTGTAGATGAGGCTTTGGCTGAGGGACTTCCGGATTTGCTGTTTGCGAAAAAGATCACGACGGCTGCGCCATTTGCCAAGCGGATGATTGTCCGCTACCCGCAGCTGAAAAAAGAGATTTCCGTTCCGGTAAAGAGGGGAACTGCCTGTGTGCCGGTTTATACGAAAAATACGGTGATTCTGATTGAAGATGCTTATGGAAAACGGTATTCGGACAGTCAGATTGATGCGAAACCGCTGATGAATGACGGACGTCTTCTAAAAAGGTGTTGGGAACTTTGCCCCGGACACTTGATGATGCGGATCGCAAAAGCGGAAGATCTGGAGCATGCGCCGATACAGACAGCGGAGCAGCTGGAACTGGCCAAGGGCCTCCTATTGGAGGGGGCGCTGGAAGAAGAATATCAACAGTTTTTGCTTTCCAGGGTGATTGAATACTGTTATTCCTCCAATGATGGGGCGGCTTTGGACTGCGACAGTCTGTTTATGGAGCTGGATGCCGGAAAATTAAGTGAGAGGGAGCGTATCTGTGTCATCGAGATTCTGATACGCAGTGAATACTATACGACGGCATATCAGCTGGTGCATACGTATGGATACGACGGAATTAAGATGGAGCATCTCCTGAAACTGGCAGTGCGGATGATTCAGGAAAAACTGTATGAAAAAAATGATTTTCTTGTGGGCCTCTGCTATTATCTGTTTGTTCACAACCAGTATAATGACGGAACGCTTTCCTATTTGGCGGCCTTTTACAATGGACTGACCCATTCCATGTATAAGCTTCTGGTGAAAATACGTAAAAGCAGTGCGGATGCCAAAGATCTGACGGAACGGGTATTGGCACAGATGATGTTTACCGAACAGTACGAAAAGATGGACCAGGTGTATCAGTGGTATAGCGAAGGCAAACAGGTGCTGGAAGAGATGCGTATGGCATATCTGGTTTTAAAGTGCGATGCTTATTTTATGGAGCGGGAAAAGGTGGATCCGGAAAAAATACGGGCAGTGGAAGTTCTCATTCTCCAGAAAGAGTGGGAAGAAATCCCATCCGTCTGCAGCTTTGCGCTGCTTACGCTGTATAGCCGCCAAAAGAGGCTGGCAGAAAAAGAAAAGAAGATTGCTTCGGAAGTAATCAAATTACTGACCGCGGAAGGGTTGGTATTATCCTGCTTCTTAGCTTTGGCAAAAGAGGTGGTTCTGCCATATGAACTGGAAGGCCGTGTGATTTTGGAATACAGGAAGGATACCGTGAAGCGGGTGGCGGCAGAGGGAAGACGTCTGCCGGATGGGACTTATATAAAACGGGAAATGCAGCAGATTTATCCGGGTGTATTTACAAAAACATTTCTGCTGTTTGAAGATGAGAAAGTGGATTTGAAACTGGTGGGCTGGAAAGAGGATGGCAGCCAGGAGACAGAAGAAAGAAGAATAACCGGTGAACATGTTTATATGCGTAACGGAAGCCGGTTTGAGCAGCTGAACCAGATGATGCGTTTTGCGCATCAAAAAGAATGGAATAGGCTGGAAGAATGCCTGAAAGAGGCAGAAATTACAGACGGAATAATTGAAAAACTGTTCCCGATGATATAGAAGAGAGGGTGGATACATGGAAGGACTGATTCTGGGGTATGATCTATGTAATGATTACTGCAGAATAAGCTGTTACGAGCCAGGGCAGCTGGAACCGGTGGATCTGGCATTTTCGGAGGAAGAAAATCCGTATGTGGTGCAGACCGCCATATGCAAAAAAAGAAATAAAGAAGAGTGGCTGCTGGGTGAAGAAGCCTATAAGCTGGTTCTGACAGGGGAAGGCATTTTGGTTGATAAACTGATCCGCCTGGCAGGGAAAGAGGGAACGGCTACGATTGAAAACAAATGCTATTCGGCCAAAGAGATGCTGACGACGTTTCTTTCTCTGACACTGAAGCAGACCTATCACAAATATGGAACCAGAGAGATCCGAATGCTGGTGATCACGGTGCAGACCATGAATCTGCAGCTTTTGGATACCTTGGTTGGATGTACGGATGCACTGAATATTCCGCGGGAGAAGGTACATATCATCAGCCATACGGAAAGTTTTATGTACTATGTGACAAGTCAGAAAAAGGATTTGTGGGCACATCAGGCAGTCTTGTTCGATTTGAATTCGGAGGGGCTTCACTATTATGAACTGGGAATGACCCGGGGCATTCAGCCCAATGTGGCACGGGTGGAGCACGAGCCGTTGGAAGAAGGCTTCTCTCTGGATATTCTGGAACATCCTTCCGGAAGAAAACTGGCGGATTCCATCATGTTATCCTGCGGAGAGCGGATGATGCAGAAAAAATTGATTTCATCGGTATATCTGACAGGGAAAGGGATGGATCGCTGTCAGGACTGGGCTTCTGATTTTTTAAAGATGGCATGCAACAAAAGAAGGGTATTTCTCTGCCAGAATTTATTTGCCAAGGGTGCGGTATATGCAGCTTGTGATTATGTGAGAGAAAAGACAGCCTACCCCTATGTGGGACTTTGCGAAGGACGAATCCAGTCCAATGTATCCATGGAAGTCATGCATGAGGGAAAGAAGAAAAAGCTGGTTCTGGCAGCCGAGGGGGGAAACTGGTATGAGACCAAATCGATGGTGGATGTCATACTGGATGACATGGATTCCCTGTTTCTGACGGTGACAAAACACGGGGAGAAGGAAGGACGCATGGTGGAGATTCCGCTTCATGAGTTCCCCAAAAGGCCAAACCGTACCACGAGGATATCGGTGATTCTCACCTTTACATCCGAGCGGGATGTAACGGTACGAGTGGTAGACAGGGGATTCGGAGAGTTTTTTCCGTCAGAAAATGCGATGATCAAAAGGGAAATTCATTTGGCATGAGTTTGACAGAGAAAGGATGGAAGAATAGATGGGTCAATACCTGTTATGTCAGAAGACGGCTCAGATGCCGTATGAGATAGAAGAGATGGGACTGCACATCTACTCGGCAGAAGAATTATGCTATTATATTTATCATAATCTGCCCATGATCGATGATTCGTTTATCAATGAGGCGCTGATCGAATTCATCAGAAAAGATCTGGATATGCCGGTGCTGGCAGAAAAGGTCAGCCGCTGCTTTCAGTCTTCGGCTGATTTGGACAGCACGCTTCTGGTTCTCCTTCGGAATGTGGGATATTATACAGAAGAGGAAATTACAGAATTTCAGGAAATGATGATTCGGCTGCACCGGAAAAATCCTCTGGAACGGACAAAAGACCGGGCGGATCTTTTGTTTTCTTACCGAAAATATCAGAATGCCGTGAAGGCGTATGGAGCCATCGTCAGCCAGGGAAGAGACCTTCGGGTAAAAGCCGGTTTTTATTCGGAAGTTCTGCAGCATATGGCGGTTTGCTGTCTTCATTTATATATGTATCCGGAGACGCTTGACTGCCTGAAAGCCGCCTATGAGGAAAATAAGGACCGCCGCATTCTGCAGCAGATTTATGATTTCTGTGTGCTGACCAGACAGGCGCTTCCGAAAGATTTATTTCTGGATATTGAAGATGAAGTTCTGATCAATTGGCAGAAAGATTATTGTGAAGCACAGGATATCTCCATGCAGGAGATGGAACATGGAAGCACGGCCGGGATTTTTTCTCTGGAGCCGGAAGAACGGGAAGCGGCTTTGGAGGAATTTCTGAAGAAAGAGAAAAAGCTGTACCGGGAGATGACTGCAGAATAGGACGGAGTATGGCGGAGCAGCTGTCAGAATAAAAAATCCTGCTTGACAAATGAGAGAAGTCTGATTATGATATTACGTAGTAAAGGTGATGAGGAAGAGGAGTATGGCATTGTCCCTGACAGAGAGAGCAGTCCATCGGCTGGAAGACTGCTTGAGGAAGAGATGGCAGAAGGTAGCTTCTAAACTGCAGAGCTGAACATGACAGTAAGTTCTGACGGCAGCCCCCGTTACAGGGTCATGCGGTGAATATGCCGCAGTGAGGAGCATATGATGCTTGAATAAAGGTGGTACCGCGTTTATGACGCCCTTTACATCCATGGTGATGTAAGGGGCTTTTTTTAGTGATAAGGGAAGCTTTCTTGCCCTATCCGATACAGAAAATGCAAAGGAGGGCCGCAAGGGCGGCAGAATGAGAGGAAGACATGAAGGAATTGGAAAAAAACTATAATCCTGCGGATATTGAGGAGAGACAGTATCAGAAATGGCTAGATAAAAAGTATTTCCACGCAGAAGTGGACAGAAGCAAGAAACCGTTTACCATTGTGATGCCGCCGCCGAATGTCACGGGGCAGCTTCACATGGGCCATGCGCTGGATAATACCATGCAGGATATTTTAATCCGCTTTAAGAGAATGCAGGGATATTCCGCACTGTGGCAGCCGGGTACGGACCACGCTGCCATCGCCACAGAGGTTAAAGTCCTGGAAAGCCTGAAGAAAAAAGGAATTGAGAAAAAGGATCTGACCAGGGAAGAATTTTTAAAATATGCGTGGGACTGGAAAAATGAATATGGCAGCCGCATCATCAATCAGCTGAAGAAACTGGGCTCCTCTGCGGATTGGGACAGAGAACGTTTCACCATGGATGAGGGATGTTCCAAGGCGGTGCAGGAAGTCTTTATCAAACTCTATGAAAAAGGATGGATCTACAAAGGCAGCCGGATCGGAAACTGGTGCCCGGTCTGCAAAACCTCCATTTCCGATGCGGAAGTCGTTCATGAAGAGCAGGCAGGCCATTTCTGGCATATCAAATATCCCATTGTGGGAGAGGCAGGAAGATTCGTAGAGATCGCCACCACGAGACCGGAAACCATGCTGGGGGATACGGCAGTGGCAGTCAATCCGGAAGACGAGAGATATCAGGATCTGATAGGAAAGACGCTTCTTTTGCCGATTGTAAACCGGGAGATTCCGGTGATCGCCGATGCCTATGTGGATAAAGAATTCGGAACCGGATGTGTAAAGATTACACCGGCCCATGACCCCAATGATTTTGAAGTGGGAAAACGTCACAACCTTCCGGAAATCAATATCATGAATGACGATGCCACCATCAATGCCAACGGCGGCAAATATGAGGGAATGGATCGCTATGAGGCGAGAAAGGCCATTGTGGAAGAACTGAAGGAACTGGGGCTGCTGGTAAAGGTGGAGGATCATGTCCACAATGTGGGCATTCACGACCGCTGTCATACAACGGTGGAACCTCTGATCAAACAGCAGTGGTTTGTAAAGATGGATGAGCTGATCAAACCGGCAGTCAAAGCGGTTCAGACCGGAGAGATCAAATTGGTTCCGGAGCGCATGGATCGTACGTATTACAATTGGACGGACAATATCCGCGACTGGTGTATCTCCCGCCAGCTTTGGTGGGGCCATCGAATCCCGGCTTATTACTGTCAGGACTGCGGGGAAATGGTAGTGGCCAGGGAAAAGCCGGAATGCTGTCCGAAGTGTCACGGAACCCACATGGAACAGGATCCGGATACACTGGATACCTGGTTTTCTTCCGCACTGTGGCCGTTCTCCACACTGGGATGGCCGGAGAAAACGGAAGAACTGGATTACTTTTATCCGACCGATGTGCTGGTGACCGGATATGATATCATCTTCTTCTGGGTAATCCGCATGATTTTTTCCGGGTACGAACAGATGGGAGAGAAACCGTTCCATACCGTTTTGTTCCATGGCCTGGTGAGAGATTCCGAAGGCCGCAAGATGAGCAAATCCCTGGGAAATGGAATCGATCCGCTGGAAGTGATTGACAAATACGGCGCCGACGCGCTGCGTATGACGCTGATCACCGGAAATTCTGCCGGAAACGACATGCGTTTCTATTGGGAGAGGGTGGAGGCCTCCAGAAATTTTGCCAATAAGGTATGGAATGCCGCCCGCTTCATCATGATGAATATGGAGAAGGCCGATATCAGCGAAGTGCCCCTCAGTGATCTGACGCAGGCAGATCAGTGGATTTTATCCAAGGCAAACCATCTGGCGAAAGAAGTGACAGAGCTGCTGGATAAATATGAGATGGGTGTGGCCCTTCAGAAGGTGTATGATTTCATCTGGGAAGAGTTCTGTGACTGGTACATTGAGATGGTGAAACCGCGTCTTTGGAATGAAGAAGACGAAACGAAAGCTGCCGCCATCTGGACCCTGAAGACGGTGCTGATTCAGTCCCTGAAGCTGCTCCATCCTTACATGCCGTTCATTACCGAAGAAATTTTTTGCAACCTGCAGGACGAAGAAGAGTCCATTATGATATCCAAATGGCCGGAATATAAGGATGAATGGAATTTCACCGAGGAAGAAAAGGCCGTGGAGATGATTAAAGAGGCGGTTCGCGGAATCCGTACTGTCCGTACTTCCATGAATGTACCGCCTAGCAAAAAGGCAAAGGTATTCGTAGTGGCAGAGAAGCCGGAAGTGAGAAAAATTTTTACTGACAGTAAAGTCTTCTTTGCCATGCTGGGATACGCCAGTGAAGTGCTGATCCAGGAAGATAAGACCGGTATCGGCGAAGATGCAGTGTCGGCGGTGACAGCGAATGCTGTGATCTATATGCCATTTGCAGAATTGGTGGACATAGAAAAAGAACGGGAGCGTCTGAAAAAGGAAGAGGAACGTCTGACCAAGGAACTGGCCCGCGTCAATGGCATGCTGAGCAATGAACGGTTCATGAGCAAAGCGCCGGGGAGTAAAGTCCAGGAAGAACGTGAGAAACTGGAAAAATATACGGCCATGATGGCGCAGGTGAAAGAAAGACTGGATGCGCTGAAGTAACAAAGCGGAGGACGCTGGAAAAGGCTAAGATACCCCTTAAGCAGACAAGGCAGCTGGCTAAAATCTGCTTAAGGGGTATTTTGTGTCTAGAAAATACACAGTTGAAAAAAGGATATCGGAACAAAACAGATCCTTAGGATGTGAATTTGTTTACTCGTTCAGGAGCTTTTTCAGAGTGAGATCGGCATGAAGGAAAGACTCCAGGGCAGCGATGGATTCCTGGTTATCCGCGGAAGTCCCCTGGTATACGGCACGGATCAGGATGTTTTTTGGCGTGTGTTCCATATCGATGAATTCCAGAAGCTGTGTGCGGTAGCCGCAGGATTCCAAGCGCTCGGCGCGGAGGGCGTCGGTGAATAAGGCGGCCATGCGCTCTTTGATGATTCCGTATTTCAGAGCCGGTTCCAGAATATCATTTTTGATCTGCCGGTTCAGTTCATGCTGACAGCAGGGGACGGAAAGGATTACTTTGGCATTCCAGCACACAGCCTTTGCCAGGGCGTAATCGGTGGCTGTGTCGCAGGCATGGAGGGTGACCACCATATCCACCTGACTGACACCGGTATAGTCGGCGATATCCCCTTGAAGGAAATGGAGGGTGTCATATCCATAGGACCTGGCCAGTGCATTGCAGCGGCGGATGACATCTTCTTTTAAATCCAGCCCGATGATGCGGATGGAATATCCTTTTAAAAGTTTCAGGTAATAATAGAGCGCAAAGGTGAGATAGGATTTCCCGCATCCGAAATCCAGAATGGTCAGTTCCCGATTTTTATCCAGTTGGGGAAGGATATCCTCCACAAATTCCAGAAAACGGTTGATTTGCCGATATTTGTCATAACGGGAGCGTATGATGGTTCCCTCCGGCGTCATCACTCCCAGATCAATCAGGAACGGCACGGGACCTCCCTCTTCCAGGAGATATCTTTTTTGGCGGTTGTGGGTAAGTGAAACAGTAGGAGCCTTGCCGGTGCGCTTTTTGGTTTTCACAGTGACAGTACCTTTTTTGCTGACCAGGATGGAAGTATCTTCGGAAAGGGTCGAGATCTGAGCCTGCCGAAATCGGGTCTCCAGAGACTGCGAGAGGTGAGTGATGGTTTCCTTTTGCGCTAAATTCTGGTGAAAGACCTGCTTTCCTTTCCATTCCTCGATCTGAAAAAGAAGACTGTTTTTTATCATGACAGGACGCACCTTGCATTTCACGATCTCATTTTTCAGGCGTGGATTGCTGAAAACGGCTTCCACCAGATCGGATGTGATGGCGCGGGCGAGGGTATCCTTTATGGTTTGCTGCATCTGTGTATCCATTGAAACGTTCCTTTCTGCGTTGAAGATTGGGACTGTGTGTCTATTGTCATCCACATCATATCATATGAGATGGGGTGTTTCAATGACTTTTGCGGGATGGAAAGAAGGGATTGCCAGGGAGGGGTACTGGTAGTATAATGGGGAGAGGTTTTGTGGCGCCTGTATTTCAGGGCCGGATCAATAGGATGGTTTCCGGCTGAAATGGACATTATGCGGATGGAGGATGGAGATTTTTATGGAAAATAGTGAGACGAATTTTGTCAGGATCATAAAAGAGATCTGCCGGGAGAATCAGATCACAGTCCGCTCGTTTGGCGGGGACTGGGGATTTTTGCTGGAAAAGGACGGACGCCGGGGATTTATCATCGGGTACCAGTTTGGGCTGAATGCGGCGGTTTCCAAGGATATCTGCACGGATAAGAGTATTGCCAGTGAGATCATGGAGCAGGATGGCGTTCCCTGTGTGAAGCATATCTGCTTTATGGCTCCCCACATGTTCCAGTATGTGGGAGGAAATGGAAACTGGCAGGAGCTGACAAAACTTTTGAATCAGTATGGCGTGATTGTCTGCAAGGATAATGCAGGAACCGGAGGAAATCAGGTGTATCTTGTCAGAAATCAGAAAGAACTGGAGCAGGCGGCAGATGCGGTGTTCCAGAGGGCAGATGCCATGGCGGTATCGCCCTATTACCCCATCCATGATGAATACCGTGTGATTTTGCTGGACGGTGAGGTGCAGATCGTTTTTCAGAAGATTCGCAGGCACCTGACGGGGAACGGAACGAGTACGGTTCGAAAGCTGTATGCGGAGTATCTTCTGGAGGGAGGACGCAGCCATGCCAATCTTCCGGCCGCAGACTTGGATCGGGTCTTGAGGGAAGGTGAGGAATACTTCCTGAATTGGAAGCACAACCTGGGCCAGGGCGCCGATGCCAGGGTGATGGAGGAGAATGAGGCCGATGCGATCTGCGCGCTGGCTAGGCGGGCAGCAGCATGCCTGAATATCCGGTTTTCCTCGGTGGACGTGGTGATGACAGAAGAAGGGCTGAAGGTCATGGAGGTAAACGCCGGTGTGATGATGGAGAATCTGGCAGGAATGAGCCGGGAATATTATGAGAAAGCAAAGTCGATTTATGAAAGAGCAATTTTCAAAATGTTGTAAGAAAATAAAACTTGATTTTTCGTGGATTTCTGGTTATTATTATAGATACGTTCAATAAAATAGGCGGAGCATTTTGCCTCAGCAATATGGGCGCTTCGCTGATGGTATCGGTTTCGGGAGACATAAAAGATTTTCGGATGCTCGGAGCCGCAGATGGAAAGGCATGATTAGTATATGATTAATTTTGATGAGGAACTGGCGAAGTTTAAACCGAGCCTGGAAGTAGATCAGACGGAAAATGCGATTTTAAGCGATAAGATGACTGATATTACAGACATAATGGCGGAGTTGTTAAAAGAAGTAAAAGAACAGCAGTAGTAACACGGAGGAAGCCATGAGATGTTATCGTTGTAACAGCAAATTATCGGAGAATCGGGATATCTGTACAAAATGCGGAACGGATATTCGGTTTTACAGAAAGATCATTTATACATCGAATCAGTATTATAATCTGGGATTGATGAAGGCAAGGGCCAGGGATTTGACAGGGGCTGCAGAAAGCCTCAGGACCTGTCTGCAGCTGAATAAAAAGAATGTCAATGCCAGAAATCTTTTGGGGCTTGTCTATTATGAGATGGGCGAAGCGGCTCAGGCATTGAAAGAATGGGTCATAAGCAAGAATTATAAGTACAGAAACAATATCGCCGATCATTATATTCAGGATCTGCGGGATAACCGCCAGGCGCTGGACGGCATGTCCCACAGTATTCACAAGTTCAATCAGGCATTGGAATACGCCCAGACAGGGGCCATCGATCTGGCTGTGATTCAGCTGAAAAAAGTGATTTCGGTGAATCCAAATATGCTGAAAGCGTATCAGCTGTTGGCTCTTTTGTATATTCACCAGCAAAAGTATGATCAGGCCAGGTCAGTGCTTCGAAAGTGTCTGGAGATCGACCGTGGAAATATCTGTGCCATCAGTTATCTGAAAGAATTGAGAAAGATGCGGCCTGCTTCTAAGAAAAAAAATCGGGAAGTGGTGGGCGAGACCGATCGGGAAGAAGTGATCATCCCTGTCAGAATGCGGGATTACGGAAGTTATCTGGCTTCTGCCATTTATATCCTTCTGGGTGCGGTCATTGCCCTTGGAATCCTTTATTATGTGGTGATTCCGGGAAAAGAGAGGGAAATTGCAGCGCAGAACAAAGTGGATTTATCCTCTTACCAGGAGCAGTACGATGAACTCAATGCCACAATTCGTACACTGGAAGATCAGATCACCCAGTTGGAGAACGAAAGGGCGGATATGGAAAGCAATCTGAATTCCTCCAATGAAGAGTCCAGCAATATCCAGGCTGCGTATGACAGGATGCTGGAACTGGCCAATGTCTATATCGCCGGTGATTTGGTACAGACGGTGAGCCTGTACCAGCAGATTGACGGAAGCGCTGTGGATACCAGCAGTTATCAGCAGATTTATAATACAGTAAAAGCCCAGTATGATGGCAATGAAATTTATGATGCGCTGATGAATCAGGGAAATACCACGCTGGGGACCGGAAATTTTGCGCAGGCAATGACGTATTATGAGGCAGCCATGACGGTGAAGCCGGATCAGGATGAACCGGTCTATCAGGCGGCATGGTGCGCACAGAATTCCGGAAATGCGGACAGGGCAAGGGAACTTTATCAGAGAATCATTACCGAGTTCCCGCGCTCTTCCAGATATAATGATGCCGCATCCCATTTGAGGGATCTGGGAGGGGCATAAAAAAAATCGAATTTCGGACAAAATGAAGAACACACTACAAAAGAAAAAATCTTTTGTGGTGTGTTTTTTGCGTTGTGCGAAAATTGTAGAAAAGTGAAAAAGGAGGCCATTATGGAACAGCAGGAAACAAAAAATGATCAGGTCATGTACCGTACCGCCGGGACAAGCCTGATTATCATTCTTCCGCCGGAGGTCGATGACCACAATTGCAAAGGGATTGCAAGGGATACGGAAGAATATATAAAAAGCAGGGTAGTAAAGCGGATGGTATTTGATTTTACAAAGACGGGATTCATGGACAGCGCCGGTATCGGTGTACTGCTGGGACGATACAAACGGATGAGAGAACTGGGCGGGGAGGTGGTTGTGACCGGAGAAGATCAGAGAATCGAACGGATCCTGAAAATCTCAGGCATTTATCAGATTATTCGGAGGATATGATTCAGAACGCATGGTGAAGTTGATGGGCGGAACCGGATATCGGACCGCTTATGAGGTGAAATGAGAGAAATATGGAGGATAAGAACATGGTGACGCAAAACAATGAGGGGAAGGAACAAAGAAAACAGAGGGAACGGATGAAACTGCAGTTTGAAAGTCATTCTTGGAATGAGAGTTTTGCCCGAGTGACAGTAGCCGCGTTTCTGGCACGTCTGGATCCCACTGTGGAGGAAATGGAAGATGTCAAAACAGCGGTGTCGGAAGCCGTGACGAATGCGGTGGTACATGGATATGAAAATGAAATCGGCGTGATCACAGTGGAGACAGAAGTGGACGGAGACCTGGTTATCGTTAAAATCCATGATGAGGGATGCGGGATCGCGGATATCAAACAGGCCATGGAACCGCTCTATACGGGAAAGCCTGAGCTTGAGCGAAGCGGGATGGGATTTTCATTTATGGAAGCATTTATGGATGAAGTGGAAGTGGAGTCAGCTCCCGGGCAGGGTACGACGGTGACCATGAAAAAAAGATTCAGGGAAGGAAGCGAAGCGCAAAGGGATCACGAAAAAGAAACGCCGGATTTAGACCGGAATGGAAAGAATGGAAAATAAGGAGGAGTCTCAATGGATCAGACGACCCGGTTAATCGAGGAGGCGCACAAAGGGGATAAAGAAGCCAGAGACCGGCTGGTGGAGGAAAACTTGGGACTGATTTGGAGCATTGTCAGAAGATTTGGCGGCAGAGGACAGGAGATGGAGGATCTATTTCAGATTGGCAGCATTGGTCTGATGAAAGCGATTGATAAATTCGATTTCAGTTTTGGAGTGAAATTTTCCACCTATGCAGTACCGATGATAACCGGAGAAATCAAACGTTTCCTGAGAGATGACGGAATGATAAAAGTCAGCCGTTCTCTGAAAGAGATGGCCATGAAAGCCAGAACACTCCAGGAAAACTACCATACGACAAAAGGAAGAGATCCCACATTGGAGGAACTGGCAGAGGAGATCGGTGTAACCAGTGAAGAACTGGCAGTGGCACTGGACTCCGTTTCAGAGGTGGAAAGCCTGCAGAAAACCATTTATCAGGGGGACGGCAGCGCCATCTCTTTGATGGATAAGCTGGAACAGGAAGAAAAGGAGGATGAAAGGGTCATTGACCGTCTGGTATTGAGCGATTTATTCCATGGCCTGACCAAGGAAGAGCAGACCATTATTGCACTGCGCTATTTTTATGATAAAACGCAGACACAGATTGCAAAAAAGCTTGGAATTTCTCAGGTTCAGGTATCCAGGCTGGAAAAAAAGATTTTAAAGCAAATGAGGGAAAAAATGGTATAGCAGCATACAGTTTCCAGCATAAACGGATGACAGCTGATTACAATAGAGGATGTCATCCAATGGAAAAAAGGATTGCCGCAATTGCACATCAGCGATGGGATTTCAGCAGGGGACGGACCGGATTCTGTAGATGACGGTGGAGGTTGCCATGGTTTGGGTGCAGAGCAGGCAGTCCTTTTTGCGTTGATGAGAAGAGTTGGGCGGCCGCTTGGCTGACGGATGACAAGAGAAAGGAGAGTGGAACAATGGCGGAGACCCTTTACGTGAAAGCGGAGCAGTGCTGCCGGGTGACGGAGCCGGATATTTTTCTTGGAAAAGTTGCTAAGATGTGGTGCAAAGACAAAACCATATTGAGCAAATGTATGGCAATCAAGCTGGCCAGCGCGGGCAAAGGTATGGAGGAAGAGAGATTCGTTTTTTCCGCACTGGATATCGTAAAGCTGGTACAGGAAGTTTGTCCCAATGTGGATGTTCAAAATATGGGAGAGCAGGATTTTGTGGTCGAATATAAGAAAACCGCGCCCGCAGTATTGTGGTGGGAATGGACAAAGGCGGTACTCATTTTTATCATCGTATTTGTGGGGGCGGCATTTGCTATTATCACATTCAACCATGATGTTAGTGTGGGAGAAGTATTTCAGAATATCTATCGGCTGGTGACGGGTGAAAATCCGATGGGTTTTAATATATTAAACGCCGGGTACTGTATTGGCCTGGCGGCCGGAATACTGGTATTTTATAATCATTTTTCCGGTAAAAAGGCGACAGCCGATCCAACCCCTCTGGATGTGGAACTGCGCTCCTATGAAAAGGATATCTATACGACAGTCATTGAAAATGAAAGCAGGAATGAATCGAAAAGAGAAAATGACGGAATGAGAGGACATATATGATGCTGATTCGACAGGCAGTACTGGGACTTATCGGTCTGGCAGCCGGAGTCACGACGGCTGCCGGCGTATATGCGCTGATTACTGTGGTGGGAATCATCCCGCGGCTGGCCGGAAAAAGCCGTACGGGCAAATACATTCGATTTTATGAGACAGCCGTAATAGTGGGGGGAATCAGCGGATGTATAACGGATATCTATCAGCTCTCTATTGTAGTCGGACGGATCGGACTTGGGGTGATGGGGACGGCATATGGAGTTTTTATCGGCAGTCTGATTATGTCGCTGGCGGAAACGCTGGATGTGTTTCCCATTATGGTCAGGAGGGTCCGGCTGGAAAAGGGACTGCCGTATATCGTTTTGGGGCTGGCAGCCGGAAAGGCCATGGGAGCATTTTTATTTTTTTGGAAAGGATGGTAAATCATGAAGGCAACAGAGCAAGAGGAAAAGGAGTATGAACAGTATATTAAGCAGGTGACGCCGACGCATAACACGTTTTGGAATGCGTGCAAAGCATTTGTGACAGGAGGATTCATCTGCCTGATTGGAGAATTTTCCAATCAGATGTTTATGAAAAATGGAGTCAGTAAAGAAGAGGCTGCGGCCTGGACGCTGGTTATATTGATCGCAGCAGCGGTTCTTTTAACGGGTCTCAATCTTTTTTGTAAAATTGCTAAGTTTGCCGGAGCCGGCGTACTTGTTCCCATTACCGGATTTGCCAATTCTGTGGTGGCACCGGCCATTGAGTATAAAAAAGAAGGTCAGGTGTTCGGAATCGGTGTTAAAATTTTTACAATCTCAGGTCCGGTCATTCTTTATGGGATTGTCGTATCATGGTTTCTGGGCATTATTTATTATATTTTGCAGCTGACAGGCTTGATTTCGGGAGGAATATCATGAGACAGGGAAAATACAGTCAGAAATTTGAGAACAGTGTCTATATCACATCGGCGGCGTCTGTGGCAGGCAAAAAAGAAGGAGAGGGGCCGCTTGGAACGTTGTTTGATTATGTGGAAGAGGATTCTCAGTTTGGGCAGGATAACTGGGAGGCGGCAGAAAGTCAGATGCAGAAACAGGCTGCAGAGATGGCGATTCAAAAGGCGGGGATTTCCAAGGGACAGGTGCAGTATCTTTTGGGAGGAGACCTTTTGGGTCAGAACATTGCCACGTCTTTTGGCGTGATGGATCTGGATCTGCCTGTTTTCGGATTATATGGCGCCTGCTCCACCATGGGAGAATCTCTGGTATTGGGAAGCATGCTGATGGATGGAGGAGTGGGAGATTATATTCTCTGTGTCACATCCAGCCATTTCGCAACGGCAGAAAAGCAGTTCCGCTATCCCCTGGAGTATGGAAACCAGCGTCCCCAGTCAGCCACCTGGACGGTGACGGGATCAGGGGCAGTTTTGCTTGGAAACCAAAACGGTTCGGTTAAAGTAACCGGAGTCACACCCGGAAAAATCGTGGATTTCGGTGTTCGGGATTCCATGAACATGGGGGCGGCCATGGCCCCGGCCAATGGTATAATAGGTCCATTTTGTCTGCAGCGTATTTAATCATGCGCATGCCGTGAAAATGGGAGACGAAGATATTTACATAAAATTGTTATATGATATAATGGAATTAGCTAAATGAAAGTCGGCCTTCTGACGCCGATGGCGGGGTGGGAAAGGCCGAAAACCTGATTCCTAAGGAGGGGTAAGTATGAATGAGAACGATAACAGTAATGTGGAACAGGCGAGGAAGATTTATCAGGAAAATGCAGAGTTAAAAGAGAAACTGTACGAAGAAGGCGTGCGCAAAGAGAAGGAGCGAAGAAGACTTTTGATACTGGTCTTGGCAGTAGTCGGCGGACTGTTTGCTCTGAATTTCATAGTTCCGTATCTGCTTGGACTGCATCAGTTCGGGTATACGTTTCTAAAGAGAGCGATTGAGCGGAAAAGTGTGATGAAAGCCTGGGGGACTCCGGCAGAACCGCATATCCTGCTGGAGGCAGATGCGTGGGAGGACGCGTACATAAAGCAGGTGGAACAGATGGGATTTCAAATCGCCGAGCACACCGTGGAGAGAAAACTTTTGACGGAAAAAGGGGGGATTTTTGGAAATAAGTATGATGAAGAAATCAACCGGTATGATCTGGCCGATGGAAAGGGACGAATCAGTATTTCCAAAGATCTGAAAGGAAATGATTTAATATCGGTGACATTTTTTGACACAGGAGATAACAGCAGCGCTCTCATAGCGGCAGCTCTTATGGAGATTGGCCGCCAGCAGGGATATTCCATGGAGGAAGAGGAGCTGAGGAATTATCGCAACATCGAAATTACCCGTTCGGATCTGGAAGGGTATCCATATGGCGTCTTATATACGCTGAAGGGAGAAAAGGACACGAGCATCATAGAATTTGAAAATTAGGGGCTGCCCAGAAGCTGTGATTCGCGGACAGCCCCGGGCTGTTTATTCGAACAGGTATGTATGGACGGATTCTACGGTTTCAAAACCAAATTTCTGATATAAACGGAGGGCAGCTTCATTGACATCGGATATCTGGACACAGAGGAAGGAATAATCATCGCTTAACTGACGGGAAAGCGTTGAGAGGGTATCCAAAGCGATATGCTGTCTGCGAAATGGAGGGAGTACACCGAATCCTGCCAGATAAACCTGATCTTCCTGATACATACAGAAGCCAAGCCCCACATTCTGCCCGTTTTTTTGTATGATAAACCCTTCTGCGTCTTCATCGGAGATGAACTCTTCCACAAAGGAGCGGGACAGATCTTCGGGGTATTCCGGAAAACATGCCTGGTGCAGCCAGATCAGGGATTCTTCCTCACGGCAGGGAAACAGCGATACAGAGGACGGCATAATTTCCGTTCCTTTGATTCGGTATTGAAGGAGATAGTCGGTCTCTGTGCGTTCGCATTCCAGCTGATTCAGAACTGCCAGAGCATCTTTGGCATTGTCGTCGATGGTAAATAAAAAAGCAGGTCCGATATTTTCCTCATAGGCCTGATCAAAGAGCAGATTGAAGCAGCCTTTTTTTCGGTGGGAGGGATGGGTAAACGCGTGTACCAGACACTCTTCTTCATAAAAGGTAAGGGAGAGAAAACTGATTAAATGACCCTGCTCATCAGAATGGAGATAAAAAAGCTGCTCTTCCTCATCCAGATCGGGATAAAGCTGTATGGAAAGAGATTCCCTTTCCTGACATATATGTGCCAATTCCATCATGGCCTGTTTCTGATTTTCTGTCAACTGTGATTGTTTTGTAATATTCATGGTAGTCCTCCGTATTTGATTTCAATCAAGTATAAGTGATGCCGTTTTCTGTATCCTGAAGCCCCAATACTCTTTGATAGGGGAAATATATCTTTTCACCCAAACATCGTATGGTCTGTAAGATAGAATAACACGCAGAATAGGAAAATACAATATATTTCAAGCACAAAGGCGATGCAGATGCTGCGGGGAAAATCACACGCAGCATTCAGCATCGCCTTTGTTTTATAAGTATCGATAGATGTTGGATTAAAGCGGCTGATCCGGAATATGCTTTTTCTCGATGGTTCCGATGAGAAGCCCTCCGATTATATTTCCGATCGTAACAGCCGCGAGACTGAGGATAATCTTAAGCGGCTGAACACCGAAGGCCAGACTATAGGCGGATATGTAATACATATTGGCTACGACATGGTCAAAACCGCAGAAAACGAAAGCGGTAATGAAGAGCCACACAAAGAAAATCTGCGGGAAAGAGCCAGCTTTGAATTTCTTTCCGATCAGTACGGCGTAGCTGACGAGGACAGCACAGAAAAAGCCCATAATGACGAGGCTGATAAAGCTGTCGTCCAGCTTCATCTGTCCCACACTCTGCAGACGCTCTGCGATCTTTCCCTCAAATCGGGAAAAATGGGCTATGGATGCAACCAGAAAAGCCCCGACGGCATTTCCAACCCAGGCACAGAGCCAATCGATCGGTTTGTATTCCCCCGTCGCTGCCGTCAGAGGACATACCCTTGTAAACAGCATATTATTGAAATTAAAAACAAGGAAAATACCCGTTGCAAAAAATAAAGAAGCTACCATGGTATTGGGAATCATCAGATAGGTCATGGCGCCAAGGGAGATGTAGCCGCCCACCATGATGGCACTGAGAAATTTTTGTTTTGTCATTGTCTTTCTCCTGTCTAGTAAACGTACACGCATAGAGCCGGAACCGGCCAATGCCAATGCCGCATAAAATTTTATCATAATCTGGCCGTTTGTCAATCCCAAATTAATTTCCAAACGCATTTTTCCGGATAGAAGAAAAGACGGAACGAATGGCTTTTTCCCTCCAATATGGCTTCACAGTAATAGACGGAAGAAGGAATGCCGCAGTAACGATGATTTTCTGAACGGCATACACGAAAGGCCGATAACGTATGGAGAGCGCCGGTTTTGTCTGGGAATTTGATGATTTTTGGAATGACCCGGCCGGTACTGGTGAACCAGGCTTCACAGGCAGCCGGGATGGTTTTTGCAGGGGCAGGGCCGGAATCACCGGGATGGATTACAGGATTTGCGGAAAATGCCATGGGAACCTCCTTTCCATTTTTCCAATTATAATGTGTTCCATTTTTCCCTGGAGATGCCGCCGCCCATGTGATCCTGCGGATGATTCAGAAAGCAGCAGCGCATCAGACTGTCGGTTCCAAACCGGTGCCGGATTGCGTCCACTGCGGCGTCCCATTGGGCAAGTTTTTGGCTTGGGCATGGATCGGGGAAAAACAGCTGGCGGCTGGATTGGAAGAAATCATCATTTTTTATGGACAGGGACAAGCTTCCCGCAGCTGATTGGCATAAGCAAGGACAGCAGAGTGGGACGATTGGCCCTCCTTTGACAGCGGGACGCCTGTCATATCGGCAAATACTTCGTCAATGGAGTAGGGTTCCACGGCCGGGGAATAGGTTTCAATCAGACGGATCATGGCGGCGGAGCACCGCTGATACAGGGTATAATTGGGAGGCACCAAAAGAAGATTCGGACATTTTTGCTTCGCCTGAAAGATGGATTCCCCGGTCTGAATTCCGTATTTTTTCGCCGGAAGCGATTTGGCCAAAATGATTCCGCAGCGCAGCGCCGTGTCCCCGGATACGGCGGATGGGATGGCCCTAAGATCCTGCAAATACCCCAGATGATGTATGCGGTAAGCGGCCTCCCAGCTGAGATAAGCGGAATTGACATCAATATGAAAAACATAAGAATCAAACATATGTTCACCTCCTGGTAAATAGTATATAGAACAAATGTTTGAAAAACAACCGAAAAAAACTGGGAGAACGGGGACCCGGCAAAACAGGAGAAAACCGTTTCCAAACGGGAGGATATCCTGTATAATAAGTAATGGACAGTGGGAAAGGGAAAAGCGGCCAGCTGACGCCAGAAAAAACAGAAAAAGAAATGGAGAAATAAAAACGATGAAGCGTTCAGAAATTAATATTCGGGATCCCTATGTGCTGGTGCACGGGGGAAAGTATTATCTGTATGGAAAGAGGGGAGCTACCTGCTGGGGGGAAGCCGACGGTTTTGACTGTTATGTGGGAACGGACCTGGAGGAATGGGAAGGTCCCTTTGAAATTTTTCACAATGACGGAAGTTTTTGGGCGGACAGAAACTATTGGGCGCCGGAGGTTCATGTGTACGATGGTGCATTCTATCTGTTTGCCTCGTTTAAAAAAGAGGGGGTATGCCGGGGAACGCAGATTCTGAAAGCTGATTCCCCGCTGGGGCCATTTATCCCCCACAGTGACGGACCGGTGACGCCAAAGGATTGGGAATGTCTGGACGGAACCCTTTATGTGGCAGAGGATGGGAGACCCTATATGGTATTTTGTCATGAGTGGGTACAGATTAAAGACGGAACGATCTGCTGCGTAGAGCTTTCAAAGGATCTGAAAAAGGCAGTAAAAGAACCGGCGGTTTTGTTTTCCGCCAGCCAGGCGCCGTGGGTGCGCCCGGCGAAGGACGGAGACTGTTTTGTGACAGATGGCCCGTATCTGTACCGAACAGAAGATAAGACGCTTTTGATGATCTGGTCCAGTTTCGGAAAAGAAGGCTATACGGAAGCCATCGCCCGTTCGGATAACGGGGATATTCTGGGAAACTGGCATCAGGATGAAACACTTCTATTTGAAAAGGATGGAGGCCATGGCATGATCTTTCGAGGATTGGACGGAGCGTTGTATCTGACGCTGCATTCCCCCAACCGTTCCCTGGAAGAGCGGCCGGTGTTCCATAAATTGAAAGAAAAAAAGGGGAATCTTTTGATAGATTCCAAGTGATTTTGTGTATTCGTGAAAAAACATGGAAAAACAGCCAGTTTTAATTTGCAAATTAACGAAAAAAAAGGTATAATGAAAAAAGAGTTACGGTTTGCCTCTTTCAGGACAGGCTGATGTCTCTCATGATAATAAAATAGGAGGTACTAAGAATTATGGCAAGAAAAATGAAAACCATGGATGGTAATACGGCTGCGGCTCATGTGTCCTATGCCTATACCGATGTGGCAGCCATTTACCCGATTACGCCGTCTTCTGTTATGGCAGAGCTGGCAGATAAGTGGGCAGCTGCCGGTCAGAAGAACATCTTTGGTGAGACGGTAAAAGTGGTAGAAATGCAGTCCGAAGCCGGTGCTGCCGGTACCGTACACGGCTCGTTGGCCGCCGGTGCTCTGACCACCACATTTACGGCCTCTCAGGGTCTTTTGTTAATGATTCCAAACTTATACAAGATCGCCGGTGAGCTTCTTCCGGGTGTGTTTAATGTTTCTGCCCGTGCGCTGGCAAGCCATGCGCTGTCCATCTTCGGTGATCACTCAGATGTATATGCCTGCCGTCAGACAGGAGCGGCAATGCTCTGCAGTGGTTCTGTACAGGAGGTTATGGACCTGACACCGGTAGCTCATTGTACAGCGATTAAGGGAAGAATTCCGTTTATCAATTTCTTTGACGGATTCCGTACATCCCATGAAATTCAGAAAATTGAAGTTTGGGATTACGAAGATTTGAAGGATCTGGTGGATATGGATGCCATTGATGAGTTCCGTGCCCATGCACTGAATCCGAATCATCCGTGCCAGAGAGGTTCCGCACAGAATCCGGATATTTTCTTCCAGGCAAGAGAAGCATGTAATCCATACTATGATGCGATCCCGGAAATCGTGGAAAGCTATATGAATAAGATCAATGACAAGATCGGAACCAATTATAAGCTGTTTAACTACTATGGTGCACCGGATGCGGAGCATGTCATCATCGCCATGGGTTCCGTATGTCAGACCATCGAGGAAACCATTGATTATCTGACCGAACGAGGAGAAAAGGTCGGCGTGGTGGAGGTACATCTGTATCGTCCGTTCAGCGCCAAGCATCTGCTTGATGTAATTCCGGAGACGGTCAAAAAGCTGTCTGTCATCGACAGAACAAAAGAGCCGGGTTCCATCGGCGAGCCTCTGTATCTGGATGTGCTGGCAGCTCTGAAGGGCAGCAAGTTTGAGCATGTAACTGTATTCTCCGGACGTTATGGCCTGGGTTCCAAGAATACCGATCCTGCAGACATCGTTGCCATCTATCGCAATGATAAGAAAGAGCGCTTTACCGTCGGCATCGTGGATGATGTGACCAATCTGTCTCTGGATGTGACAGAAGAAGTGGATTCTGCGCCGAAGTCCGCCATCCGCTGCAAGTTCTGGGGTCTGGGAGCCGATGGTACGGTTGGCGCCAACAAGAACTCCATTAAGATCATTGGTGATCATACGGATATGTATGCACAGGCATACTTTGACTATGACTCCAAGAAATCCGGCGGTGTTACCATTTCCCATCTGAGATTTGGTAAAGAGCCGATCAAGTCCACATACCTGATTTCCAAGGCTGATTTCGTAGCCTGTCATAATCCGTCCTATGTGGACAAGTACAATATGGTTCAGGATCTGAGAGACGGCGGAACCTTCCTTCTGAACTGCGGATGGAGCGATGAGGAACTGGATAAGCATCTCCCGGGTCAGGTCAAGAAGTTTATTGCAGATCACAATATTAAACTGTACACCATCGACGGTATTACCATCGGTAAGGAAATCGGCCTTGGCAAGCGTATCAACACCGTGCTTCAGGCAGCATTCTTCAAACTGGCAGATGTGATTCCGGTTGAGGATGCGGTTAAGTACATGAAAGACGCTGCTACCAAGACATATGGCCGTAAGGGTGAGCAGATCGTTAAGATGAACCATGATGCCATCGACCGCGGTATCACGGATGTCATGGAGCGTACGGTTCCTGAGAGCTGGAAGGATGCCAAGGAAGAAGAACTGGGCAGAACCGTGACAGAAGGAAGAAAGGATGCCGTTGATTTTGTCAATAACATTCAGAGAGCCATCAACGCGCAGGAAGGAAATAAACTTCCGGTATCCGCATTTGAAGCATATGTGGACGGTACGACACCATCCGGCACATCCGCATACGAGAAGCGCGGTATTGCAGTGGACATTCCGGTATGGAATCCGGATAACTGTATCCAGTGTAATTTCTGTTCCTATGTCTGCCCGCACGCAGTTATCCGTCCGGCAGTCATGACAGAGGAAGAAGCAGCCAACGCACCGGAAGGAATGGCCAAGATTCCTATGACAGGCATGCCGGGATACTACTTCAGCATGACCGTATCGACAGCGGACTGTACAGGATGCGGTTCTTGCTCCAACGTATGTCCTGGAAAGAAGGGCAACAAGGCCCTCACCATGTGCAACTACGAAGAGAACGCAGACAAGATTGCTTACTTTGATTATGGTCAGTCCCTGGGGGTTAAGCCGGAAGTTTTGGCGAAGTTCAAGGAAACCACAGTAAAGGGCAGCCAGTTCAAGAAACCGCTGCTGGAGTTCTCCGGCGCATGCGCAGGCTGCGGCGAGACACCGTACGCAAAACTGGTTACACAGCTGTTCGGTGACAGAATGTACATTGCCAATGCAACCGGATGTTCTTCCATCTGGGGCAACTCTTCTCCGTCCACACCATACACGGTCAATGCCAAGGGACAGGGGCCGGCATGGTCCAACTCTCTCTTTGAGGATAACGCCGAATTTGGCTATGGTATGTTCCTTGCCCAGGATGCGCTCAGAAACAGCCTGAAGAACAAGGTGACAAAGATTGAAGAGGGCACAGACAATGAAGAACTGAAAGCAGCTTGCCAGGAATACCTGGATACCTTTGCCGATGGTTCCAAGAATACCGAGGCAACAGAAAAGCTGGTTGCCAAACTGGAAGAACTGAATCCGGACTGCGAGGAATGCAGAAACGTTCTGAAGAACAAAGACTTCTTAAGCAAGAAGTCCCAGTGGATCTTCGGCGGTGACGGATGGGCATATGATATCGGCTTCGGCGGTGTTGATCATGTGCTGGCCAGCGGAAAGGATGTCAACATTCTGGTATTTGATACCGAAGTTTATTCCAATACAGGCGGTCAGTCTTCCAAGTCCACGCCAATGGGTGCGGTAGCACAGTTTGCTGCTGCCGGTAAGGATGTGAAGAAGAAAGATATGGCAGCAATTGCCATGAGCTATGGATATATCTATGTGGCTCAGGTTGCCATGGGCGCTGATTATAATCAGTGCATTAAGGCAATCACAGAAGCCGAGAATTATCCGGGTCCGTCCATCGTTATCGCTTACGCTCCATGTATTAACCATGGAATCAGAGCCGGTATGGGCAAATCTCAGCAGGAAGAAAAGGATGCGGTTGCTGCAGGTTATTGGCATCTGTTCCGCTTTGATCCGCGCAAGAAGGCAGAAGGCAAGAATCCGTTTACTCTGGATTCCAAGGAGCCAACCGCTGATTATCAGGAATTCCTGAAGAAGGAAGTTCGCTATACATCCCTGGTACTTCAGAATCCGGAACGGGCAGGAAAGCTCTTTGACGAAGCAGAAAAAGAAGCAAAGGAAAAATACGAGCATCTTAAGAGCATGGTAGAATAATAAAATAATCCATTGCTTTGACAGACGCCCGCACCTCGGAGAAATGCCGAGGTGCGGGCGTTTCTTTTATGCAGATCAGCATCCCATGGCAAAAGAGGGCATGGCGTGAATCTACCAAATATATGGAATAAAAAAGAAGAAAAATGCCACACTACATAGGGAGATCCTTCGGATCAATTACGGGAAGCAAAGGAGAATTCCTATGGCAAAAATAAATGGCAATCTCGCAGAAACCATGCAGTATATGGAGCGGACACTTAGGGTAAGGGAAAACTTTGATCTGATGTGCCGCATTTTAAGAATAGGAAGCTACCGGTGTGCAGTCTACTGCATCAGCGGATTCGCCAACAATGCCATTCTGGAAAAGCTTCTGGAAGCGATTATGGGGCATACGGAGGAGATCCGGCCGAAAGATATGGATATGTTTTTGGACGAAATTGTACCGTATGCGTCGGCGGAAATCGTAGAGGAGTATGATACGGCGATTTTCAATCTGCTGAGCGGACAAAGTCTGCTATTTGTGGATGGGCTTGACAGCTGCATTGTGATGGATTGTCGTTCCTACCCGGCGCGTTCTGTTTCGGAGCCGGAAAAAGACAAGACGCTCAGAGGATCCAGGGATGGTTTTGTGGAGACACTGATTTTCAATGCCGCCCTCATACGAAGGAGAATCCGGGATCCGAAACTGACGATTGAATCCATGCAGACGGGCAGAAGTTCTATGACGGATATCGCACTTTGCTATATGGAAGAGCGGATCGACAAAAACATGCTGAATCGAATCCGGGAAAAAATTCAGCATTTGGATGTGGATGCCCTGACCATGAATCAACAGAGTCTGGCAGAATGCCTATACCCATATAAATGGTACAATCCGTTTCCAAAGTTTAAGTTTACGGAGCGGCCGGATACAGCGGCAGCCAGTATCCTGGAAGGAAATCTGGTGATTCTGGTGGATAATTCCCCTTCCGCCATGGTCTTGCCGTCTTCTGTCTTTGATATCGTCGAAGAAGCAGATGACTATTATTTCCCGCCGATTACCGGTACGTATCTGCGCTTCAGTCGACTGATCATCTCTCTTTTTACCCTGTGGATTACACCAGTTTGGCTTTTGCTGATCCAAAATCCCCAGTGGCTGCCTCCCTGGCTGGAATTTATCAAGGTGAAGGAAGTGATTCATGTTCCTCTGATTTTGCAGCTGCTTCTGCTGGAACTGGCAATCGACGGTCTGCGTCTGGCGGCAGTCAATACGCCGAATATGCTGACGACTCCCCTGAGTGTCATGGCAGCGCTGGTATTGGGAGAATTTTCTGTAAAATCGGGATGGTTCAATTCGGAACCATTGCTGTATATGGCATTCGTATCTGTGGCCAATTATACCCAGTCCAGTTTTGAATTGGGGTATGCCGTGAAATTTATGCGGATTATAACATTGATTTTAACAGCATTGTTCAATGTATGGGGATTCGCAGTGGGACAGGTAATCACAATTCTGGCGATTGTCACGAACAAGACGATCACAGGACACAGCTATTTATATCCGTTGATTCCGTTTTCATGGAAAACCATCAAACGGCGCCTCCTACGGGTACGCCTGCGTCATGGGGAAAAGTAGGATAGGAGCGGAACACATGAGGCTTTTCGATGAATGAATGGCAAAATCAGCAAAAGAAAAGAAGCCCTATCCAGAGCTTCCTTTCTTTTGCTGTATGCAACTTCGTATTAGAAATTAACCGGTGTTCCGTAATAGCAGCACTTCAGCAGTTCAGCCATTTCAGCCGGAGTAATCGGTCTTGGGTTGGAACCTGTACAAGCATCTCCCACAGCCAGTTCAGCGATGGAATCTACTTTCTGCAAAAATTCCTCCTCATTGATTCCGAACTCTTTCAGAGTCTTTGGAATGTTCAATTTTACATTGTATTCATCGATCTTCTTGCAGAGCGCATCGACGCACTCAGCATCAGTACCTGTGATTCCCACACTTCTTGCGATATCAGCATATCTTCCTTCCGCAGCTTTTGCATTGAATTTAATTACATATGGAAGATAGATGGCATTGGCACATCCATGAGGAATATGGCCGGTTGAGAAAGCAGCACCTGTCTTATGAGCCATGGAGTGTACGATACCCAAAAGAGCATTGGAAAATGCCATACCAGCCAGGCACTGTGCATAATGCATCTGTTCACGGGCTTCCATATCACCATTATAAGAATCCGGCAGATAGTCAAATACCATATGGATGGCTTTCAAAGCCAGCGGATCAGTGAATGGTGTATGTAATGTGGAAACATAAGCTTCAATTGCGTGAGTTAGTGCATCCATACCGGTGTGAGCGGTCAACGTCTTCGGCATGGTCTCAGCCAGTTCTGGATCGACAACAGCGACATCCGGTGTGATATTAAAGTCAGCCAGAGGATACTTGATTCCCTTTGCGTAATCTGTGATAACTGAGAAGGCAGTTACTTCGGTAGCAGTACCGGAAGTAGAAGGAATGGCAAGGAATTTTGCCTTTGTTCTCAGTGTCGGGAAACTGAATGGCGTGATGAGATCTTCGAATTTTGCATCCGGATACTCATAGAATACCCACATAGCCTTTGCGGCATCGATTGGGGAACCGCCACCCATGGAAATGATCCAATCCGGCTCAAATTCTCTCATAGCCTTGGCACCTGCCATAACGGTTTCTACGGATGGATCCGGCTCTACATTTTCAAATAACTGTGTTTCAATTCCGGCTTCCTTCAGATAAGCAAGAGCCTTGTCCACGAAACCAAAGCGCTTCATGGAACCGCCGCCCAATACAATGATAGCCTTCTTTCCGGTTAAGGTTTTTAAAACTTCCATGGAACCTTTGCCGTAATAAATGTCTCTTGGTAATGTAAATCTGTTCATTGCTGACACTCTCCTTCTCTCGGTTCACATTGTGACCTTTGATGGTTTAAGTATAGCACTTTGACAAAAGAAAGACAAGGGGGTGTTGTGAAAATTCAGATAAAGATTTTGTTAATTCAGATAAAGGATTCAAACACGGCAAATGCGTGAGTGATGGAACCTTTCTCTTGCATATTTGCAGGCAGTATACTATAATTATCCATGTGAAAATCAGATCGCATGACAGGAAAATCTGAGAATCAAAAGAATAGGCACAGGGAAGACAACAGTCGTTTGGCTGTGCCAGGGAAAATGTAATGGAGGACGTTATGAGTAAAGTAAGAACAAGATTTGCTCCAAGCCCAACGGGCAGGATGCATGTGGGAAATCTGCGTACCGCATTGTATGCGTACCTGATTGCCAAACATGAAGGCGGAGACTTTTTGCTGAGAATAGAAGATACCGACCAGGAACGCTATGTGGAAGGGGCTGTCGATATCATTTACCGCACGCTGGAGAAAACAGGGCTGATCCACGATGAAGGTCCGGATAAGGACGGAGGCTGCGGCCCCTACGTGCAGAGCGAGCGCCAGGCAAAGGGCATCTACATGGAATACGCCAAGAAGCTGGTGGAAAAGGGAGAGGCCTATTACTGCTTCTGCGACAAGGAGCGTCTGGCATCCCTGAAGACAGAAGTGGTGGAGGGAAAAGAGATTTCCGTCTATGACAAGCACTGTCTGTCCCTGAGCAAAGAAGAGGTGGAGGCCAATCTGGCAGCGGGAAAACCGTTTGTCATCCGCCAGAATAACCCAAGGGAAGGCGTCACCAGCTTTGAGGATGAAATATATGGAACCATCACCGTGGACAATTCCGAATTGGATGATATGATTCTGATCAAATCCGATGGCTATCCCACTTATAATTTTGCCAATGTGGTGGACGATCATCTGATGGGTATCACCCATGTGGTGCGCGGAAATGAATATCTGTCCTCTTCCCCGAAGTACAATCGTCTGTATGAAGCATTTGGCTGGGAAGTACCCGTCTATGTACACTGTCCGCTGATCACCGACGAAGAGCATAAAAAGCTCAGCAAGAGAAGCGGCCATTCTTCTTTTGAAGATCTGGTGGAGCAGGGCTTTTTGACGGAGGCGATCGTAAACTTTGTGGCACTTTTGGGATGGAGTCCGGAGGATAATCAGGAGATCATGTCCCTGGAGGAACTGGTTGAAAAGTTTGATTACCATCACATCTCCAAATCCCCTGCCGTATTTGACTATACAAAATTGAAATGGATGAATGGGGAATATATCAAGGCCATGGATATGGACCGGTATATGGAAATTGCCATGCCGTATCTGAAAAAATATGTGACAAGGGACTGCGATTTGGAGAAGATCGCAGGCTTGGTGAAGACAAGAATCGAAATTTTCCCGGATATCGAAGGGCTGGTGGATTTCTTCAATGATCTTCCGGAGTATGATATCTCCATGTATGCCCATAAGAAAATGAAGAGCACACCGGAATCCTCTCTGGAAGTTTTGAAGGAGCTGCTTCCGATTCTGGAAAAACAGGAGGACTACAGCAACGATGCCCTGTATCAGCTTCTTTTGGATTTTGTAGCCGCCAAGGGATGCAAAAACGGCTACGTGATGTGGCCGGTGCGCACAGCGGTATCCGGAAAGCAGATGACACCGGGCGGCGCGACGGAGATCATGGAAATTCTCGGCAAGGAAGAATCTCTGAGAAGAATCCGCATCGGCATCGAAAAACTGGCCGAAGGGTGTTCAAAAGAGTAAACAAAAGACAGCGTTTTAAAGAAAGAATCATTATGTCATTTAATCATTCCCAGATGGAAGCGATCCATCATGAAAAGGGGCCAGCCATTGTTTTGGCTGGCCCTGGTTCTGGCAAGACAACGGTAATCACAAACCGGACCAAATATCTGATCGAAACCTGCCATGTGGATCCGGCACGGATTTTGGTGATTACATTTACAAAAGCAGCGGCAAAAGAAATGCAGGAACGATTTGGCCGTCTGGCAGGGACTGCTGCAAATCGTGTGACATTCGGCACCTTTCATTCTGTATTTTTCCGCATTCTAAAATACGCCTATCACTACAGCGCATCCAATATTATTCGGGAAGAAGAACGGATTCTGTTCATGAAAGATATCATCGGACAGATGAATCTGGAAACCGAAGATATCAATGAGTTTAGTCTCTCCATTCTAAGTGAAATCAGCGTGATTAAAAATGATCAGATTGATTTGAATCATTATTATGCCAAAAACTGTTCGGAGGAAGTATTCCGGGTGTTGTTTGAAAAATACGAAGAAAGGATGCAAAGGGAAAATAAGATTGATTTCGACGATATGCTGCTGATGACGTACGAACTGTTGTCAGCCAGAAAAGATATCCTTTCCCTTTGGAGAGAACAGTATCACTACATATTAATCGATGAATTTCAGGATATTAATAAAGTACAGTATGAGGTGGTACGCATGCTGGCGGCGTCCCGGAATAATCTGTTTATTGTGGGGGATGACGACCAGTCCATCTATCGGTTCCGCGGTGCCAGACCGGAGATTATGCTCGGATTTGAGAAGGACTATCCGGAAGCGAAAAAAATTCTTTTGGATGTCAACTACCGGTCCACAGAAACGATTGTCCGGGCAGCTTCCAACCTGATTTCTCATAATAAGATGCGTTTTCCCAAACAGATCCGGGCGGGCCATCCCAGCGGACCGATGGCTGCCGTCCAGCTTTGTCGGGATATCTATGAAGAAGGAGATCTGCTGCTGGATTGGATGGAACAGTATCATAAAGAGGGAATTGCCTATGAAAATATGGCCGTTTTGTTTCGGACAGGGGCGGCTGCCAGGCCGATGGTGGAACGTCTGATGGAATATAATCTGCCGTTTCAGATGCGGGATGCCATTCCCAACCTGTTTGAGCATTGGATTGCAAAGGATATCATCACTTATTTATCCATTGCAAAAGGAGATCGGTCGAGGGCGTCATTTTTGCGGATCATGAATCGGCCCAACCGCTATATTCACAGAGAAGCGTTGGACAGCCTATCCGTGGATCTGGAACGGGTAAAAGCATATTATGAGGGCAAGGAATGGATGGAAGAACGGATCGAACGTCTTCAATATGATATCCGCATGCTGGGGCTGATGGCCCCCTATGCCGCCATCCATTATATTCGAAATGGAATGAAGTATGATCAGTATATCAATGAGTATGCCAAGTACAGACGGGCAAAGCCGGAGGATTTGTATGAATTGCTGGATTCGCTTCAGGAAAGCGCAAAGCCGTATCAGACGGTGGAAGAATGGTTTGCTCATATAGAGGCGTATACAGAAGAACTGAAAGAGCAGGCAGAGCATCAGAGAGAAAAGCGGGAGGGAATCATGCTCAGTACCATGCACAGTGCCAAGGGACTGGAGTATGAGGCAGTATTTATCCTGGATGCCAATGAAGGAGTCATTCCCCATAACAAAGCTGTTTTAGAGGCGGACGTGGAAGAAGAACGGAGATTGTTTTATGTGTCGGTTACCAGGGCAAAGAAATATCTGCATATTTTTCACCTGAAAGAACGGTATCATAAGGAGGTTCAGCCCAGCCGTTTTTTGGATGAACTGATGGAAGAGAAAAAAACGGAAAATGCAAGAAAATAGCAGAACGGACAGGAGGGGGGTGTTGCAAAATTCGCATTGTACAGAAAGAATAATCAGCAGGATTATTTTTCTGTACAATGCGAATTTTGCAACACCCCCCTCCTATCGGATTTCCTTCAAATAGGATAAAGACTCTGCTTTATCAGTAAGGCCATGTAATGCCCTTGGCGGCACAGAGACTGCGCATTCTGGAATTGAAGGCATCCATCTGTTCCTGACTCCATCCGGGAGCCACATTCGTCACCGGAGTGCCGTCCAAAAATTCCAGGCTGACCTCCACAGCTCTTCCGGAATCTGCCACTTCTACTTCCACATTGACATCGGGCGAGTGGCGGATGGTACCGGTTGAGAAGCGATATTCGTCCAGAGAATTGATCTCAACGGTTTCTGTTACTTGACCATCGATTTTAACATCTTTATAAAGCTTGGACTTGATATGGGGATGGACATTTACCACCGTGGCTTCTTTTTCAGAATAATCGCCCCAGCCCAGTTTCATGGAAGGGTCTTCTACGAAGTCAAACAGGGTTCCCGGATATTCCCAGAGCAGGATTTCCGAGCGATACTCAATGGTTCGGTTGGCAGGCCGTGTTTCCGTGCCATAGATATTGATGGTCAGGTTGGCATACCCGTTGGCACCGACATTAGAGCAGTAGGCTTCGATGTAAATGGGATAATCAGTATTATTTACGAAAGTAAAATCGTATCCGGCCTTATAGGAAACCATGGCATCCATGGAAGGCGGCAGATAATCCACTGCCATGGAGTGGGGGTTTCGTTTGGTGACCTGCAGTTCCGACAAGAGCACAGCATTATAAAGGGTGGAACTGGTCTGACAGATACCTCCGCCGATATCGTCGATGACAGCGCCGTCCAGATAGGTGCCGGCCGCCTTATAGCCATTTTCCTCCGTCACGTCGCCAAACATCGTCAGAGCGGAGATTTCTTCTCCCGGCATAAAAACATTGCCGTTGACTCCCTGGGAACTTCTGCGGATATTGTCAGAACGATTGGAATCGCTGGCGAGAAAACCTGTAGTGCTGGAACCAAGCGGTGTATTGGAAAAATTGCTGAATACATCGGCCGTAATGCTTGGCTCTGTGATAATGGCCTCCGCATTATAATTGATGGATTCCGCGCTGACATCCAGAGCCTGGCTCAAAATGGACGAAGCAGCGGCATCGGCATCATAGCTGATGCCTGTCTGATCCGGCGTTATGACAAACTGTCCGTTCTCTCTGGTGACACTGGCATCCCTGGCTGTGGAACTGGCTGCCTCTAGGGCAGGAGAGATCACTGATTTAATCTGCTCTGTATCTCCTGCCAGTTCAATGGACTGGGATACAGGCCCCTGTTCCAGTTCTTTCATGGCCTTATAGCGCACGATAAAATTGCCGCGGGAGACATAAGAACTCAGATCATTGACCACATTCGGATTGGCCCAGGTAAAGCCAAGACTGGTTAGGGACTGATCAAGTGCCTGATCTGAATAGGTCAGATGTACATTGCGTTCTAAAAGACGTTCGGCTTCAATGCTGACTGCCGTGTTGGCCTCTTCCAGAGTCATACCCTCCAGAGAGATGCCATTGACAGAAACATTGGCCGGAAATGTCCCAGTTTTATTTGGAAGGGAATCCGTAGACTGGACGGAGGCGGGCGCCGATTCTGCTGGCTCTTCGGCAAACACTGCGAGAGCAGAGCCAAATGTGAGAAGCAGGACAGAGCCAAGCGTCACAGTAATTCGTTTCAAGTGTCTCATAAAGGTATCTCCTCCATTTATGTTTATCCTGGTTAACAGTAAAATGCGCCTGTCTTTTGCGGGGAAAAGACAAAACGATAGTACTATTTTACCACAAGATAGGAATTTTACAACCATTAATGTGGAGATGGAGTTCGAGTACCGGTTCAAACGACATAAAAAAGAGGGTGCCGATTCTAATTTTGCGGCACCCTTGTTCTTGGGTTTGACGATCAGCCGGTGACAGGAGAACCGTCGAGGAATTTCACAGTTACGACGACGCTTCGGCCTGTTTTCTTATCGACCTCTACGGTGACATTGACATCTGCAGCATGACGGATGAGACCCGTTGAGAACTTATACTCATCTTCATGAAGCATAGTACTTTCCGTCAGCTGTCCGTCCACGTATACATCTTTGTATAATTGGGATTTGATATGAGGATGGACGTTGGTGACAGTCTGCTGTTTTTCGGCGTAGCTGCCCTGACCGAGTTTCATGGTGTCATCTACCACGAAGTTAAACAATGTGCCAGGGTAGTCCCATTCCAGTACCTCAGACCGGTAATTGATGGTCCGGTTGGCCGGACGGGTTTCCGTTCCGTAAATATTGATGGTCAGACGGTCATAGCCGTCAGCGCCGACGCCGGAGCAGTAGGCTTCAATATAAATGGGATAGTCCGTGTTGTTTACAAAGGTAAAATCATTGGAGCCATAGGAAACCATGGCATCCATGGAAGGCGGTAGGTAATCCACAGCCATGGAATGCTGGCTTCGGTGCGTTACCTGGAGTTCTGACCACAAAACCGCATTGTATAAAGTGGAAGTGGTCTGACAGATACCGCCGCCGATTCCCTGGACGACAGTACCGTTTTCATAGGTATCAGCCATGTTATAGCCATTTTCCGCTGTGATTTCTCCATACATTCCGAGGGCAGAGATTTCCTCGCCCGGCATAAATACCCGTCCGTTGATGGAGGCTGTACTTTTTCTCACATTGTCTGCCCTGGCAGTATCCCTGGCCAGAAATGCGGTTGTAGAGGAGCCAAGGGGAGTGTTGGTGAAATTTTGGAATACCTCTGTCTTGATGCTCGGCTCTGTGACGATTTCAGCCACTTCATAGGATACGCTGTCTACATTCAGATTTAAAGCTTGATTCAGGATTTCCGCGGCGGCTGTATCGGCATCATAGCTGATTCCCGTGGTGGACTCTGTGACCACAAATTGTCCGTTGGCTCTTGTGACGCTGGCGTTTTGTGCCTGAATCGTGGCAGCTTCCAGGGAAGGCGTGATGGCGGCCTTTACCTGTTCCACATCACCGGTCAGTTCTATGGTTTCTTCGATGGGCCCCTGTTCCAGTTCTTTCATGGCTTTGTAGCGTACGATGAAATTGCCTCTGGACACATGGGAATCCAGTTCATTGACCACATCCGGATTGGCCCAGGTGATGCCGATGTCAGACAGGGTCAAATCCAGAGACTGTCCGGAATATGTCATATGCATGGGGCGAGCCAAAAGACTGTTTACCTGTTCACTGACAGCGGCATTGGCTTCTTCCAGCGTCATTCCTTCCAGAGAAATCCCATTGACCGAGATATTGGCCGGAAAGGTACCCGATTTATTCGGAAGAAACTCGGTGGACTGCGACGAGGAAGGAGCTGTTTCGGAAGCAGTCTCGTCAGCGGCATAGGCTGCGATGGCGGAACCGAATACAAGAAGGGTCCCAAATACGATAGCCATCCGTTTTATTGGTTTCATATTATGTATCATCCTCCATTCTGTATGTTTCCAAGTGTACCATAGAACGTTGTATTTTCAAGAGATAAACCTGAAAGTTAAAAAAAGATTATTCGTTTCGTAAAAAAATCGTAATTTATATGGGAGAATACAGGTCAATCCACTTTGACGGATTACGGAACCTAGCGGGGGATACGGGATTGTTTTTTATATTGTCCCGGCGGAAATCCTGTGATTTTTTTGAAGGTGCGGATAAAATTGGAATAGTCATTAAATCCGGCAATCTCACAGGTTTCGGAGACACTGTATCCCCTGGACAGCAGACTTTTGGCCAGAGTGACCCGCTTAACCACAATATATTGAAAGAGGGTGGAACCCGTCTCTTTTTTAAACAGATGGCTCAAATAAAATTTGTCCATGGAAAGAGCCTCCGCGATCCCGTCCAATGTCAGCGCTTCGGAAATGTGCCGATCCACATAATGGAGAACGGGCTGCACCTTAACCGGTATGGAACCGGAACTGCTCTGCGCGGAATTGTGATACAGCTGGTTGACAAACACAAGCAGCTGGACCAGATATGACTGGGTGAGAAGGTCACTGCCATAACTGGGATCATTGGAACAGGAAATCAGCTGTTCAATGATCGGAAGCCAGGTGGCAAGTTCTTCGTCTTCCATATGGGACAAATTTCCGACCCCTTTGGGGCGGTTCTGGAAACAGGCCAAAAGATCGGTCTGGGAGGTGGAAAGATTCCGGATCCATTTTGGTTCAAAATGGATGGTGATGCGTTCATAGACTTCGTTTTTCAGGTTGACGACCGTATGAATCTCCTGATTATTGAAAATCAGAATATCTCCCCGTTTTAGCTGGTAGCAGCTTTGCTCCACGAAATAATTCACATGACCCTGAAGAAATATATAAATTTCATAATTGTTATGAATGTGAAAATCGGGATTGCTGGCCTTTCTGGAAAGGGCATGTCCGGCAGCAACCAGACTGGAAAACTCCTGACGCCGAAAGGATTTGTCCGCCATGATTCACCTCCTGGTACTTATTTTTGTATGTATGACAAAAAATAAGAAAAAGATCACAATTTATGCAATAAAATCCACAATTTCTGCAAAGAAATTGCTTTGATATTATCATATACTAGTTTTAATAAAATAGCAAGATTGCAGAAAGAATTTAGGCGATTCCCACAATATAATCCGGAAGACAAAATTCCGGCGTGGGAAAGGTGACGAGAAGAAAGGAGAAG
The DNA here is from genome assembly GCA_018710785.1 of Candidatus Fimimorpha excrementavium. Lineage (GTDB taxonomy): Bacteria > Bacillota > Clostridia > Lachnospirales > Lachnospiraceae > Fimimorpha > Fimimorpha excrementavium. The sequence goes on from DVJD01000108.1 coordinate 47,835, forward strand.
AAGAAAATGAAACAGGTTAGAATGGGTATCATCGGCTTTGGCGTTCAGGGCGGAGGTTATGCAGGTTTTATCACGGAAGGTAAAGTCGAGGGCATGGTACTGGGCGGTATCTGTGATATTGACCCGGAAAAGAAGAAAAAAGCAGAACAGGAATATCCGGATGTGCCGTTTTTTGAAAATTATGAAGATATGATCGGAAGCGGAAAGGTGGACTGCGTGATCACTACGGTTCCCCATTATCTGCATCCGGTGATCGGTATCTATGCCATCGAACATGGGATGCCGGTGATCATCGAAAAACCGGCCGGTGTCTACACCAAGCAGGTGAAACAGCTGATTGAATGTTCCCAGGCCCATCCGGATGTGCCCTTTGCTATCATGTTTAATCAGAGAACCAATCCGCTTTATATTGAAGTGAAAAAGATCATGGACAGCAAAGAACTTGGAAATCTGCGCAGAACCAACTGGATCATCAACAATTGGTGGCGTTCTACCAATTATTATAATCAGAGCGCATGGCGTGCCACCTGGGGCGCAGAGGGCGGCGGAGTTCTTGTCAATCAGGCGCCGCATCAGCTGGATCTGATCCAGTGGATCTGCGGAAAACCGAAGAAGGTATATGCAAACTGCAAATTCGGTTCCCACAGAAACATCCCGGTGGAGAACGATGTGACGGCGATTCTGGATTACGGCAATGGAGCCACAGGCGTGTTTGTCACCTGCACCCATGATTTTGACGGAACAGATCGTTTCGAGATTGACTGTGACGGCGGAAAGATTGTGATAGAAAACAGTAAGAGGGCTGTGGTACATAAATTTATCAAGACGGAAGATGAGATTGATAAAACCTTTACCCCGGAGATGTCGGCAAAATTATTCCGCGGCGAGGGCGAAATGAAGAAATACGAGGAGCGGGTGATCGAGTTCCCGTCGGCATGGGGAAGCCAGCACTGTATTGTGATGAAAAATTTTGCGGACCACCTGCTGTATGGAACACCGATCATGGCACCGGGGGCAGACGGCATCAACGGAGTGAGACTGGCCAATGCCATGCTGCTTTCTTCCTGGCTGGGAAAAGAAGTGGATTACGAATTTGATGATGATCTGTATATTGAAGAATTGAATAAGAGAATCAAAGAAGAAGGAAAATATCCTCTGATTGAGGAGTGATACAGAGTATGGTATGTTAGGAGGTAAAATTATGGGACAGGCAAAGATTTGTGTACAGGCGATGACGATAAAAAAAGCATTTGAAGAACTGGGGCCGTATGAAGCACTGAAAAAAATGGCCGAGATCGGATATCATGGAGTGGAGCTGTCACAGGTGGACATGGGCGCTGAGAGTGTGGCGGAAATGAAACGGGCCTGTGAAGAATTTGATATTGAGGTGGCAGCCATTTCCGGAGCGCTGGATCCGAGAAAAGAAGGGGACGACGCGCTGACGGTAAACCTGGAAAAATTCATCCAGGACTGCAAGGCATTGGGGACCCGCTATATCCGAATCGGTATGATGCCGGTTACCTATATGGCTTCGGTGGATACACTGAAAGACTTCTGCAGAAAGGCAGAGGAAGTCGCTGCCAAGCTGAAGGAAGAGGGGATTTCCCTGTATTATCACAATCATCACGTGGAATTCCAGAAAATCAATGGCCGTTATGTGATTGATATGGTGAAAGAGTGGGCGCCCAATGTGGGTGTGGAACTGGATGTGCACTGGGTACAGAGGGGCGGAGAGGATCCGGTACGTGTGATTCCGAAACTGGCCGGTTCCCTGGATCTTCTGCACCTGAAAGACTATAAGATCTATCCGTTTGGGGAAGCAGTTCAGAAAGCGGAAAATGGGGAAGTTCCGATGATGGAATACTTCGGAGGCTGTGTTCACTTTGCTGAGGTCGGCGAGGGAAATCTGGATATGAAAGCAATCATAGAAGCCGGACTGAAAGCGGGAAGCAAGTATCTGATTGTAGAGCAGGATGATACCTATGGAAGAGATCCGTATGAAAGCTTAAGAATTTCAGCAGAGAATCTGAAAAAGCTGGGATATGAGGATTGTTTTTAACGGGAGGGACATGACATGAAAGCAGCGATAGTGGGATGCGGTGCCATCGCAAAGATGCACGCCAGCGTATTGCGGGAGATAGCTGGGGTGACCATAGTCGGATTTGCGGACTGCAAAGTGGAAAAGGCACAGGCATATCGGGAGGAATATGGGTGCGAAGAGACCAATGTATACGCATCCCTGGAAGAAATGCTGGAGAACGAACAGGTGGATGTACTCCACATCTGTACGCCCCACTATCTTCACACTCCGATGGCAGTCTATGCGCTGGAAAAAGGAGTTCATGTATTTACGGAAAAGCCGCCTGCCATATCCAGAGACCAGTTTGCCACGCTGAAAGCAGCGGCAAAGGAAAATCACGCAAGGCTGGGGATTTGTTTCCAAAATCGCTATAATGAGAGCACGAAGGCGATGGAAGAAATTTTGGCTTCCGGGGAGAACGGAAAAATCGTGGGGGCCAGAGCTTTTGTGAGCTGGATGCGGACAAAGGAATACTATGCGGAAAGCGACTGGAGAGGAAAATGGGAGACCGAAGGCGGCGGATGCCTGATTAATCAGTCCGTGCATACACTGGATCTGTTAAATCTTTTTATGGGCGGACAGCCGGTGGAAACCCAGGCTCATATGATGAACTATCACTTAAAGGATGTCATAGAGGTGGAGGATACCGTATCTGCGTATATTCGCTATCCGGACGCGGCAGCGTGTTTTTATGCCACCACGGCCTATGAGGGAAACCGTCCGATCATGATTGATATGGAATGTGAGAATGTCTCCATCCGGCTGGAGGGGTCCTATGTGACCTGTACTTATAAGGATGGAAGGAAGGAGGAACTTTCCTTTTATAACGGCCACACCATCGGAAAAGACTATTGGGGCACCGGCCATAGGGCCTGTATCCGGGATTTTTATCACTGCCTGGAAACGGGAGAAAAGTTTTCCATTGAAGTGGAAGATGTGGAGTCCACGTTCCAGCTCATGATGGATATCTATCAGTCAGCCAGAGAACAGCGCCCAGTGGCGGCAAAGGAGAATAGGAGGAACGAAAATGCTGGAATTCAGTAAAATCAGCGGATTCGCTGATGAGATTGATAAAGATATTGACAAACAGATCGCACTCTTGAAAAAGCTCGGCATTTCTTATGTGGAATTCCGAAGCGGAGACGGAAAAGGAGTGGCTGATTATACGGAGGAAGAAGCAAAAGCATTAAAAGAACGGCTGGATGCCAATGGAATCGCCATATCTGCTGTGGGTTCTCCCATCGGAAAGATTTCCATAACGGATCCGTTTGAACCCCATCTGGAAACGCTGCGCCATGTGATCAAACTGGCCAAGATCTGGGAGACCAACTATATCCGCATGTTCAGCTTTTTTATTCCGGAAGGGGAATCGGCAGATACGTACCGTGATGAAGTGATGCGCCGCATGGAAGCCATGGTGGTTTGCGCAAAAGAAGAGGGCGTCATCCTGCTCCATGAAAATGAAAAGGATATCTACGGCGATGTGGCTGTCAGATGTCTGGATCTGATGAAAGCGTTTTACGGTGACCATTTCAAATGCACCTTTGACTTTGCCAATTTTGTACAGTGCCGCCAGGACACCATGGAAGCCTATGAGATGCTGAAGCCTTACATTGAATATGTCCATATCAAAGACGCCAAGTGGGACACGGGAGAAGTCGTTCCGGCTGGCCAGGGAGACGGAAATGTGAAAGAAATCCTGACCCTTTTGAATGAATCCGGCTATAAAGGCTATCTGAGTCTGGAGCCTCATCTGGCAGAGTTTGACGGTCTGAAAAATCTGGAGAAAAATGCCGCCGAGAGAAAGCTGACCGACGGAGAAGCCGCATACACCATGGCGTGGGATGCGCTGAAAACGATTCTGAATAAAAAATAATCGGCTGACTGCCTATCAAATGATAAGAGGGTGCTGCAAAATTCGCACCGTACAGAAAAAATAATCAGCCGTTTGCCCATTGAAATACAAATCTGTCTGACTGTTCGTTTACATCGTACATTCAACCAGATTTGTATTTTAAAAGTCAAACAGCAGGATTATTTTTCTGTGACTATGCGAATTTTGCAGCACCCTCTTATCGTTCAAAAGTCAAACAGCTTCCGGGTTCTAAATCGTCTGCCATCCTTCCGGCAGATAGGTCTTGGTATTTCGGATCATTTCTGTCAGAAGCGTTCGGCTGTCCTCTTCGTTTAAGTTGACCAGCGGATCATTCCGGAAAGCCTTCAGCGCCAGTTCAAAATCGCAGGTGAGAGCGGCCTTAAGAATATCCCGGTGATTTTCCACGTGGGGCATGATGAGGGCCAGTACGTTTTCCGGTATGCTGCCTGCGTCCACAGGGCGGATACTGTCACGGCTGAAGAAGGCATTGGTCTCCACCACACTGCCCAGCGGAAGATTTTTGATCTGGCCGGAGTTGGGAATGTTGACGTTGGTCACCATGGTATGCAGTCCCAACAGCGCCTTAATTAATAAGATACCTTCTTCTCCCGTATCCTTCAGCTGCAGTTCTTCCTCGCCTTTTAAGAGACGTTCACTGCGGGCCAGACGCTCGTTCAGCTGGTTTTTGCGGAAGGCCACAGTGGTCAGGCCGAATTTCCAGCTTTTCACTGTCTGCGGATCTTTTAAATAATCATCGTGGGGCATAAACTCAGCCAGATGGCGGTCCCCGGCAGCGGCGATCAGACCGTAACGGTGGAAGAGGTCAAATTTGACGCAGTGGGCGCAGGCAAAACTGTTGTTCATCCAGTTGTCGTCTTTTTTTGCGTAGCCTTCCGTGCGGTGGGCTTCCACATAATCGCGGTAGATGGGGAAGATGTCGATGGCCTTATAGGAGGCTGAGGTCAGCCAGGTGAAGTGATTGATTCCGATTACATTGGTGATGATTTCATTTCTGGGGATGTCGGGAATGCCTTTTACATCACTTAAAATAGAGGCCAGCAGCTTTTGGGTGCCGAATACCTCATGGCAGCAGCCGAAGGCCTTGATCTCTGGAAAGACATGGTACAGCGTCTGCACGCAGAGGGCCATGGGGTTGGTATAGTTGATGACCCAGGCATTGGGGGAAAAGTCACGGATCGCTTCTGCGATGGTGACAAACATGGGAATAGTGCGAAGCGCGCGAACCAATCCGCCGGGGCCTGCTGTGTCGCCGACGGACTGCCAGATGCCGTAGGCCTCCGGTGCATGGACGTCGGATTCCATCTCATCGAAGGTGCCGGGGAGAATGGAAATGATGACGAAATCGGCGCCGGTCAGCGCTTCCTTCAGAGTATCTGCTGTCTCATAGTTCCAGATGCCTTTGACGTCTTCCCTTCCGTTTAAACGGTTGCCGATGATTTCATTGTGCCTGGCGGCTTCTTTGTTAATGTCATACAGAGAGACGGTTCCGCTTAAAGCCGGTTCTTTGGCCAGATCCGTCATAAGGCCCCAGGCCCAGCCGCGGGATCCTCCGCCGATGTAGGCGATTCTTAAATCACGGACGGTTCCATTTTCATAATTCATACGAGGTATACCTGCCTTTCTAATTTTATAGACATTATACGTCATTTTGGTATAATAATCTTATAATATATTGACTTTTTCGCCGGATAATCAAACGATATTGCGGATTTTGGCGGAAGGGCAGCCGGAACGGGACCATTTTTAGGAGGATGAAAACGAGAATGATGGAAATACATGGCAAAGAAGAGAGGAAAGAGACAGAGAGGACGGAGAACTATGGCATCTGGATTGGAAATGTATTTGTGGAGAGAATCAGCAGACAGTATGAATACAGTATGGTACAGCGGCATTTTCACAGTGAATATGAAATCTATTATCTGATCAAAGGGGATCGGTATTATTTTATTGATCAGAAGATTTATGCGGTACCCAGCGGAACACTTGTCTTCGTTGATAAGGGACAAATTCATAAAACAAGTATGGGGAGAGAACCGGCCCATGAAAGAATACTGATTCAGCTGAAAGATGACCGGATATCCGGTCTGCTGGAGGGGACGGAGGAAGGAAACCTGGATGGTTTTTTCGGCAGAAACAGCGGAGCCTTGACGTTGGATGGAGAGAACAGAAAATATGTGGAGTCTATTTTAAGAAGAATTGAGGAAGAAGTCAGGGAAAAGCGGTATAGGGCAGAAGGAATGGTTCAGATTTTGGTGGCGGAACTGCTTCTGTGCGCATCCAGAATCCTTCGGAAAAAGGAAGGAAAGCCAGTGCCGGAGGGCGCGAAGCCAGCGCGCCACAGCAAAGTGCAGGAGGTGGCAGGGTATATTACTGCCCATATCCAGGAACCCATGTCCCTGGAGTCTTTGGCAGAGAAGTTTTTTGTCAGCAAATATTATCTTTGCAGGATTTTTAAAGAGATTACGGGATTTACGGTCAATGAATTTATCAATGTGAGCCGGGTCAAATATGCGGCTGCGTTACTGGAACATGAGAAATGGAGCATTACGGCGGTGGCCGACGCCGCAGGATATGACAGTATTACTTACTTTGAACGGATGTTTAAGCGATACCTGAATCTGACGCCGGGGCAATATAGAAAAAGAGAGAAGGCTGATGCCGACTTTACACCGCTGTAGCGATGCAAGGCTGGCAGCAGCCTTCCCTCCTTTTGAACGGATAAAAGACCTATTCTTCGTCCTCTTCCCCTACGATTTCATCGTACTCCGCCTCATCCAACAGTTCATCAAAGGCATCGGCGACGATTTCGTATTCATCGTCCCCCTCGATATTATCCAAAATAGGATTGCCGTCCTTGTCTTCCTGATAGCGGTAAAGGAACACCTCGCCTTCCTCGGATTCCGCCCCTTCCATGGGCAGCAGAGCGATATAATCGTTTTCACCTGCCTCAAAAATTGTCAGTACGATGCATTCCACTTCGCTTCCGTCATCCAGAGAAAGGGTGACAGTCATTTCTTCTTCCGGCGCTGCGTTTAAATTTTTCTTCTTTTCCATTGGATACCTTCTTTCCTAAACGTTTTTGATTATACATTGAAACGGAACAGAATGACATCTCCATCCTGTACCACATAATCCTTTCCTTCCAGGCGTACCAGACCTTTTTCTTTGGCTGCCGTATAGGATTTGCAGTCCAAAAGATCCTGGTAGTTTACCACCTCTGCGCGTATGAAGCCGCGTTCAAAATCGGAGTGGATTTTTCCCGCTGCTCCGGGGGCCTTTGTGCCCTTTTTGATGGTCCACGCGCGGGTTTCTGTCTCACCGGCAGTGAGGTAGCTGATTAAACCAAGGATATGATAGCTGGCAGTAATCAGTTTTTCCAGACCGGATTCTTTTAAACCGAGATCGTCCAGAAACATTTTCTTCTCTTCGTCGTCCAGTTCGGCAATTTCCTGCTCAATCTGCGCGCAGATGACAAATACTTCGCTGTTTTCTTCCTTTGCAAATGCGCGGACAGCCTGTACATGGGGATTGTTCACACCGTCATCGGCCAGATCATCTTCGGAAACATTGGCGGCATAAATCACCGGTTTGGATGTGAGTAGATTCAGAGAAGCGATGAAAGCAGCCTCATCGTCATCTTCCGGTTCCATGGTCTTGGCAGCCTTCCCTTCTTCCAGAACCGCCTGAAGGCGCTTTAAGATGGCAAGTTCCTTTGCAAGGGTCTTGTCATTCTGGGCCCCGCGGGTGGTTTTGGCGATTCGGCGTTCCAAAACTTCCAGATCGGCAAATACCAGCTCCAAATTGATGGTTTCGATATCGCGAAGCGGATTGATGGAGCCATCCACATGAACCACATTGGGATCTTCAAAGCAGCGAACCACATGAACGATGGCATCCACTTCGCGGATGTTGGCCAGGAACTGATTTCCCAGGCCTTCCCCTTTGGAAGCCCCTTTCACAAGACCGGCGATATCGACAAATTCGATGACAGCCGGAGTGATTTTCTGAGAATGGTAGAGATCAGCCAAAAGCTGCAGACGAAAATCCGGTACCGGAACCACGCCGATATTGGGATCAATGGTGCAGAACGGATAATTGGCAGATTCCGCACCGGCTTTTGTCAGAGAGTTAAATAATGTACTTTTTCCCACGTTGGGTAAACCAACAATACCTAATTTCATGGTAGATCCTTTCTTTTTTATATAATGTTGCTGTTCCAAGGAGAACTGCCAATGCGGGGCAGGCCTCCCGGGTGAAAACCTGAATGTAGTGTAGCATATTTTAGGGGCAAACACAACTGTTTGAAAAGTGAATTCGGCGGAAGCAGAAAAAATTTTTCGGGGAAACAGAAAATGAGATCATAGGACAAAAGTGGAGGAAGAGGAGGGGAGATAAAAGAAAAATAGGAGGAAAGTGGGGAGTCAAGTGGTGAAAAGGTGGAAAAAGAGTGCTAAAAATACAAAAAAGGAAGGATTTACCAGGAAAATTGTAAGAAATTTCACAGAAAATTCTTGTTAAAAAGGGTTGACCTCCATCTGGTTGTAGTTTAGAATAAAGACATCGGGTGGAGAGAAGTGGGGAAAAGTGCATCAAAGTGGTGACAAAGTGGTACGAAAGAAGGTGATCAGTATGCTCATGGGTGAATTTAATCACACCCTGGATTCCAAAGGACGTCTTATTATCCCGCAAAAGATCCGTGAGGACTTGGGGGAGTCTTTTGTTATATCCAAGAGCTTAGATCACTGTCTGGCCATTTACCCGATGCAGGAATGGGAAACCTTTACCAATAAATTGGCTTCCATGCCCCAGCTGTCAAATCCAAATGCCCGAAAATTAAATCACTTTTTTATAGGCGGGGCAGCGACCTGTGAAGTGGACAAGCAGGGAAGAATCCTGATTCCGGCCAATCTGCGGACGTTCGCGGGGCTTTCCAAGGATGTGGTTTTAGTGGGACAGACCAATAAAGTGGAAGTCTGGGACAAGGCAGCCTGGGAAGCATATAATGATTATGATGATGTGGAAGCGTTGGCGGGAAGTCTGGCTGAATTCGGAATCTGATGAATTGGATGGGACATCCGGAGTCAGCAGGGGAAAGCAGCTCATGCGGAAAAGAGGAAACCATGGAATTTGCACACAGATCTGTCCTGTTGAATGAGACAGTGGAACATTTAAATATCAAACCGGACGGAATCTATGTGGACGGCACTCTCGGAGGAGGCGGTCATGCGTATGAGGTCTGTAAGCGTCTGGGAAAGGACGGACGTTTTATCGGAATTGACCAGGATGGGGAAGCTATCCGCGCAGCGACAAAACGGCTTCAGGAATTTCAGGATAAGATAACGATTGTGAGAAGCAATTATGTGGATTTCGAATCCGTGCTGGACCGTCTGAACGTGGGAAAAGTAGATGGAATCGTATTAGATCTCGGCGTTTCGTCCTATCAGCTGGATGAAGCGAAGAGAGGATTTACTTATAGAGAAGATGTGCCGCTGGATATGCGGATGGATCAGCGGCAGGAGAAGACGGCGAAAGATATCGTAAACGGATACAGCGAACAGGAGCTGTACCGTGTCATCCGTGATTATGGTGAGGACAAGTTTGCCAAGAATATTGCAAAGCATATCGCGGCGGCGAGAAAGGCAAAGCCGATTGAGACGACGGGAGAGCTGGTGGAGATCATTAAGGCAGCTATTCCCATGAAGATACGCGCGGCAGGCGGCCATCCTGCAAAGCAGACATTTCAGGCGATACGGATTGAACTGAACAGAGAGCTGGAAGTACTGAAACAGTCTTTGGATTCGATGATCAGGCGTTTGAATCCGGGAGGAAGACTGTGCATTATCACATTTCATTCTCTGGAAGATCGGATTGTGAAGACAAGTTTTCGGACGAATGAAAATCCCTGTATCTGTCCGCCGGATTTTCCGGTATGCGTATGTAAGAGAGTCTCCAGGGGGAAAGTGATCACCAGAAAACCAATTCTGCCAAGCGCCGATGAGCTGGCAGAAAACAGCCGTTCCAAGAGCGCGAAACTGCGCGTGTTTGAACGGAATTCATCAGAATTGGAGGAGTGAAAATGGCACAGAGAAAAGGGAGACAGACTCCATATGGGCGCACGCCGTCGACGGGCCGTTATGTGGAAGATAATGTGGTAAGACGGATGGAAATAGATGTGCCGATACCGGAGGAATTCGAAGAGCGGCGCCGAAGAGCCAGGAGAAGAAGAGCAATCCGGGAACGGACACAGCAGAACAGGGAAAAGGGAAGACAGTATACACTGATTCAGATGGGAGCGCTGGCGATTGCAGTGGTCGGTGTACTCGGCTTCGGAGTGCGCTATCTGAAGGCCCATGATGAGATGAATACCTATATTCAGAATATTGCAAGGCTGGAGGAAGAGTACAGCAATAAAGTATCGGAGAATGACGGCTTATCTGCCAGAATTGAATCGGAGATTGATTATAATGAAATTTACCGTATTGCAACGGAAGAACTTGGTATGAGCTATCCGCAGAAACATCAGGAAATTGAGTATGATCATGTAGAAAGTGAGTACGTACGGCAATATGATGACATCCCGAATGAATAAAAATAAAAGAAAATCCAAATCAAAAAACGATAAGGAACAAAAGAAATTTCTCAGTCATAAGCTGGCACTGTTGTTCATTGCAATTGTGCTGGCTTTATGTGCGTTGATTACATATATGACACAGATCGCAGTGACAAAAAACGACGAATATACCAAGAAATCTATGACGCAGATGGATTATCAGAGTTCTACAATCATAGCGAAAAGCGGAGACATCATGGACCGCAATATGACGCCGGTGGCACTCAGCGAACGGGTGTATATTCTGATCCTGGATCCAAAAGTCATAACGGAAACCACGCAGACCAGCGGAAAGGAAGGGTCCATGGAAGCGACGATTCAGGCATTGGTTCAGTATTTTGGGCTGGATGCCGACGACCTTCGAAAGACTATACAGGAAAACGCTTCCAGAAGTTATCTAAGGTATCAGACAAATGGGTCGAAAACAGTATTGTCTGATGAGCAGGTTACTGCATTCAATGAAGCAAAAGACGCTTATAATGACCTTTCATCGGAAGAACGCAAACAGAATCCGGATGATAAATCCATCATTACAGGAGTTTGGTTTGAAACGGAATATAGAAGAAGCTATCCATTCAACGATCTGGAAAGTAAAGTCATTGGTTTTACTACCCAGGATACGACACAAGGATTGTGGGGGTTGGAACTGACATACAATGATGTTCTCAGAGGAACCAACGGAAGATCGTTTGGCCATGTTAATGAAGAAAATACCCTGAGCCGGGAGACGATTCCGGCTCAAGATGGTTATAGTCTGGTGACGACTTTGGATATGAATATGAGCCGCATTATTTCCAATGTGGTGGAAGAGTGGAGCGAAGAAGTAGGAGGGAAAAGTATCAGTGTGCTTGCCATGAATCCGCAGAATGGTGAGATCCTTTCCATGTATGACAGTACCAATTATAATTTGAATGATCCCACGGATTTATCCATGATTTATACAGAAGAGCAGCTTCAGAGTCCGGAGACCATCCCGATCATGCAGGACTTCTATACGACTGATGAGCAGAAGGCGACACTGGCTTCCATGACATATGAAGAAAAAATTCTGAATCTGAGGCAGCTTACCTGGCGGAATTTCAGTATCAGCAATACGTTTGAACCCGGTTCCACCGCTAAGCCTCTCACTGTGGCGGCAGCCATGGAAGAGGGAACGGTGGTGCCAAGCGACAGTTTTGAGTGTACAGGAGCTTTGCAGGTGGCTGATAATCTGATCAAATGCCATAATTATGCCATAGGCGGATGCGGAATTATTAATCTGGAAGGGGCGCTGGCCAATTCCTGCAACGTGGCTTTGATGGAAATCGGAGAAGAACTTGGGAGACAGGAGTTTTACCGGTATCAGAAACTCTTTAATCTGGGAGAAAAAACAGGAATCGATCTTCCGGGGGAGGCTTCCGGTCTGCTTTTTACAGAAGATCAGCTGAATATCACAGAGCTTGCCACCAGTTCCTTTGGGCAGGGATATAATTCCACGATGATTCAGATTGCCAGCGCCACGTGTTCTCTTTTAAATGGCGGATATTACTATAAACCTTATGTGGTGAAGCAGGTGCTGGACAGTGAAGGACGTGTGGTCAAGGAGACGGAACCTGAAATTGTCCGTGAGACAGTCAGCGAAGAGACAAGTGACTTTATGAAGGATGCGTTCTTTCTCACCGTGGAGGAAGGTACCGGAGGAGGAACAAAGATTTCTGGTTATCATATCGGAGGAAAGACTGGTACCGCTGAAAAACTCCCAAGAGGAAATGGAAAATATCTGGTATCCATCATTACAGCCGTACCGATTGAAGAACCGGAATTATTGCTCTATGTTGTCATCGACGAGCCCAATGTGGAAAATCAGGCGGACAGTGAACCGGCTCAGAGACTGGCCGGACGTATTTTGGAGCAGCTGCTGCCATATGCGGGTATTTATTCGGATGACGATGTAAATCCGGAAGATTATGACTGGAATACCGAGGAACTGATCCAAGATGATCAGTGGCCGTCGGGCGATTCCTTCATCGATAATCCAGAGGCTGCAGGGACGGTATCCGGAGAAGAAGAGGAGGAGCTTCCTTCCGCACCGGCCGGTGATCCGGCAGGCCAGGTGACGCCGGAAGAGACAGAAACACCGGCAGTCACCGATGGAGGGACGACAGAACCAGGAGTGACAGATCCTGCGGAAACGCAGCCGCCGTCGGAACCTGAGGGGGATCCGTCACAGACAGAACCGGCGCAGGTGCCGGAAGAGACGGTTCCGGTGGAAGAAACCGCGCCCCCGTCGGATCCGGAGGGACAGGACAGCGGCGCTCAGACAGACGTTGGAGAATAGGGGGCTGTTGCATATGGCAACAACCCCCTATGTAAGTTTTTCAGCCTTCGGCCGACAGGATTCATATATCCTGTCTTTTCCCGTATATTATTAATGATACCATATGGGAGGGACAGTATGCGTCCACCGAGAACCATTCACAGAAAAGGAATTGTCATCGTGGCAGCTGCCGTGGTGATTGCAGGTGTCGGTCTGATCGCCCGGCTGGGGTATTTAATGATCGTAAAGTCCGATTATTACAATGAGCTGGCAGAAGAGCTTCATACCAGAGAAAGAAGCATTAAGGCGGAGCGGGGAGCGATCTATGACGCCAATGGCACGGTAATTGCCGCCAATAAAACCGTATGCACCATATCAGTGATCTATAATCAGATGACGGACCGGGAAGAAGTGATCCGTGTCCTTTCAGCGGAACTGGGACTATCGGAGGAAGAGGTCCGAAAGAAGGTGGAGAAATATTCTGCCAGAGAGATTATCAAGACAAATGTGGATAAAAGCATCGGGGATAAAATCCGGGAATACGATCTGAATGGGGTAAAAGTAGATGAGGATTACAAAAGATATTATCCTTATGGGCAGCTGGCATCCAAGGTTCTGGGATTTACGGGCAGCGACAATCAGGGCATCATCGGCCTGGAAGTGGAATATGAGGATATTTTAAAAGGAGTGGACGGGACCATCCTGACACTTACCGATGCGGCGGGGATTGAAGTGGACGATGCTCCGGAGGATCGGGTGGAACCCATCGCCGGAAACGATCTGTATCTGAGTCTGGATGTCAATATCCAGAAATATGCGGAACAGGAAGCGCGGAAAATCATGGAGGAAAAACAGGCGAAACAGGTGTCGGTGATTCTCATGAATCCCAAGAATGGAGAGATACTGGCCATGGTGAATGTGCCGGAGTTTGACTTAAACGATCCGTTTACCCTGCCGGAGGAGGAAGAAGGCCTGACAGGGAAAGAACGTCAGGATGCGCTGAATAAGATGTGGAGAAATTTCAACATCAATGATACCTATGAGCCGGGATCCATTTTTAAAACCATAACGGCGGCATCTGCTTTGGACAGCAAAGTGGTGACGCTGGAAGATCAATTTTCCTGCCCAGGATTCTATGTGGTGGAAGACAGGCGGATCCGGTGCCATAAAGTGGGAGGACACGGAGGGGAAACTTTTCTGCAGGGGATTATGAATTCATGCAATCCCGTTTTTATTCAGGTGGGACTTCGGCTGGGGACGGACCGCTTTTATGACTATTTCAAGCAGTTGAAAATCCTGGAAAAGACGGGGGTGGATCTTCCGGGAGAGGCAGGAACCATTATGCATGATCCGAAGAATATGGGGGAGGTGGAATTGGCCACAGTATCCTTTGGACAGTCATTTCAGCTCACACCCCTTCGCCTGTTGACCACCATCTGTTCCATCGTCAATGGAGGGACGACGGTGACGCCCCATTTTGGCGTGGAAGTCCGATCAGCGGATGGAGAGACAGTGAAAAAGCTGAGTTATGAGCAGGGAGAGCGGGTTCTTCCCGAATCCGTCAGTGAAACCATGCGGTACGCCCTGGAAAAAGTCATCTCAGAAGGCGGAGGGCACAATGCCTATATAGAGGGATATTCCATAGGAGGAAAGACGGCCACATCGGAAAAGCTGCCCCGGGGAACCGGGAAGTATATTTCGGCTTTCATGGGATTTGCTCCGGCGGATGACCCGCAGGTGATCGGATTGATCACCATAGATGAGCCGGTGGGAACCTATTATGGCGGAATCATAGCAGCACCGGTGATGGCGGAAATCTTTGACAATGTGCTTCCGTATCTGGGCATCGAAAAGACGGAGCCAAATCCGCAGCAGTAGGCGGGACGGCAGCCAGGTGTTTGTCCCGGGAAATGTCCCGGGAAATGTCCCGTGGAAATGTCCCGTGGAAATGTCCCGTGGAATGCAAATTACTGGTTGATTAATACAGAAAACCATATTATACTACTAAGTTGGAGGATTGTCGTATATACGTTCAGTCCAGTTCGTGCCGCTGCAGGCGGCGGAATGGAGGAGAAGATGAATCAAAGTATCATTCTGGCAGTATTTATATCGTTTGGTATCAGTGCGGTCCTGTGCCCATTTCTGATCCCGGTACTGCACAAATTAAAATTTGGCCAGCAGGTACGGACAGAAGGGCCAAAGGAACACCTGAAAAAACAGGGGACTCCCACCATGGGCGGTGTGATGTTTCTCATCGGCATCCTGGTGACTTCGCTGATCTTTGCCAAAGATTATCCGCAGCTGGTTCCGGTGCTGTTTGTGACAATCGGGTTTGGCGTCATCGGTTTTCTGGATGATTTCCTGAAGATTGTCAAGAAGCAGTCGGAGGGATTAAAGCCATATCAGAAGCTGGTGCTTCAGTTGGTGGTGGCCGGAATCTTTACCTATTACTGTATGACATCACCGGATATCGGCACAGAGATTATCCTGCCGTTTACCCATGGAAAAACCTGGGATATGGGATGGCTGTTTGTTCCGTTTTGCATTGTAGCGATTCTCGCCACGGATAACGGGGTTAATTTTACCGACGGACTGGACGGACTGTGCTCCAGTGTTACTTTGATTGTGGCTGTATTTTTTGCCGTGACAGCCATGGGCACGGGCAACGGCACAGCGCCTTTGTCAGGGGCTGTGGCAGGGGCGCTGATGGGCTTTTTGCTGTTCAATGTATTTCCGGCAAAAGTATTCATGGGCGATACGGGATCCCTCGCTTTGGGAGGATTTGTGGCGGCCACAGCGTTTGTACTGCGGATGCCGCTGTTCATCCTTCTGGTTGGGATTATTTATGTGATTGAACTCTGTTCGGTGGTTATTCAGGTTACATATTTTAAGCGGACAGGAGGAAAAAGAATCTTCAAGATGGCTCCGATTCACCACCATTTTGAATTATGCGGATGGTCGGAAACCAGGGTGGTGGCCGTATTTTCCATCATAACAGCCTTGTGCTGTCTGATCGCATTTTTGGCGGTCTGAGAAGAGCCTGAAAGATTGGAGGAAACATGGAGAAAGCAGTATTGGTAGCAGGATCCGGTATCAGCGGGATCGGTGCTGTGAAACTATTGAGACAGGTGGGAAGAGAGGTCATCTTATATGATGGAAATGAAAGCCTGGATCGGGAAGAAATAAGAAAAAATGCGGAGGATGCCTCTCTGAAAGTAATATTGGGAGAGCTGACCGGGGAGATCATAGACCGAATCGAATATTGTGTCATCAGTCCGGGGATCCCTCTGGATGTACCGTTTGTGAGACAGCTGAAGGATGCGGGAATTCCCATATGGAGTGAAATAGAGCTGGCGTACCACTACGCCGGGGGAACCCTGGCAGCCATCACAGGAACGAACGGAAAAACCACCACCACCGCGCTTCTGGGCGCCATGGTGCAGAACTGGGTCGGAAAAGACCGGGGATTCATCGTGGGAAATATCGGGATTCCATACACCCAAATGGCTTTGAAGATGAAAGAGGATGCGGTTACGGTTGCAGAAATCAGCAGTTTCCAGCTGGAATCGATCCTGACGTTTCATCCAAAAGTGAGCGCCATCCTGAATATTACGCCGGACCATTTAAACCGTCACCACACCATGGAGTGTTATACACAGGTGAAGGAATCCATCACAAAAAATCAGACAGCAGAGGATTGGTGTATATTAAATTATGAGGATCCGCGTCTTCGCCGGTTTGGAGAACATGCCAAAGTGAGGATCCTTTATTTCAGCAGCAGACAAAAGCTGGAGGAAGGAATGTATCTGGACGGGGATTCCATTTGTCTGCGATTCCAGGGAAATCAGTATGAAATCTGCCAGACGGAGGAATGTCATCTGGTGGGGGTATGCAATTATGAAAATATCATGGCTGCGTCAGGAATGGCATATTGTCTGGGGATCCCCATGGAGATCATTCAAAAGACTGTAAGAGAATTCCGCGCCGTGGAGCACCGGATTGAGTTTGTGGAGGAGATCCGGGGAGTGCGGTATTATAATGATTCCAAGGGTACGAATCCTGATGCGGCGATCCAGGGGATCAAAGCCATGACCAGACCGACATTTGTGATCGGCGGGGGATATGACAAGGGGTCGGAGTATGATGACTGGATCGGGGAGTTTGGCCAAAAGGTAAAAAAACTGGTGCTTCTTGGTCAGACGGCAGAAAAAATCGCGGCCTGTGCGAGAAAACATGGATTCCAGGATATTGTCTTTGTCTCTGACTTGAAGGAAGCCATTTCCTACTGTGCCAAAGAGGCAAAGCCGGGAGATGCGGTATTGCTTTCGCCCGCCTGCGCAAGCTGGGGAATGTTTAAAAATTATGAAGAACGAGGGCGGATTTTTAAAGAACTGGTACGTCAGTTGGATTACGGGAATTGATACTAAATCGGAGCGGTATGGAATAGAATAGTGAAAGAGAAGATGCTGTGCAGAAGATAACGGTGGGAAATCCTTCTGCACAGTTTTTTTATGGAGTGAAGAGCGAAGTGAGGGAGAAGAAACAGGTACATGCGGGAACAAAGACGGATTACAGCCTGATTCTGGTGGTTCTGATGCTCTGTGGATTCGGACTGCTGATTTTGTACAGTGCCACTGCATATACAGATGCTGCGGCCCATGCCGGAAATGCGTTCTATACTGTGACAAAACAGGCGGTATTCACTGCGGCGGCTGTGTTTGTCATGCTTTTTGTATCCCGCGTGGATTATCATATTCTTGTAAAATATGCTAAATTCGCATATCTGGCAGCAGTGATTCTGGGCATAGCGGTTTTATTCTTCGGAAAAGAAGTGAATGGACAGAAACGCTGGTTTGCGCTGGGGCCATTGTCATTTCAGCCTGCGGAGTTTGCAAAGATTGTATTAATTTTGTGTTTGGCAGCTTTGACAGAACGACTGTATCATCTTCTAAAGTCTTATTTAATTCTTCTGTGGATCGGACTTGTCACGCTGCCCATTTTTCTGCCGGTCGTATCGGCAAACTTGAGTTCCGGGATCATTATTTTTGCCATTGCCGGAATCATGGCATTTATCTGCTGCAAACGGCGATGGATTTTTGCGGCGGGAGGCATTGGAGGGATCGGACTCATTGTTTTGCTGTACCAGTCCGGGATATTGGAAAAAATTTTGGATGTCTATCAGATGGACCGTATCTATGCATGGCAGCAGCCGGAGGCGTATGCATCGACAAACGGTTTTCAGACCCTTCAGGGACTTTATGCCATAGGAGCGGGAGGAATTTTCGGCAGGGGGCTTGGGGAGAGTATTCAAAAAATGGGATATTTGCCGGAAGCCCAGAATGATATGATTTTTTCCATTATCTGTGAGGAATTGGGACTGTTTGGAGCATCGCTGCTCATAGGAATGTTTTTGCTTTTAATCTGGAGATTTATGGAAATTGCAAGCCAGGCCCCGGATTTTTCCGGTATGATGATTGTATCCGGCGTCATGGCGCATATATCCATACAGGTTCTTTTGAATATCGCGGTGGTCACGAATACCATACCGAATACGGGAATCAGCCTTCCGTTTATCAGTTATGGAGGCTCTTCCATCATGTTTCTGATGATTGAAATGGGGATTGTCCTGAATGTATCTTCCCAGTCAAAACGGGGATACTAACCTTGAAAAGACACCAATCTTTCCTGTCGTACATAAAGTAATATAGATGATGTTGATACCTGCGGTTTGCATGACAGCGTATCACATCGGGATATAGAGGAGGGATACTGTGTCTTGTTTAGAGATAAATGGGGGCAGGAGCCTGTATGGAACCGTTTCCGTCCAAGGATCCAAAAATGCAGTGCTGCCCATGATGGCGGCGGCCTTATTAAATAAAGGGATTACTGTGATTAAAAATGTACCGTATATCCTGGATGTCTGTTATATGATAAAAATTATGAATGCGCTGGGATGCCGGGTGAAGTACGAACAGGGAACGCTGACCATGGATGCTTCCTGCCTGACGGCAAACGAACTTCCGCTTATGTGGGCCGGAAAGATGCGCTCATCCATTATGCTTTTAGGCGCGCTGATCGGAAGGTGCCGAGAGGCTGTCACATACTATCCGGGAGGCTGTTCCATTGGAGCCAGGCCGATTGATCTCCACATAGAAGGGCTGAGAAAGCTTGGAGTTACGTTCCTGTTTGAAGGGGACCGGATCGAAGCGAAGGCGAAGAAGCTGACAGGGGCACAGATCGTCCTGCCATTTCCCTCCGTGGGGGCCACGGAAAATATCCTGCTGGCTGCCGTAAACGCAGAAGGTGTGACATGCATTCGGGGAGCAGCCAGGGAACCGGAAATCGTGGAACTTTGCGGGATGCTGAATCAGATGGGGGCATTGATAAGCGGTGTGGGAAGTGATACACTGATGGTCCATGGGACCGATTGCTTCCGCGACTGTTTGGTGAAAGCGTCGGGGGACAGGATTGTGGCCGCGACCTATCTGATGGCAGCCGCAGCCTGTCGGGGCGAGGTAATGCTGACGGGGGCGCCGTCTGCCTATATGCAGTCTTCCCTTGCGGTACTGCGGCAGATGGGATGTTTGATCCGGCAGGAAGCAGAACGGATCGTGATCTGTGCGGATAAAGCGCCGCTTCCGATTCCCTACACAAAGACGGCGCCGTATCCCGGATTTCCCACGGATGTCCAGTCGCAGCTGATGGCTGTGCTCTGTTTTTCCGAAGGAACTTCCGTCATAGAGGAAGCCATTTTTGAGGGAAGATTTAATACGGCTTGGGAGTTGAAAAAGATGGGCGCAGATATTATAATAGAGGGCAGGCTGGCGGTGATACATGCCGGTACTCCTCTCCGGGGGACCTGTGTGGAGGCAAAAGATCTTCGGGGAGGCGCAGCGCTGGTGATCGCGGGACTGGCAGCAGAGGGACGAACACAGATTCAATCCTGCCATCATATTTTTCGAGGATATGCAGGGATTGAATTCGATTTGCAGCAGCTGGGAGCGGATATTATCGCTGACCATGGCAGTTCCGATTGCGGAACTGTCAATTATGGAAATGACAGTAATGTCAATCCGGGGAAGTCTGGCTTTGGCCAGGCGGTTCAGATGGCGTAATCTCATCATGATAACAGCACAAACCGGAGGAATGGATGAATATTAGAGAGCAGAAGATCAGGCGAAGAGCAGCCGAAAAAAGAAAAGAAGCCGGAAAGAAGATCTTCCGTGTGCTGGCAGCAGTGATCATAGTCGCTGCTGTCTGCATCGGAATTTGGAATATTAAAATCAAGAATGTGGAAGTCATCAATAACGAGCGCTATACACCGCAGCAGATTGTGGACATGCTGTTTGCAACAGAAAATGAAAAACGGTCGCTGCTTACTTTTTTGAAGGAACTGGTACATACACCGCATAAGGAACTGCCGATGATCCAGTCTTATTCCATAGAATTTACGGGAATTGATTCCGTATCTGTCATCGTATATGAGAATAAACTGGTGGGATGTATTTGCTACATGGGTTCATATATGTATTTTGACAGAGACGGACTCATCGTAGAGAGCAGGACAGAACCCTATGAGGGGATTCCGGTGATTGACGGAATCCAGTTTGACCAGATTGTCCTGTATCAGAAACTATCAGTAACAAAGGAGGGGATATTTGATGCGGTTATGAATCTGACACAGCTTTTGTCTGTGCATGAAATTCAGGCAGACAAGATCACGTACGATGAGTATGACATGGTTACAGTCACCATCGGGGATGTGAAAGTCTCTCTGGGAGACAGCAGCAACATGGAAGGCAAGATATCCGAGCTGGCGGCCATGCAGAGCAAATTCGGGGATTTGAAAGGAACGCTTCATTTGGAAACTTACGATGAGTCCCGTCAGGATGCCGAATATTATTTTGATATCGAAACTGACTAAATGGATTTTTTTGTAAAAATGGCTTTCTTTTCCGAAAAAAAGAGTAAAAAAAGTTGAAGAAACGGTTGATTATTTTTGAAAAAGATAATATAGTATATAGAGTAACACTTAGCTGTGGAGAATATGGTAGGTTCCATAACTCCTGTTGGGGCTGCTAAAATATAAAAAAAATAGAATGAGAATGATGTTAGAAGGAGGAGTTTCCCTTGTTAGAAATTAAGATAAATGAGTCTGAAAGCTCAGCAAAGATTATTGTAATCGGTGTCGGCGGTGCCGGAAATAATGCGGTAAACCGTATGATTGAAGAAAATATTGTAGGTGTAGAATTTATTGGCATCAATACAGACAAGCAGGCGCTGCAGTTCTGTAAGGCACCGACAGCCCTTCAGATCGGTGAAAAACTGACCAAGGGATTGGGCGCTGGCGCCAGACCGGAGATCGGTGAGAAGGCCGCTGAAGAAAATGCTGAAGATTTGAGTGAAGCCATCAAGGGAGCTGACATGGTATTTGTTACCTGCGGTATGGGAGGCGGCACAGGTACAGGTGCGGCACCGGTTGTAGCTGGCATTGCCAAGGAGATGGGTATCCTGACAGTCGGCGTAGTGACAAAACCGTTTATGTTTGAGGGCAAGACCCGCATGGATAACGCGCTTGCCGGTATTGAGAAACTGAAACAGGTAGTGGATACATTGATTGTAATTCCAAATGATAAACTGCTGGAACTGGTTGACAGAAGGACAAGCATGCCGGAGGCATTAAAGAAAGCAGATGAAGTACTGCAGCAGTCCGTTCAGGGTATCACGGATCTGATCAACATTCCTGGACTGATCAATCTTGATTTCGCCGATGTGCAGACCGTCATGAAAGATAAGGGACTGGCACATATCGGTATCGGAACGGCCAAAGGCGATGACAAGGCAACGGAGGCAATGCGCATTGCGATCTCCAGTCCTCTGCTGGAGACAACCATCGAAGGCGCATCCCATGTACTGATCAACATTTCCGGTGATGTGAGTCTGCCGGAAGTGAATGACGCAGCAAGCTATGTGCGTGAATTGGCCGGAGATGGAGCCAATATCATCTTTGGCGCTACATATGACGAGTCCGCAGCCGATGAAGCGACCATCACGGTAATCGCTACCGGTGTGGAAGAACATGCGGAAGCTCAAAAAAAGGAAGAGACAAAGCAGGCGCCGAAAGCAAAAAATAATGATTTTTTCGCCCATAATGCTGCTGCTCATACGACACCTTCTTACACGGCAGCTGCAACCCAGGCACCGGCCGGAAATCATGCGAGAACTCCTGAAGCAGCACCTACACAGGCAGCTCCGACCTATACAGCTCCAAACTATACGGCACCAAAGCCGAGTGTGACAGAGCATACGATTAATATTCCGGATTTTTTAAAGAGATAATTGAGAAGTGAAATCAGATTTTTTTTAGAAACAGTAAAAGGGAACTATGCAGTGACGGCAGCCGCCGGAATGATTGTTTTTTCATCATTCCGGCGGCTTTTTATGGATGTGCGCCTGGCGGCGCACGTTTCTAATGGGTGAAAGTCCCGAATCAATAGGAGTCTTAAGTACGACTTGGAAAGGAGGAATGAGCAGATGGGTACAGAAAACAGAGAAAGCTGCTCACAAAGAGATAGCGCGGAACGCAAAGGGTATGTGAGAGCGCACCGCTCATTCAGCCGGATATGGAAGGAAAGGGACAGTGCAGAACCGGATATCTTAGGTAAGATACTGGACAAGGATAACCTGAACCGGGCTTACAAAAGAGTGAAGGCAAACAAGGGAGCGCCGGGAGTCGATGGCATGACCATCGAAGCGGCACTGCCATGGCTGAGGGAACATAGCCACGAACTGACAGAGAGAATTCGAAGGGGGAAATATACCCCGTCTCCGGTCAGGCGGGTGGAAATCCCAAAGCCGGACGGAGGGATACGAAGACTCGGCATCCCGACCGTCCTCGACCTGTCGAAATACTTTGATACGCTGAACCACACAATCCTGTTGAATCTGCTGAGAAAGCAGGTAAAAGATGAGAGGGTCATACAGATGGTGAAGCGATACCTGAAAAGCGGAGTGATGGAAAGCGGTGTTGTAACAGAGACAGAAGAAGGCTCGCCGCAAGGAGGGAATCTCTCTCCCCTCTTAGCAAATGTATATCTGAATGAATTCGACTGGGAGTTCCACAGACGGGACGTACCGTGTATCCGCTATGCAGACGATATCGTATTGCTGGCGAAAAGCGAGCGGGCGGCAAAACGTCTGTTGGAGAGCAGCACGAAATATCTGGAAGAAACGCTAAAGCTGAAAGTGAACCGGGAAAAGAGCCGGACGATCAGCGTGTTCGCAATCCGAAATTTTAAGTTCCTTGGCTTCTGTTTTTGGAAGAACGGAAAAGGAATCTATATCCGTGTCCATGGAAAGTCATGGAAGAAAGCCAAGGATAAACTGCGTCAGCTCACTTCCCGGAGCGGGTGCGGAAGCATTGTCCAAACCATGGAGAAGATAAAAGTCTACATGAGAGGATGGCTGAATTACTATGGGATAGCGGACATGAAGAACAACATCGAAAGCCTGAATGGATGGCTGTACCGCCGGATACGGATGTGTATCTGGAAACAATGGAAGCTACCCAGAACCAGAATGAGGAAACTCATAGGACTGGGAGTGGACAGCCATTATGCGGCAACGATAGCCTACGACCGTAAAGGATACTGGTTCAATGCCGGAAACAAGGCGGTCAACTGGGCATTAAGTAAAGA
>DVJD01000109.1 GCA_018710785.1 Candidatus Fimimorpha excrementavium
ATTTTTCCAGCCGGACACGGCGCAGGAAAATCCTAGTACCGCTACGTTTTTCACATGAACACACAAAGACTTGCGCATGTCATAGCCTATGTTCGTTCATGTTTCGGAGCGAGAGCGCCCCGACAGGGAAACGGTTCGCTCTCTTCGGCCGTCCGAATTTCCATTTTGTTCACAATTTATTTACCCATACGTTTGTCCCGCATTTTCATAAAATTCTCTATTCACGAAACTTTTATTTATGCTATAATCTAAGAATGCACAAATGATTGAGAAGATATTCTCAGAAAGGAGCTTGCTTTGAATGATCTAAAACGTATTTTTTCTCATCTGGGGCCATTTAAAAAAGAATTTTTGTTAAGTGTCCTGTTTGTGGTTTTGGAAACCAGTTTTGAGCTGGTGATTCCCTTAATCATGGCAGACGTCATCGACATCGGCGTAGTCAACCGTGATGTTCCCTATATCATAGGCAAAGGCGTGCAGATGGGAATCTGTGCCATTCTTTCTCTGATCACCGGTCTTTTGTATGCCCGGTACGCGGCCCGCGCCGCCATGGGGTTCGGTTCCCACATCCGGGAAGCGGAATACCAAAAAATTCAGTCGTATTCTTTTTCCAACCTGGACCATTTTGAAACGTCATCCCTGATCACCCGTATGACCACAGATATCACGGTTATGCAGAATGCGCTGACCGGAGGATTCCGTCCCATGGTGAGAGGACCCGTCATGCTGATCCTCGGTTTGATCCTGGCATTTATCATGAATGCCAAATTGGCGCTGGTCTTTATCGTCTGCGCGCCGATTTTGGCCATTATTTTGATTTTTATTATCCGAAAGGTGGCCCCCATGTACGGGGTGCTACAGCGGGCCATGGACCATGTCAATTCGGTTGTTCAGGAAAATCTGACGGCCATCCGCACGGTCAAGGCCTATGTCCGCGGAACCTATGAAGAAGAGGGATTCGATGAAGCCAACCAGAGTCTGATGCAGACCAGCCAGCAGACGTTTCATTTTGCGGTTATGAACCTTCCGGCGTTCCAGTTTACCATGTATGCCGCCATCGTTTTGATTCTCTGGTTCGGCGGGAATTTTGTGCAGACGGGCACCATGGAAGTGGGAAGTCTGACCGGATTTTTAAGTTATGTCATGCAGATCATCAACTCTCTGATGATGATTTCCAATGTTTTTCTGATGATGACCCGTTCCCTGGCCAGCGCCAGACGAATCAACGAAGTGTTCGATGAGACGCCCACCATCCGGGAAAAGACAGATGCGGCACATACGATTCCCAACGGTCGGATCGATTTCAACCATGTGTTCTTTAAATATTCCGACACAGCCGAAGAATATACCCTTTCGGATGTGGATCTGCATTTTTCAGCCGGACAGACCATCGGCATCATCGGCGGAACCGGTTCGTCCAAGACGTCTCTGGTACAGCTGATTCCACGGCTCTATGATGTCTCTTCGGGTTCCGTCTGCGTGGCCGGAACCGATGTCCGCTCCTGCAGCCTGGAACACCTGCGGGATGCAGTGGGCATCGTGCTTCAGAAAAATGTCCTGTTTTCCGGAACCATCCGGGATAATCTGCGCTGGGGCAATCCTGACGCCACGGAGGAGGAGTTAAATCACGCCTGCCATGTGGCCTGCGCCGATGAATTTATCTCCCATTTTCCAGACGGACTGGATACCTGGCTGGAGCAGGGCGGTGTCAATCTCTCCGGCGGCCAGAAGCAGCGTCTCTGCATCGCCCGTACGCTTCTGAAAAAACCGAAGATTCTGATTTTCGATGATTCCACCAGTGCCGTCGATACGGCGACGGAATCCAAGATCCGCCGGGAGCTGGCCTCCATCAAGGACATGACCAAGCTGATCATCGCCCAGCGCATCACTTCGGTCATGTATGCGGATCAGATCGTCATCATGGATGACGGAAAGGTCCACGCCGTCGGCACCCATGAAACGCTTCTGGAAAGCGATCCGATCTATCAGGAAATCTACGATTCTCAAATGAAAGGGGGCATGGCAAATGGCGCAGTTTAATGGAAAACGTCCGGAAAATCTGAAAGGAACCATCAAGAGTCTCCTCTCCTATATGGGCCGCCATAAGTTTCTTCTGGCCATTGTCGCGGTTTTAGTGACCTTCAGTGCCATGGCAAATTTACTCGGAACCTATATGCTCAAACCCATCGTAAATAATTACATCGTACCCGGAGATCTGAAGGGACTAATCGTCGGCGTAGCCATCACCGCTGTGATTTATCTGGTCGGCGTCCTTTCCGCCTTTGGCTATACCCAGACCATGGTGAAGGCCGCACAGAAAATCATTTATGATATCCGAAGGGATATGTTCCATAAGATGCAGGATCTTCCGCTGGAGTATTATGACAGCCATACCCACGGAGATACCATGAGCCGCTTTACCAACGACGTGGACACCATTTCCGATGCGCTGAACAACAGTTTCGCCATGGTGATCCAGAGTTTTATCCAGATTGTAGGGACGCTGACCCTTCTGTTTGTCCTGAACTGGCAGCTGAGCTTTCTGGTGGTGCTGGGATATATCGCCATGTTTTCCTACATCCAGTACAGCGGCAAAAAGAGCAAATATTATTTTAAGCATCAGCAGCGGTACTTGGGCGATCTGAACGGATACATTGAAGAAATGATCAACGGCCAAAAAGTGGTAAAGGTGTTTAACCATGAAAATGCCAACATGGATGCCTTCCACGAACGGAACCAGAAGCTGCGGGAAGCCGGTACGAAGGCAGTCTCCTATTCTTCGACCATGGTTCCCATGGTGGTCAGCATTTCTTATATTAACTATGCCCTGGTCGCTGTCATCGGAGGAATCATGGCCATAAAGGGATGGACCGACGTGGGAAGCCTGGCCAGCTATCTGGTCTTTGTCCGCCAGGCTGCCCTCCCCATCAATCAGTTCACCCAGCAGTCCAATTTCCTGCTGGCTGCTCTGGCCGGTGCGGAGCGTATCTTTGACCTGATGAGCCAGGAAAAGGAAGCGGACAATGGAAACGTCACGCTTACTTATGTTAGAAAACGGGAAGACGGAACTTTGGAAAAATCCGACACACGGACCAACCAGTGGGCCTGGGAGGATCCCTCTGCCCACACGCTTACGCCCCTTCGCGGCGATGTCCGTTTCCATGACGTTTCCTTTGGCTATGTACCGGAAAAAACGATTTTAAAAGACATCAGCCTGTATGCAAAGCCCGGTCAGAAAATCGCCTTCGTCGGCTCCACCGGCGCCGGAAAAACCACGATCATCAATCTGATCAACCGATTCTACGATGTCACAGGCGGCTCCATCACCTATGACGGAATCGATGTGAAAAACATCCAGAAAGATTCCCTTCGCCGTTCTCTGGCCGTCGTTCTGCAGGATACCCATCTGTTTACGGGTACCATCGCCGACAACATCCGCTTCGGCCGTCTGGATGCCACCGATGAGGAAGTGCGGGAAGCTGCAAAACTGGCCAACGCGGATTCCTTCATCCGCCGTCTTCCCCAGGGATATCAGACCATGGTAACCGGCGACGGAAAGAATCTCTCCCAGGGTCAGCGTCAGCTCCTGTCCATCGCCCGCGCAGCAGTGGCCGATCCTCCGGTGCTGATCCTGGACGAAGCCACTTCCAGTATCGATACGCGTACGGAAGCCCTCATCGAAAAGGGCATGGACCGTCTGATGGAAGGACGCACCGTATTTGTCATCGCCCACCGCCTGAGTACGGTCCGCAATTCCAACGCCATCATGGTACTGGATCACGGCGTGATCATTGAACGCGGAGACCATGAACAGCTGTTGGAACAGAAGGGCGTCTATTATCAGCTTTATCACGGTATGTTTGAATTATCCTGAGGTTTGATTTTAAAAAACTTTTAACATGCAAATCTGGTTGAATGTCCGATGGAAACGAACAGTCAACCAGATTTTTATTTTCAGCAGGCAAATAGCCCGTTATTTTTCTATTCACTTTGAATCTATTGCCAATGCCATACAACAGGCGAAAGGGACGCATTGTATTCACCCCTGTTTTACATACACCAAAATATCTTCAATACACTGATTCATGGAATACAGGAACGTATACATGGCTTTTGCGAAACTCTCCCCTGCATTCTCCCCATCCAGTGCCGTATTATACAAAGCCGTCACAGAACCTTCCTCGTCCGTATACAGCTGAAATTCGGCATATGCAGTTTCTATTTTATAGTTTTTCTCCTGAAGTTCCTTCCTTTTTTCTTCTCCGATATCATGGCTCAAATAAGCTGTCAGCTGCAGTTTTCCCGATTCTTCTATTTCCGCCCATATATTAGGCGCTCCGTCAGACATGGCATAGATGATGAAATTCTCATCGCCCTCTCCGATTTCTTCACAGGAATAAAAAATTTTTTCCTCATCCAGATAGTCGATTACTTTCTTTGCATATGTATTCATCATTGACAATCCCCTTTTCCAATTGGTCTGTTTCTTCCTTTTCCCGATGATAACACCATATGGGTACCGGAATGTTCCCACAGCCAGACATTCTAAAAATTCCTATTGGAATTATTTTATGTCATATTAATGTTCATATTTTGTTCTCATTTCATTATTATACTGTATTTCTATACTTTTTCAATCTGTGGCATCATTTGTGGGCAGACTTTTTTTGTTTTTTGTTCAAAATACATTGTCAAATGCCGTCTTGTCGGCAGGGAAATGCCGCAGAGCCGCCCAAATGTCCGTTCTCAGCGTACATTCGGGCGGCTCTGCCGTCCCATCTTTCGGGTTATTCTCCATATTTCTTTATAATGTTCAGAATGATTTCCACGCATGTTTCCATGGACTGCACGCAGGCAAACTCGAATCGGCCATGGAAGTTCTGGCCTCCGGTGCCGAGATTCGGGCACGGCAGACCCATATAGGAAAGGCGCGCGCCGTCTGTGCCGCCGCGGATCGGCAGGGTCACAGGAGTCAGTCCCGCCTCCTCTATGGCCGCCCGGGCATTTTCAAGCAGATGCTTATGGGGTTCCACCATTTCCTTCATATTTCGGTAGGAGTGGAGCTCTTTTAGGGTAAAGGTATCCTCTCCGTACTTTCGGTTCAAAAACGCGACGCAGTCACGGAAAAATGCTACTTTCTGATCAAATTTTTCTGCATCGTGGTCGCGGATAATATATTCCATCTGGGCACTGTCACAGGTGCCGCTCATATCGGTCAGATGGTAAAATCCCTCGTAGCCTTCTGTGTAGGCCGGTTTGTCAAATTCCGGAAGCATCCGTTCCAGCTCCATTCCCATTAAAAGCGCATGTTTCATCTTTCCTTTGGCGCTTCCCGGATGGATACTGGTACCTTTGATAAAGACGCGGAATCCCGTGGCGTTGAAATTTTCATATTCCAGTTCCCCGGCGTCGCCTCCGTCCACGGTATAGGCAAATTCTGCGCCGAATCCTTTGACATCAAAGAAATCGACGCCGCGGCCCACCTCTTCATCCGGTGTAAATCCAATCTGGATTGGGCCATGGGGGATTTCCGGATGTTCCAGAAGATACTGGGCTGCCTCCATAATCTCAGCCACTCCGGCTTTGTCGTCGGCTCCAAGCAAAGTGGTCCCATCGGTGACAATCAGATCTTTCCCCACATAGCGGGACAAAATCGGAAACTCCTGGGGGCTCATCTCATATCCCAGCTCCGGATTCAATACGATGGTTCCCCCATCGTACTTCTTCACAATCTGTGGCTTTACATCTTTTCCGCTGACTGCGTCGGATGTGTCCATATGGGAAATAAATCCAATGGATGGCTTTCCCTTTGCAGTGGCCGGAATGGTGGCATATACATAACAATGGGAATCCATGCGCACATGGGAGGCTCCCATTTCTTCCAGCTCTTTCTTTAATAGTTCCGCCAGATCAAACTGTTTTTTTGTGCTGGGAACCTGATCACATCCTTCTTTTGACTGTGTATCCACAGCCACATAGCGCAAAAATTTCTCGATCACTCTTGACATAATCCCATCCTATTCCTTTCCTGTATGCTTTTTTTCATCATTTCCCGTTCTCTGCTAGCGATTGGCCAGTTCCCGCATGATATCTTCCCAGGTCACCTGTTTCTCCACCATCAGAACCATCAGATGATACAGAAAATCCGATATCTCATATTTGATTTCCTCCGGATCCGGATTTTTCGCCGCAATGACGATTTCTGTGGCTTCCTCCCCGCACTTTTTAAGGATCTTATCAATGCCCTTATCAAACAGATAATTGGTATACGATCCCTCCTTGGGATGTACTTTTCGATCTTCGATCACTCCGTAGACGTCTTCCAGTACCTTATGGGGATTGGCCCCATCGGCATGCCGATCTAAAATCTCCTGGAAAAAGCAGGAATAGGAACCAGTATGACAGGCAGCTCCCACCTGAGCCACCTTGGCCAGTATGGTATCATTGTCGCAGTCCAGATACAGAGCCTTCACATATTGATAATGCCCCGAAGTCTCTCCTTTTAACCAACGTTCCCGGCGGCTTCTGCTGTAATAGCACATCTTCCCGCTTTCCACCGTCTCCTGAAACGCCGGTTCATCCATATAGGCCACCATCAAAACCTCTCCTGTGCGGTAATCCTGCACCACCACAGGCATGAGTCCATCGGAATTTAACCGGAACTGCTCCCAGCTAATCTTCGGCTCATAGGTAATCACCGGAATGCCCTTCTGCTTCATCTTCCGCTTCACCGCGTAAAAATCCACATCGCTGCCTTCCAGGTTCAAAAACAAATGCCCATTCTCCGTCCCCAAACCGGCTCCTTCCATCCACGAATCCAGCCCGGAAACAGCCGCCGTCTCCCCGTCATAATCTTCGACTGCCACGCGATCCCCGCCGAAGCGTTCCTCCGCCTCCGCAGACACCGCCGTCTCCGTCTCCGCATGGGGATCGATCAGCACCTGTTTTGCCCCCGTATAAAGATACTTCTTCACATCCTCCAGCCGTTTGATATTCCCCGCCATAAAAAGTTCCAGCGACGTATTCCTCACAATCTCCTTACAGGCTTCTATGGCCTGGTCATGTTCCCTGTCCCCCTCCGAACAGT
Organism: Candidatus Fimimorpha excrementavium; assembly: GCA_018710785.1. Classification (GTDB taxonomy): domain Bacteria; phylum Bacillota; class Clostridia; order Lachnospirales; family Lachnospiraceae; genus Fimimorpha; species Fimimorpha excrementavium. The sequence continues at coordinate 7,088 of DVJD01000109.1, forward strand.
CCACCACCAAAATCCCATCGGCCCCATTGTGATCCCACCGCTGGGCCAACGTCAGAAACTCCTCCTCAAAAGCTCCCGCCTTCCCAGCCGAAGCCCTCGCCCCTCTGACATAAACTCTAGGTATCAACGCAATCGTCCCACTCATATATTCAACCATCCGCCTTCCTTTCCGCCCACATTTCCCCATCCAACACCCATCCCCGCTTCTCCCAACCCAAAACCTCACTGCTGCCAAGAAGAAATTCCTTCCGACCCTTCCGCACTCTCAGGCCGCAGGGAACGAACGATTTCCCTAAAAGGTTTTGGAAACCGCCCGTACTCAATTCCCCCAGACCAAGACCTCACTGCTGCCAAGAAGAAATCCCTTCCGGCCCTTCCGCACTCCCAGGCCGCAGGGAACGAACGATTTCCCTGAAGGGTTTTGGAAACCGCCGGTACTTGATTCTTCCAGGCCGTCCGGCCGCCGAAGAATCTTAGTACCGCTGCGATTTCCACTAAGCGAAAGCGGCCCACCAGGGAAATCGTTCGTTCCCTGCGGCCGTCCGGGTATCCAAACATCATCCCCCGTCCCCTAAACCATCTCCTCCCCCACCAACAGCAGTGCCGGAATAAACGTAAAGCTGGTCCCCTCCGGCCCCGGAATAAAATGCGACTTGGGATCCAGCGCCTCCCACGCATCGATCTCCTTCGATTTCACTCCCGGCTCCCTGCGGATATTCACATGGGATCTGGGTTCCTCAAAATAGGAAAACAGCACATTCTCATGAATCCCGATGGACTGGTATTTATCCCCTTCCAGCAGACCTTCCTTCACGATGGCAATGTGATGATAGACATAATCAAACAGCTTGTCCTTCTTCAAAAACGCGATCCTGCCGCGGCGCATCTGCGGCACACGCTCCCGTCTCCAGTCTTCCACACTCTCCGGAATGGCGTGATAATAAATATGATACATATACACCCAATGGCGCAGCGTCTCCTGACCCGGCCACAGTTCCAGATAGGGAGTCAGCGCAGCCAGCAGCTCTTCCGGCTCCTGTTCTTCTCCTATGGCTTCATAATAAAAGAACAGCATATGATTAAAATGATACAGCGCCGCTGTCATGATTTTTTCTGCCTTCACCAGCTCTTTGATATGCTGCTTTGCTTCCTCCAGGGCCTGTTTCAGGTCGGCTTCCTGTACCTCTGCCTTTAACTGTCCTCTGTAATGATAACGATAAATTGCCTGTGACATAATCTCCTCATTTCCGCACCGCCGACGGTGCCTGTTTTTGGCAGGCGAAGCTTTGCCGCCTGCATTTGCTGCCCACAGCTGCTGTCCGGCTTCAGTTCAGACTTCCCTTGGTGGAAAGCACATCCACGATCCTGGGATCTTCCTGGGTGGCGATGTCCAGCGCTTTGGCAAACGCTTTGAACATGGCTTCAATGATATGATGGTTGTTTACCCCCGCCATCTGCCGGATGTGAATGTTCATTCCGGCCGAATAGGATACCGCATAGAAAAATTCCCGCACCATTTCCGTGTCAAAATCGCCCACGCGGTCCATGGTAAACTGTGCGTCAAACTGAAGATAAGGGCGGCCGGACAGATCCAGGGCACACAAAATCAGCGCCTCATCCATGGGCAGGATAAAGGAGCCGTACCGTTTCATGGATTTCTTATCTCCCACGGCCTGGGCGATGGCCTGTCCCAGCACGATTCCGGTATCTTCTATGGTATGATGACAGTCCACATAGAGATCCCCATCCACCTTGGCATCCAGATTAAACAGGCCATGGCGGGCAAAGCTGTTTAACATATGATCAAAAAACCCGATTCCGGTATCAATGTCGGCGATGCCGGTTCCATCCAGCTCCAGCGTCATGGAGATATCCGTCTCCTTCGTCTTTCTTCTTACCTCTCCGATCCGTTCCATTCTTTTCCTCGCTTTCTGCCAGGATTCCGGGCGAAACCCTGCGGCTTCTGCCCGGTCTGGCGAAATGGTTACTCAAATCTTACTTTAATCGAATTTGCGTGGGCCGTCAACTGTTCTGACCGGGCAAATTTCATAATATCCTCTTTCACCGGTTCCAGCGCTTCTTTGGAATAATAGATAATGCTGGATTTCTTGATGTAATCATCCACGCTGAGGGGCGAAAAGAATTTTGCGGTTCCATTGGTCGGAAGCACATGATTCGGTCCGGCAAAGTAATCGCCCAGCGGTTCGGAACTGTATTCCCCGAGGAAGATGGCTCCGGCATTTTTTACTTTGGTCATGACTTCAAAGGGATTTTTTGTGACGATTTCCAAATGTTCCGGCGCGATCTCGTTGGCCGTCTCGATGGCTTCCTCCATCGTATCCACCACAAGAATGTATCCGTAATTGTCCAAAGACTTCTGGATGATATCTCCCCTGGATAATTCCCGGATAAACAAATCGGTCTGGGCAGACACCTCTTCTGCCAGCTTCATGCTGTCTGTCACCAGGATGGCGCTGGCCAGCTCATCGTGCTCCGCCTGGGAAAGCAGATCCGCGGCCACAAAGCGGGGATTGGCCGTCTCATCGGCCACCACCATGATTTCACTGGGCCCGGCGATGCTGTCAATGCTCACATGGCCGTACACAGCCTTCTTGGCCAGGGCCACATAGATGTTCCCCGGACCCACGATCTTATTTACCCTTGGGATGGACTGGGTTCCGAAAGCCAGCGCGGCGATGGCCTGAGCCCCGCCCACTTTATAGACCTCTGTCGCCCCTGCGATATGGGCGGCTGCCAAAGTCACCGGATTCACCTTGCCATTCCTGGAGGGAGGCGTCACCATACAGATCCGCGGCACCCCTGCCACCTCGGCCGGTATGATATTCATAAGAACAGAAGAGGGATAAGCGGCTTTTCCGCCCGGCACATATACGCCGACGCTTTCCAGGGGAGTGATCTTCTGTCCCAAAATGGAGCCGTTGGGCTTACTGTCAAACCAGCTGTACCGCTTCTGTTTTTCATGGTAGGCGCGGATATTTTCCATGGAACGTCGCATCACGGCCAAAAGCTCCTGATCGATGGTTTGAAGGGCTTCTTCAATCTCTTCCTCCGTCACCCGAACCGTCTCCGCGGTCAGGGCCACACCGTCAAACTTCTCTGTATAAGAGAACAGCGCCTCATCCCGTTTCTCCTTCACATCCTCCACGATGGCAGCCACCTGTTTGGTATAGCTGTCATAATTATTGGGATCCCTCTTCAGCAGATCCGCCAGCAGATTCTCCCTGGACGTCTCATCCAACTTTACAATTCTCATTTATGAAAACTCCTTTCTCTTCTGATCTCTCCCAGACACCGGCAAACAGCCTCTGCCGTCACACACCTTCTCCGATCACACGGCGCAAATCCTGTATGATCCGGCTGATTCTCTCATTTTCCATCTTCATGCTGACCTGATTCACCACCACTCTGGCAGAAAGCGGACAGATTTCTTCCAGCACTTCCAGGCCATTTTCCTTTAAGGTGGTGCCTGTCTCCACGATATCCACGATCACTTCCGACAGGCCGACGATGGGCGCCAGCTCCACAGAACCGTTCAATTTGATAATCTCCACCGTCTGATGCTTTTTATTATAGAAGTAATCCTTGGCAATATTGGGATACTTGGATGCCACGCGGATCAGCTCATGATGCTTCAGATACTCCCTGGCAGAAGCCGGTCCTGCCACGCACATACGGCACTTCCCCATACGCAGGTCCAGCACCTCGTACAGCTTTCTTCCCTCTTCCATGATGGTGTCTTTGCCCACCACGCCGATATCGGCAGCTCCATACTCCACATAGGTGGGTACATCGCTGGCCTTTGCAAGGAAAAATTTCAATTTCAGCTCTTCATTGACAAAGATCAGTTTTCTGGACTGTTCATCCTTCATTTCTTCACAGGTAATCCCCGTACGCTCCAGAAGGTCCATGGCCTTTTTCGCCAGACGTCCCTTTGCCAGTGCAAATGTAATATAACGCATGCCCGTCTCCTCCTTATGCCTTTGGTTTCATAAACGCATCCAGGGAAACCTGATTGGTACTCCCGTCCAGAACATTGATAATCTGTACACACTGTCCCGTCTCATCCAGATAAAAAATGCCGCCGATATCACTGCGCTTCGCCAGCGCAATATAATCCTCCAGGGATTTTTCTCTGTACTGCTTCATCAGCTGAATCGGCGTCTTCTGTCCCCGCAGGATCCCGGCCAGACGGATGGCCAGCTCCTTCTGGGTCCGGTCATAGAGCAGTATGGTTCCCATGATATCCGTATCCACTTCAATTTTCTGACGCTCCATGGCACTCATCAGCGCATCCAGATTTACGGCAAATCCAATGGATGCCGCATCTTTTCCAAACTGAATCAGCAGCTTATCGTAACGCCCTCCTGTGGCCACGGCATCGCCGGTTCCATAGGTGTAGGCTTTAAAAATAATCCCCGTATAATAGTCGTATTTTCCCAGCATGCCAAGATCAAAGGTAACATAGGACTCCAGTCCGTACACGGATAAAATCTGATAAATCTTTTCCAGACGGGCCAGGGCTGCCAGGGCCGTCTGGTTGCTTGTCACCTTCTTGGCCTCCTTTAAAAGCTCCACGGTGCCGAAGGTCTGGGGAATTTTTATGATGCTTTCCTTCAAAGTCTCAGGAAGATCCTGTTTGGAAAGCAGTTCTTCCACACCGAAATAATTTTTCTCCTCAATCAGATCGCGCAGCTCTTTCCTGTCCTCTTCCTTCAGTCCGGCCTCCTCCATGAGTCCATTGAAAAAATCGATATGGCCGATTTCCACCTGAAACTCCGAAAGTCCCGCCTCAATCAGACTGTCGATCAGCATGGCCAGCATCTCCGCATCCGCATCCGATGTCTGGTCCCCGATCAGTTCCGCTCCCATCTGGGTATTTTCCTTCAGCCGTCCCTGATAGCGAAAATCATTGATAAACGTATCTCCGCAGTAAGAAAGGCGCACCGGCATATTTTCATCCATGTAATACTTGGCCGCACAGCGGGCAATGGACGGCGTGATATCCGGCCGAAGCACCAGCGTATTCCCCTCCCTGTCGAAGAACTTAAACAGCTTCCGGGACTCCACACTTCCCCTCTCCTTGCTGAAAATATCAAAAAATTCAAACATCGGCGTCTGGATATTCCGATACCCATACAGTTTCATCACCTGGGCAATTCTCTTCTGGACGGTTTCCTTTCTGGCATACTCCGCACCATAAATATCCCTGACCCCTTCCGGTGTATGAAGCAAATACTGATTATTCATAACAGCCTCCATCTCCGCCGCTGCCCCTGCGGCCCAGCGGCATTTCTCTTTGCACTTTACCTTGCTAATCTGGTAGCACAATAAATTCAATATGAAGAATTATACCGAATCCACCCCCATTTGTCAACCAAAAGTCATTTCTCCTTCTAAAAACAATCTCTTCTTCCCTATGTCCAGTAAGTAAAACACAAACAATTAACTGCTTTACAGCCGCCATATTCAGCCGAATGGAGGTGCGGGATACTTTGCAGGGTTTTGGAAACCGCCGGTACT
>DVJD01000110.1 GCA_018710785.1 Candidatus Fimimorpha excrementavium
ATTTTTCCAGCCGGACACGGCGCAGGAAAATCCTAGTACCGCTACGTTTTTCACATGAACACACAAAGACTTGCGCATGTCATAGCCTATGTTCGTTCATGTTTCGGAGCGAGAGCGCCCCGACAGGGAAAAGGCTCGCTCTCTCCGGCCGTCCGGGATTTCACTTTTCCCTTCTATTTCTACCTATGAGTTTCGCAATCGCCTATATCGTTTCTCATATTCCAAACCAATCTGTTCCAACCGGTTTCTGCTCTCCTCCCAGGTAAAGCACTGGGTCTCATCCAGGCTTTCCGCAAACTCATAAAACAGCTGCACCAAAGCCCTCTCCTTCAGAAACAGATGAATGGGTTCCTGCTGCGAATCCATGAGCACGAAATCCGCAAAATCCATGGAAATCCACACATGCATCACCGGATTCATCCCATTATAGGATTCCCTCAAAAGAATCGGACGGACTCTGTCACTGGCTGTCATTTCCTTCAGGATTCTTAAGCAGTCCTGTCTGGAATACCCGTCTTTTGTGCTGACTCCCATTTCCATGAAGCGGCGCAGTCCGTCCTCTGTGAAATACATACCGATGCCGTCCGTCCCATCCGGTATCGGAAAGGGGATGACGGGACCGGACTGAATCAGCGCCATCGTTCCATCGCCCTCCCCGCGCCGTTTACAGGCATCAGCCAGGTTTTGCGCCCCGCCCTTCTGCAGAAGCGGCTGGCAATAAAATTTATTTTCATAAAACTGCTTTTTCATCATGGCCACCGCCTGTCTGTCCCGTATAAGAATGCCCCGTTTTTCTTCCGGATGAAACAAAAGGACGGCATCCGAAGCAGCCGCCATACACGGCAGAAGATTCAAATTGTAAAAATGGGAGTCGGTCTTATCGTAATAATAGTACGGATGATAATCCAGCTGATGCGCATACATGGGAAGGATCTGTGAGAGATTATTCAGATTCTCCTCGGATCCCCCGCCATGGGTTTCCTCATTGTTCATACAGATGATATGTTCCACGCGGGTATTGGCAAACAGCGCCGCCCTGGCGGTGAAAAAACGGCGCAGAAATTCAAACTGAGGCTGATAGATGAGAAGCGCCAGCGGCCTTTCTTTCCGGCTTTCTTCCAAAAGCAGGGTGCCAAGCGCCTCCTCCAGCTCTTCTTCCCCCGACACGGCCGCGGTCTGGGCGTCAAGCGCCGGATTCTGTCCCGCATTCCGCGGCGCTTTGACATCATCCTTTTGTTCGTTCCAATCGCCAAGCAAAAATTTCCGCACACGTTTCCGATTCTGATACGTGGACTTCCCCATTTTCGTAATCTGATAAATCTCCAGAAATTCCTGCCTCTGTGCCGGAGACAGCCGCAGAAACTCCCCGATCCGCTCTGCCAGCTCTTTTGTGGCCGGAAGCCTCTGTCCATTCAGATATTTGTAGACGGTGGGCCGGTCCAGCCCGCAGAACTGGGCCAGCGCAGACACCTTGATTTCTTTTTCATTCACCCATTTGCTAAACAATTCAGAAAATTCCGTCATAATGGTTCATCCCTTTCTCCCTCCGGAATCCAAATATCCGCGAAACATGGCACATATCCCCGGTTCCTCCAAGCGAAGCGTCTGTTCTGCCACACGAAGGATCAGCGATCCGGGCGCATCCCCCGATGTATGTTTCATATAAAACAAATCATTTTTTTCACCGGACGGCTCAGCATTCTCCTCCCGATGAATCAGAGGCCGACAGGCCGATTTATATTCTTCAAACTGCTGCCGCAGCATGGATACCACACTGCTTTCCCAAAACGCCAGGCCATGGCTTCGGTCGGGATCAAATAAAACTGCGCTTTCCGATGTCAAAATCAGACAGGGAAGCAGATTCAAATTATAAAAACGGGAATCCGGATCGCCATAGCGATAATAGGAATGGTAATCCATGTCTTCCTCATAGAAGGGAAGGATCTCACGCAGACAGTCCAGACGTTCCTCCATGTCGGCCTCGTCCTGACCAGGCGCATGAAAATAAAAAATCTGTTCCAGGCAGGTACGGCTGAATACCTCCGCCCGGGCCGTCAGAAACTGTATGGGAAAATGAAGCGGAAGCGCTGTCACCAGTCCGATGTGCCCGTTTTCCTTTCGGCTTTCCCACAAAAGCTCCTGGCTGATGGCCTTATTCAGATCCCGCTCATTTTCCAGAACCAGACAGCCTTCTTTCCTGTCTCTGGCTTCCCTTCCGGCCTCATACAAAGGCGGCGGGGCGTGGCCCTTTTTTTCAAACGCAGAGACAGAAGCGATGAGCTCCTCCAGTTTTTTGTACTGGCGGTACCTCCGCCTTCCCATCTTCGCCATGCGGTACATCTCCTTCAGACGCTCCGTCTCCGCCGGTGTCAGGTGGATAAAATCGCAGATGTTCTGCACCATCTCATCCGATGCCGGAAGATTCCTTCCATTGATATATTCAAAAATATCCTTTGTATTCACTCCGCAGTGTCCCGCAATCTCTGCCACATCTGCCCGTTTTTCCTTCATTATATAATGCCAAAGCAAATCCGAGTATTCTGACATGAAGGAGTCCTCCTTTTTCCGTTTCCGCTGCTATGCCCACGCTTCCTCATACTGTTTCAGGACATCTTCCAGAATCTTCTGGCTTTCCTCCAGGCTGTAATAGTGGGTCTCATCCATGGATTCCATGTAATCCGCAAACATATGCAGAAGGCTTGGCTCCCGCAGAATCAGATACACCTGTTCCTTCTTTTTATTATAGAACAGAAGTACACCGGCTTCTTTCGTCACATACCAGTGCATATTCAGCGGCAAAGATCCCAGCGGCTCCTTCAGGATATAATTATAGCACCTCGGTTCCCGGACGGTTTTTCTCAAAATCATAAGCCGGTCTTCCTTCGTGAACAACACCCCGGTAAATACCGGAATCTCCAGATTCAGACCCGTGTCCATGAAATATTTCAATCCCGCTGTGGTCATATAGACGCGGGCGTCTTTTCTGGATTTCAGGCTCCAGGCCTCCCCATAGCTGATCAGAACCCCTTCCAGTCCCTGGCGCAGAACCGGATCGGATACATAGTTCTTCACCATATTGGGGGAAAGATACGGCATCACGCAGGGATCCGCCTGAATGGAATGGCAGTCGATCTGATAGATGATCTTTGACAGCGTCTCATATTCCAGAAACCCATTGGTGATGGCATGGAGAAACGGATTGCAGGCATCCCTGTTTTTTTCAAACCGGCGGCGCATCATCTCCACCGCCTCCGGTTTATCCGTCAGGATTCCCATCTCGTCGTCCGGCTGGAAAAACAGCACCTGGGTGGATGTCAGCACCATACAGGGCAGCAGGTTTAAATTGTGGTAGTGGGAATCCACATTGTCGTAAAAATAGTACGACTGGTAGTTGAGCATGCTGGCGTGGAGCAGGATAATTTGGTTCAGATTGTTCAGATTGTCCGCCGCCTTTTTCGCATCCTGGGTATCGTGGTTCATGCACATAATATGTTCGATCCTGCTGCGTCCAAAGGAGTCGGCCCTGGCCGCCAGGAACTCAAATAAAAAGGTGTCCGCAGGCTGCAGCTGCAGATAGATGCGGGAGTCCTCCCGTTCCCCCTCCTTTAAAAGCATGCGGCAGATGGCTCTGTTTAAATCCTTTTTATCCTTTATGACATGGGACCCGGCTTCTCCATCCATTTTTTCCGTAAATTCTTCCATGAAATGCTTTTGTTCTTCATCCGGCGGCATTTCCGGAAAATGAAGGAAAAATTCTTCCACATTTTTCCTGGAAAGATAGACGGATTTCCCCACCCGATCCATCTCATAGGCCTCCTTCAGCTGTTTGACTTCCCGCGGAGAAAGGCGAAGAAATTCCCCGATCTTTTCCACCGTTTCCATGGCGGCAGGCAGGCGCTTTCCGTTGATATACTTATAGGTAGTGGCCCGGTCCGTCCCGCAGAATCGTGCCAGTTCCGATACTTTTATATGTTTCTCTTCAATATACTGTTCCAAGCGATTTGAAAATTCGGCCATATCCAAAACTCCTTTTCCTCTTTTTGTCCAAACCCACACATAGATATGGGATATCTTTCACGGGACAGCCCGTCATCCCGGAGGCAATGCGGTTTTCCCTTTTTCTATCAGTATATCATACTTTTTTTCTCTGTGGAAAGAAATGTGACAAGATCTTTTAGTTGAACGAAAAAAGGCAAAAAAGATACCGCAAAGGCCACTTATTTACAAGCGGATCCCCTGCGGTATCCTGATCTCTTTTGATCAAACCCGTGTATCAATCATACAAGTTTTCCGGATATAATCCTTCTTTTTTCAGTCTCTTTATGGCTTCCATCACCATGGGCTTATCTTCCCGATAGGTCACACCGTACCAGCGGTCCTGGGACTTTAAGACAGAAACCGTGGCTTTGTCTTCCTTCAGAAGCTGTTCCACCATGGAGGGCAGGAAAAATTCGCCCTTCAGCGGATTCTTCTCCAGGGATTCCTTTAAAAAGGCTTCAAATCCCGTTTCCAGTTCCGGGAAAATGCTCGGTGTGAATCCCCACATATTCATGGATACCGTGCTTCCCTTGGGCAGCTTCACCCATGTCTTTCCGCCATCCTCCGTATACTCCGAATCTTCGCCGTGCTTTTCGATCTGTGTTCTCTCATGGATCTCCTGCAGATAACCTTCCGGGCTGACGGTGCATACGCCGCGGGCCACATGGCCGTTTTCCGTCAGCGTGTTTTCCAGAATATATCCCACCATGGTATAGCGGTAGCGCGTATCGTCCTCATGGGTGCTCAGATAATCATAGATCATCTGGAAGGCCTTGGGTCCGTAGTAGTCATCGGCATTGATGACGGCAAAAGGCTCCTTCACCACGTCCTTGCAGCACAAAATGGCATGGCCGGTCCCCCATGGTTTCTGCCGTCCCTCCGGCACCGCATACCCATCCGGGATGTGATCCAGTTCCTGGAAGACATATTCCACCTGAACCTGTTTTGCGATGCGGTTTCCGATGGCTTCCATAAACTCTTTTTCATTGGCTTTTTTGATGATAAACACCACTTTCTCAAATCCGGCCCGGATGGCGTCATAGATGGAAAAGTCAATGATGATGTGGCCCTGCTCATCCACCGGGTCGATCTGCTTTAAACCGCCGTAGCGGCTTCCCATGCCTGCTGCCATGATTACTAATACTGGTTTCTTCATGAATGATTCCTCCTGTCTGTGTTGATTATTTTGGAATTTCCTTATATACTACAAATAAGCACTATCAGGGGCAAAACAGCCCAAAAAGGAGTCTCTTTATGCATTACGAAAGTATCCCTCTCATCCCTGAAATCGATGTGGACCGCATATATACCATCCACTATTTTGAATACCAAAAAGATTTCCGCTTTTCCGGCGAATCCCATGATTTCTGGGAATTTCTCTGTGTGGACAAGGGAGAAGTGGAGGTGGCGGCCGGTTCTGCCGCACATATCCTGAAGCAAAATGACATCATCTTCCACGAGCCCAATGAATTTCACAATGTGACAGCCAATGGAAAGAGCGCGCCCAATCTGGTCGTCATTTCATTTGGCAGCACATCTCCTTTGATGGATTTTTTCCGGCATAAGATTCTTCATGTATCTGAACAGGAGCGAAACCTGTTAAGCATCGTCATCCGAGAAGCCCGCCTGGCCTTCGACGGCCGTCTGGACAATCCGTATCAGCAGAAGCTGGTCCTGAAGGAGCATCCGCCGGTCGGCTCACTTCAGCTCATCAAACAATCCCTGGAGCGGATGTTTCTTTCTCTGTACCGGCGCCATACCCGGTTTTCCTCCTCCGCTGCCATCCGCGAACCGAATAAACTGACCACAAAAAATGCGGATTATGAACTTTACCAGCGCATCCTCTCCTATATGGAGCAGAACATCACTTCCAACATCACCATGGAAACCCTCTGCCATGATACCATGCTGAGCGCTTCCAAGGCCCAGAGACTGTTTCGCGCACGCCACAGCTGCGGCCCCATTCACTACTTCTGTATGAAGAAGGTGGAGCTGGCAAAGGAACTGATCCGAAGCGATGACCGGAATTTTACACAGATTTCCGAATGTCTGGGCTACAGCTCTGTCCACTATTTTTCCAGACAGTTTAAGAAATTCACCGGCATGACCCCGTCGGAATATGCCTCATCCATCAAAGGACTTTCTGAGAGAGAAGATCCCGCAAAAGACCTCTGATGGTTCTATCGTACCATGTTCCAGGGAAGAGTTATTTACACAAAATCATGTATTCTTTGCACTTTTCAGGCAAAATCATCCGGCGTCCTGCCAGATTTGAGGTGTTATTATGCATACAAAAAAAACAGATATGACCTGCGGTTCCATTCTCACCCGTACCCTGCTGTTTGCGCTCCCCATCTGTCTGAGCAACATTCTGCAGCAGCTTTACAGTACCGCAGATACCTTTGTCATCGGGAATTACTGCAGTTCTATATCTCTGGCGGCCGTGGGCACCGCTTCTCAGCCGGTGGATCTTCTGCTCTGTCTCTTTTTCGGGATCGGGGGCGGCGTCTCCATCCTGGTATCCCAATACGTGGGCGGACAGGACTTTGACAGCCTGAAAAAAACCGTCTCCACTGCGACGTTTTTTCTGTATGGATGCGCCATTCCGCTGACGGTTCTCGGCATCGCGGCGGGGCCGCTGATCCTGAAATGGATGCAGGTACCAGAGGATACCATGGAATATGCCTCCGTTTATATGCGCATTGTATTTCTGGCAACCCTGGGCAACATGGGCTACAATCTGAATGCCGGAATTCTCCGGGGCATGGGCGACAGCCGTTCCTCCCTCCTGTTTCTTATCATTTCCTGCTCCGTCAATATTGTGCTTGACCTGCTTTTTGTCGTCGTATTCCATATGGATGTGGCAGGCGCTGCCCTGGCCACTGCCATAGCCATGTTTGCCTCATGGATTTTCAGCATTGCCTATATCATCAAAAAATATCCGGAACTGGAGTTCACCATTCTGCCGCGCCGCTTTGACCGGCACAGCATGGCGGAAATCATACGCATCGGACTCCCGCTGGGGCTGAATAACTCCATTTATTCGGTGGGCCACATTATGATGCAGTCTCTGGTCAATCTGCAGGGATCCGCCTTTATGGCGTCCTGCACCCTGGTCAACCGGGTCACCGGCATCGCCAATGTCTCCATCAATGCCCTGGGCTCTGCCGCCACCACCTTTGCGGGTCAGAATCTCGGTGCCCGGCAGATTCCCCGTCTGAAAAAGGGCGGACGGCAGATTCCTCTTGTCGCCGGGCTGATCACCTGTGCCGTCGGACTTCTCGTCACGGGTTTTGCCCGCCCCCTGTTCTCCCTTTTTACAGAGGATTCCCAGGTACTGGATCTCGCGGTTTTAAACACCTGCATCACCATGCCTACCATGTGGCTGTTTGCGGTTTTCAGCACCATCGTCAGCTTCGCCAATGGCATCGGCGTCATCCGTTTCCCCACCGTGATCAATGTTTTAATGCTGTGGGCCGTGCGGATTCCGGCCGCTCTTTTGATCGCGCATGTCATCGGAGGAATCTACATCCCCCTCAGTTACCCGATCAGCTATCTGTTCGGTCTGGCTGCCATTCTGACTTTTTATCGTTCGAAACAGTGGAAAGAGATTTGATTTTTACATCCTGCCATTCCATCTCTTCCACATCGCTGCAGAGTACTGCATCACTGGCAGTCAGATCAATCCGCTCCAGGCGAATATGGTTCAATTTGTGCTCCGGCAGACCTCTGATCTGGATTCCGGTTCCGCTGGTCGTTCCCTTCACATCTTTTATTAAGATATTGCTGAAATCCGAGGGCCTATCCGTCATGGGTTCCACGGTGGTATATTCATAAAACATGGTGATCTGAATGGCCTGATCCGTTACTCCCTCCATATCGATGCGCTCAAAGCGGACATCCTTTATTTTACCATGGAGAAATGAGCCTGCCCATGAAAAGAATTGGCAAAATAGTCTGCAGTTCCTGCCTGCCCATACTGTTCACACAACTTTCATAAATCGCAAACAAACGGTTGTAAAAGGCACCGGCATGAACTATAATAAAATCGAGTTGATTTACAGAGAAACGGAATATCATTACATGATTAAATAAACTGTTTTATTTACATAGAAAGGATTTTATATGGCCAGAAAAGCAAAAGAAGTGGTGGAATACCGCCATTATCATCTCCCCATGGAGTTTCCGGTTCTGTTAATCAGCGGAAAAGACTGGAAAATTTCCGCGACCAAATCCAGCCGCCTCCATTTCCACAACTGCATGGAATTGGGAATCTGTCATTCCGACAGCGGAACCATAGATTTTGAAGGCCAATCGGTTCATTTTAAGGCAGGGGATATCGTCTGCATTCCGCGCCATGTCCCCCATACCACCTACAGTGATCCGGGGAAGGAAAGTCTATGGTCCTATATTTTTTTTGATCCGGAAACCCTGTTTTCTAATCAGTTTCTTCAGGATATTCAGATTTTATCGGCTCCCCAGACGTACCAGAACCATTACTGTTATCTCATTCACCAGGAGGATGAGGCATTTTTCTATTCCCTTGTTCTCGGCGTCATCCGTGAACTCCGCGCCAAGCCGGAGCATTATGAGCTGGCGACGAAAGGGCTGCTCATGACCATCTGTATTGAATTGGGAAGAATCCAAAAGACACTGCCCAAGCAGGAGCGGACAGTATCTGACAATGCCATGGTGATCACTCCGGCCCTCGATTTTATTCAAACCCATTACATGGAGAATTTTTCCGTCTCGGATCTGGCGGAGATGTGCCATTTGAGTGAAACCCACTTCCGCAGGCTGTTTCATACCATCATGGGATACAGTCCGCTGGATTTCATCATCAGCACCCGCATTGATAAAGCCTGCAATTTACTGCGAAGTACCGAGCATTCCGTTCTCTCCATTTCGGAGCAGGTGGGCTTCCACTCCATCTCCAGTTTTAACCGCTGCTTTTCCAAAATGACGGGCCAGTCGCCCCGGTCCTGGAGAAACATGATTCATTCCGCAGACCGGGAGACAAAAGAAAAGCAGATGATCCTGGATTTCAACGGATGGATGCATCCGGAAAAATTATAACATTTTCTATTGTCCGGCAAATGTCTGCCTGCGCAAGCACGGCGGTCGCCCTCCGGGCGTACCGCACAAAAATACGGGCACCGCATTACTGCGGTGCCCGCTGATAGTTTCCATCTGTTTTTTATTATTTCTGATTATCTTTCAGCTTTGTGCTCAGTCCTGCCTCATAGGCTTCTTTTCTCTGATCGATGACATCCTGATATCCTGCGTCCAGATATTCCTGCTTTGCCTCTTCATACTTGGCATCAAACTCTTCCGGCGCACACATCGTCAGTTCATCTCTCAGTTCCACATACAGTTCCTGCAGTGCGGTCAGGTTATCTGTCTCCGCATCCAGCACTGTGGCAAAGATACATGGGCTCACGGCATTTCCCTCTTTGGCCAGCTCTACCGATGTATTGTAAAACTCTACGATCTGCTCCTGCAGCTCTTCACTCTGCGGCAGATTCTGCGGGAACTGCGCTGCTACCTGCTGCTCGATGGTTCCTGCCAGTCTTCCTTCCTTTACACATGCCCAGTAGTCCTTGTTGTTGTTGTATCCCTGCTTGCAGTCGCCATTGTAATCCGCTACGCTTTCCGGAATTCCTTCCTCATTGTAGTTGAAGTTTTCTCCTTCGATTCCCCACTGCATGGTGAACAGATTGTCTTCCTGGCTCATCCATTCCAGATACATCATACCGGCCTTGATTTCATCTTCGGTCGCCTGGGATGAGAATCCGATGATCATACCGAATGGGTTTTCTGCTCTCCAGATATTGTTTTCTCCGGCATAGGTGGAATCTTTTGGTATAATCGCCAGTTTGGCGTCCGGATTCTGCTCATAGAAGGACGTCAACGTAGGCATATCTGCGGAAATATAATCGCCATACATAAAGCTCTTTCCGTTGATGAAGTTTGCCTTCGCGGTTTCCTTATCCGTAATGTAGTATTCCGGATCTGTGATTCCAAGGTTGTATTCTTCATTGGCATTCTTTACCAGCTTATAGTTCGGTTCCCATCCAAGGGCCGGGATGCTGAAATCTCCGTACATCGCCCACTCGGTCTCATCCATCGGAAGAGAACGGTATCCGTCGTTCTGGTCAGCTCCTACTCCCAGTCTTTCACCGCCGCCCGGATGCTCGCAGATTCCGGCTTCCTGGATCTTTGTCATGGCATCTATGTATTCTTCGCGGTTCATCGGCACATGGTCATATCCTACTTCCTCCAGCCAGTCCATACGCACAAAACGGATGAAGGAGAACTGGGTTTCATAGTTTGGTCTTTCCGCTACCACAAAGTAGGTCTCATCGTTCAGGGTTGTATACTGCAGCTGATCCAGTTCCACCATCTTATTGTAGTAAGTCGGCGCGATGGCCGCAAAATCATCCATGTTGATTGTGGTCAGGTATCCGTCATTGGCCCACTGGGCAACCTTCGGATAGTCATATTCCATCAGCAGCGTCGGCAGCTGTTCCCCGGATGCCAGCAGGGAATACTCGGTCATAACATCGGTACGGGTAATCGGCTCAAACGTTACCGTGATGTTGTATTTATCCCCGAAGTTTTCCTGGATCCACTTGGTCCAGTAGTTGTCGGATACATTGGGTACCCCTTCCTGACCTCTGTCATAAACCGGAATCTTAAGCGTTACATTTTCCGCAAATGGCTCCCACTCTGCCGTTGTGTCAGTGGCTTCCCCATCGCCGCCTTTGGTTTCTTCTGCCTCAGCCTTGGTTTCTTCTGCCTCTTCAGCCTCGGTCTTTTCCGCAGCTTCGGTTTTTTCTGCTTCAGTCGCAGCAGCTGTCGTAGCCGCAGCGCCGTCGCCGCAGCCTGCCAGCGCTCCGGCTGCCATAGCTCCCACCAAAGCTACAGAGAGTGTCTTACGAAGAACATGTTTTCTCATCAATCATACCTCCTAGTTCTTTTACTTTGTCGGAATGGCCATCCCTCTTTTAAAATCCCAGATGCGGATGTTTCTCCCGGGCTCCATCCCTCTATTAAACAGGCCTTCGGCATCCCAGATCTGTAAGAATCGTTTTCCCACATGATCCGGCGGATTCCGATGCCTTTTAATATTCCAATCGTTGGTTCCATTTGATCCTGATCGATTTTATCAGCCTTTCACGGCTCCGATCATGATTCCCTTTACAAAATACTTCTGCAGGAACGGATAAACACAGATAATCGGAATCGTTACAAACATAACCGATGCCGCCTGCAGGACTTCCGGCGTACTCGTCACGGCTGCCGCCTCCGACAGGCTGGTCGTCTGCGCTTCCGTCGCCGATGCCACCATCTGATACAGCTTATACTGCACCATCTTCAGGCTCTCGGTATTGATATAGTACATATTGTCCGCATAGGAATTCCATCTCCCCACCGCGTAAAACAGCGACAGCGTCGCCATGATCGGCTTGGACAGCGGGATAACGATCTTAAACAGGATCTGGAAGTTGGACGCTCCGTCCAAAAATGCCGACTCCTCCAAACTGTCCGGTATGCTGGACTGGAAATACGTCTTCATGATCAGCATGTTATACGGCGAATAAATCAGCGGCAGGATCAGTACCCATACCGTATCCAAAAGATTCAAATTCTTCATCAGCAGGTACGTCGGGATCAGTCCCGCTGAAAAATACATCGGAAACATCAGCAAAAATGTCAGCAGCGTTCTTCCCTTCAGTCTCTTCTTGGACAGCGGATACGCCGCACACGTACACGCGATCATTCCCAATACAGTAAAGATCAGGGTTACGATCACGCTGTATACAAAGGAGTAGGTCATACTTCCGTCTTTAAACAGGGATACATACGCGTC
>DVJD01000111.1 GCA_018710785.1 Candidatus Fimimorpha excrementavium
ATGGTAAAGCTTAGTGTGATCAGCCAGAGAGAGGTGGAAGACACTTTGCAGGATTTTGAAAAACGCCGGTACTTGATTCTTTCAGCCCTTCGGGCGCAAAAGAATCTTAGTATCGCTGCGTTTTTCACTAAGCGAGAGCGGTCCAGCAAAGTGTCTTCCACCTCTCTCTGGCGTCCGGTTCACAGATTGTTCATTCATGCGTTAGTCCTGTCCAGAAACCCGGGACCCATGCATTACCTTTTCTTTTCCAAAATCACCTCCACCTCGCAAAATTCCTTTCCCTGCGGCTCCAGCACTACACCGGTATTTCCCTCCGGATCACTTCCTGCCAAGACATGATCTGCAAAAACGGTGATGCCAGAAGCCCCTGGCCGACGCTCCATGCGGATGCGGTACTCCGTGCCGCGAAAACTCCGCGTGACTTCAGCATGATCCCATGCTGATGGCAGACATGGATGGATCCGCAGCCCCTCCATGCAGGGACGAATACCAAGAATATACTGGGTGACAGCCACATACATCCACGCTGCCGTTCCCGTCAGCCAGGACACATTGGCCAGCCCGAACCGCAGGCTATCCGGCCCGAAAATGTTGGAAGCATATACATACGGTTCCGCCTTATATCTCCAAACACCTGCTTTTTCCATGGCCACTGCCGGAATCAGCTGCCTGTAATATTCATAGGCCCGATCCCCATGCCCCAGCATGCATTCGGCAATGATGGCCCAGGTGTTGGCATGGCAGAACACCGATCCATTTTCCCCGGTGCCCGGGTTATAATTGGTCAGCGGTTCCTTCGGATCCGGGAACTTGACAATGGGCGGGTCAATTTTTTTTATGCCCAAAGGTGTATTCAGGTGCCGGTATACGCTCTCCATGGCGATCCGGCATTTTTCCTTCTCTCCCATGCCGGACAGCACCGCCCAGCTTTGCGCATTCAGCCAGATTTTGGCTTCCGGGCTGTCTGCCCGTCCCACGTACTCGCCGCTGTCCATGATGGCACGGCAAAACCAGGCGCCGTCCCAGGCTTTGGTATTTACCAGCTGTTTCTGGGCTTCATAATCCGCCTCGTATTCATCGGCTGTTTGCGGTTCTCCCATGGCCTTCGCCATCGGCTCCATCTTTTTGAGCATCAGGCCGTACTGCATGGCGGTCCAGATACTTTCCCCTTTTCCTTCCCGGCAGACGCGAAACAGCGCATCGTTCCAGTCGGATCGCAGCATCAGCGGAAATCCTTGTTCCCCCAGATGGGATTTGGTAAACGCCAGCGCCCGCTTTAAATGGTCGTATACCGTTCCCTCGCCGCCGTCATAGTAGGAAACGGTTTCTCTCAGGAAATCAAAGCTTCCCTCCTCACACAAAATATGGGATACGGTGAGGATCGTCCACAAATGGTCATCCGAATGGACCGTGGTCACCGGATCGTACCCTTCCGCCGGAAAGAAATAGTGGTTTACATGACCGTCCCCATACTGCTGCGTCAGCAAAAGCCGTGTTTTTTCCTTGGCTGCCTCCAGATCAAACGGCACCACTGCCAAAATATCCTGGGAGGTATCCCGGTAGCCCACCCCGCGGAAGGTTCCCGTGGCATAGTAAGAAATATTTCTGGAAAAGAGGAAATTTCTCTGGGCCTGATACGGATTCCAGATGGAAATCATCCGCTGTGCCGCCTCATCGGGCACCCGGCACTGAAAGCGGGATACGTATTCCTCCCAGCCTTTTTCCAGTTTGTCAAAGGATTCCTGCACATATCCTGGTTTTCTTAAACGATCAAGCGCCCTGCTGATTTCCGCTTCCTCCATGGCCGTCCCCAAAAACACCGTCAGTTCCTTTTCCTCTCCCGCTTTGATCCGAAGCGGAATCTGCAGGGCAAAACAAGGGTCTCCTCCCATCAGTATCGAGTCCCCCAAGTCTGCTTCTTCCACACCCACGGGCATTTCCTCGCTGCGGTACGGACCCACAAATTCGTCCCGATCCCCCTCAAAATGCTTCACCGGTTCCGTGGCGGCAAAATATACCAAAGGCGTCTCTTCCGGTTTGGGCTGATTCTCCACACCATAGCAGTACACCAGGGCCTGCTCCTCTTTCATCCAACTGACTTTCAGCTGATGTTTATTGTAGCACTGCCATTGCAGCTCCCGCATGAACTCCATCATGCCCAGCTCCACAAACGGATACACCGTGACCGTTCTGTCGCAGCTGCTTCGAAAACGCATCCGCCAGATTATGGCATTTTCCGGTTTCCCTATAAAATACAAAACCTCTGCCGAGAGTCCGTTTTTTTCCGCTTCAAACCGGCTGTAGCCCATGCCGTGGGCACTCTTCCACCGGTCCGGCCGAACCGGCACGGGCATATTGGTGGGACACCAAACCGTATCCCCATCTTTTATATAGGTATAAAATCCGCTTCGGTCTGTGGGAAGATGAAAAAAACGGTAATGATTGATTCTCCAGATCTGCGGCGATTGATAAAAGGCTACGCCGCCTCCCGCATGGGAAATCATGGCGCTTAATGTCCCGTTGGACAGATAGTTCATCCATGGCGTCGGCATATCATACCGATAAAATTCCACCTCCCTCTTCTCATCCTGAAATCCGTAATACGCCTCCGGTCTTCGTTCTTCTCTCATCATCCCGCATCCTTTCTTTCCTCATTCTCTTCCTTAACCCGTACCGGTCTTACGTCGGGAGCGCGCTTCGTAAACACGGTATCGATAAGCTCGGTATCCTCCGTATCCCGCTCATACATGCCCCAGGCCGGAAGCGGGTCAAACAGATGAAATTCCGGGTACTGATCTCCCATGACCGGCACCGGTCCGGTCGGCTGCTCGTCCCTTCCTCCTGGCATATGAAACCTGCAGTTTCGAATGGTCACCCGCCGGATGGGATTTTGGGGAAGTCCGGACAATACCACTCCGCCTTCGGCGTTGGCCCATACCTTTCCCTGGTACCAGCTCACAGGCGCCGGTTTGACATCTGCCCGGACATGTTCCAGCACAATATCTTCGATCGTCCCCGGTTTTTCCCTCTGCACATTCAAATAGCGGCGCAGGCGCGTCCCATTGCTGATAAACACCGGTCCGGTACAGGAAATATTTGGAAATGAAATCTGCCCAGTTGTAATCCGGATGAATCATAGATTCCAGATTTTCTTCCAGATAATAGGGCCAAAGCCCGCAGGTCTTGCTTTCTGCCCGCGTATCCTGGAGGCTGACGATTTTTCTAAGGATCCGTTCTCCCCTTGGATACCATTTTTTTCCCCGGTCTGGAAAATGGCATCCGCATACTCCACAGCATCCCGCAGCGGATGCAGAATCCCCGTTTTTCTCGTGTGATAGCCGCCCGCCCATTTGGTCTGCCGCACCGTCAGCATATCCTCCTTGGGATCAAAGCGCTCCTCTGCGTGCTCTATCTTGGTTCTGGCAAGCTGCAAAAGCTCGTCTCGCATCCCCATCCCCTTTGTTTTCTCAATTCCCATAATGATTCCTTTCTCCGCCCCTGCTTTTCGGACGGATCTTTGTTTTTTCAGGCTGGAAACGGCCATGGCCGCTGTCTGTTCCCAAACAGTCTGCCATGGCCGTCTCTCTTTGCGCATTTCCTGTCTTATTTTGCCAAGAACGCATCAACCTGTTCCTGCAGCTGTGCAGTTGCCTCTGCCACACCCGCGTTATTCATTTTATCTACAAAATCATTGTAGGTGGACTCCCATCCGCTTCCCATGACGCCGTACATCAGAGGTTTGCTGTATTCGGTCGCCACAGCCGTCGTCTGTTCCAGCTGGGTCTTGATGGCGTCCGTCTTAAAGGTACATCCAATCAGATCAGACTTGATGTTGTCTTCGGACTCATTTAATTTGATGGATTCTTCCACTTCATCATCGGTGCAGGCCTGATTCAGGTATGCATTGAAGGTGTTGCCCATGATCCACTTCATGGCAGAATAGGAAGTTTCCACACCGCCCTGGGTACCGGAATATTCCAGCGTCTCGATGTGATTGTCATCGATCTTCTTGTAATGTACGCCTTCGATTCCGTATACTACAGTATTATATAATTCCTTTCCTTCTTCCTGGGTCATGGCGTTGATAAAAGCCATGGCTTCCTCTGGATGCTCACAGCTGGAAGAAATTCCATTGCCGCCTGCGGCCCAGGTGTTTGTGATGTAATAATTATCCTTAACCGGGATGGCCGTTACATCGAATCCATACATGGTACTGTAGATCTCAGATACTCGCTCGGAACTTCCGAACTGGTTATTGATGCAGAAAACATAGGAAATATCATTCATCATATTAGCCCCGTCAAAGTCCTTGGAATTGATAGTCAGGATATCCGGATGAATCAATCCTCCTTTTCGCCTGTCATTCCATCACCAGAAAAGCGGCGATCCGGATAAAATGTCCCTGGGAGCGCTCATCCGCTTCCTCCGCCACCTGATATTCCAGACAATGGGTTCCCTTTTCCAGATCCCTGGCCAGCATAACGGGATGACACCGGTCAAACCGCAGGGCATAGGTATCCCAGGCGGAAACAGTCTTCCACTCCCCCTTATCCAAACGGAATCGAAGGCTTCCGGAGTCTTTGGCGATCATCCAGTACAGGCCGATGCCGCAGCCCTCAAAGACAAATTTGCCGTCCGTTCCCGGTCGGCCGCTGCTGATATAGCCCGGATACCGGCCGCCGAAGGATATGGCTTCCCGGAAAAAATTCGTGTGGCCATATTCTCCCGCATCCACCATAGCCGTCCGCTGGTAGCGCCCGTCGCCCAGCCGTGAAGGCAGAGGCCGGTCTGTACACGCCGCCTCTGTTTTTCTCAATTCCTGTTCCAAAAAGGCTGTGATCTCCCGATAATAGCACGCATAGCCGCGATCATTGGGATGCACCAAATCCGGTAAATAAACGGTTGGGTCCTCCCTCTGCGTACGGATATGGCAAAGCAGGGTTTCTCCCACAAAAATCACCGGAATTCCATAGTGTTTTGCCACCTGTTCATGGATCTGCACCGATTCTGGTCTCATTCCCCTGCTGTAGCACTCTTCCTCCATCCGATACATGGCCGTCACCACAAACACCACATCCGCTCCCGGCCGTCTTTCCCGGATTCTGCGGACGATCCCTTCCATGGCATTGAGACAAATGGCTGCCTCCTTTTTATAGTCATTGACCGCGAATTCCACAAACACCAAATCCGGCTCATAGGCCAGCACATCCCGATCCAGACGAAACACGCCAAATTCGGAATCCGTACCGCCGATTCCGGCATTCTGACAGGAAAAATGGGATTCCGGAAACGACCGTTCCAGCCAGTTTTGAACCCGTGACGCCCAACACGCAGACGGTGAAGAGGCCCCTGTTCCTTCTGTGATGGAACCGCCCAGATATACCACGGAGACGGGCTTTTTCTGTTCGATTTTATATTTCAGCTGTTCCAGCATAACCGTTGTATCTCCTTTCCGCCTTCCGCCCGGTGCTGACCGATCAGAAGACGCCGTTCTTTTTTGGTCAGTATACCACGGCGGCTGGCTGCCTTCCACGGTTTCCCGCCGATTGGACATAAAGAGATACCAAAAGGTAATAAAACGATACCGGCCGCGCTTCTCACCGGGCTTTGTTCAGGATTTCTTTCAGGGTATGCCACCCCAGCACCGCACATTTGACTCTGGCCGGCATATGGGACACCTCTCTGAGAACGGAGGCTTCCTGCAGCTGCTCCATTTCCTCCTCGGAAGCCTCTCCCTGAATCATGCGCAGAAACACATCGGCCAGCCGATCGGCCTCCTCCCGGGTCTTTCCGATGACCAGATCCAGCATCATGTCCGCCGATGCCTGGGAGATGGCGCAGCCATCGCCCACAAAGGCGCCGTCCCTGATCCGCCCCTCTTCCAGTACCAGCTTCAGCCAGATGGCATCCCCGCAGGAGGGATTGACTCCTTCCAGGACATGGCTGGCCTCTTTCAGGTCGTGTTTATGAGCCGGATGCAGATTGTGATCGGTCAAAATTTCATGATAAAACGTTCTACTCGACATATCCCATTTTCCTCCTGATTTGTTTTAAGCAATCGAGAAAGTGCCGGATTTCTTCTTCCGTATTGTAAAAAGCCAGACTGGCTCTGGCAGCGGATGAAACCTTCAGATAGTCCAGCAGCGGCTGCGCGCAGTGGTGTCCGGCCCGGACTGCGATGTGGTCGGCATCCAGGATGGACGCCACATCGTGGGGATGGACACCATCCACCGTAAAACTTAAAATCCCGCAGTGATTTTCTGCCTTCTCAGAGCCCAGCACCCGGATTCCCGGTATTTTCTTCATTTCCTCCAGCGCATAGGCAGTCAGACGATGCTCCCTTTCCTGAATCGTCTCCCAGCCGACAGACTGCAGAAATCGAATGGCTGCCGCCAGGCCCACGGCTCCCGCCGCATGGACGGTTCCCGCCTCAAACTTGTGGGGAATCGGGGCAAACACCGCTCCCGTCCGGCTGACCGAATCGATCATCTCCCCTCCCCGCAAGAACGGCGGCATCATTTCCAGCCATTTTTTCTTTCCGTATAAAACGCCGATCCCCATGGGGCCCATCATTTTATGGCCGGAAAAGGCCATGAAGTCTACGTCCAGCTTTGTCACATCCACCGGCATGTGGGCGACGCTCTGCGCCGCGTCCAGCACCACCACAGCCGAACGCGCATGGGCCCGGCGCACGATTTCTTCCACTGGAAGGGTGCTGCCTAAGACATTGGACACATGGGTGACTGCCACCAGCTTGGTCCGTTCTGAAAATGCCTCCTCCATCCGCTCAGGCGGGATGCTTCCATCCGGTTCACATTCCAAAAATACCAGCTTTGCCCCTGTCTCCTCTGCCGCCATCTGCCAGGGCAAAAGATTGCTGTGATGCTCCAGTATACTTACGACGATCTCGTCCCCTTCTTTCAAGAAATGGCGCCCATAGCTGTATGCCGCCAGATTCAGACTTTCCGTGGCATTTCTCGTGAAAATGATCTCCTCGGGAAGGGCGGCGTGAATCCACTGCCGAACCGTTCTTCTGGCCTCCTCATAGGCCTCTGTCGCTTCCACGGCCAGTTCATACAGACCCCTGAGAGGATTGGCATTCTGTTTCTCATAAAAGGCACGCTCCGCTTCCAGGACACAGTCCGGCCTTTGGGATGTGGCCGCATGATCCAGATAAATCACCGGCTGATGTTTAAAAATGGGAAAGGCTTCCCGATGTGCGGTCTCATTCCATGCCATCGCCAAACACTCCTTTCAAATAGTCATTTACCAACGTCTGCGCCGTCTTTGACGGAATCTCCCGGTTCAGCGCATCGAACCTGGCCCTGGCCACCTGGTTGACAGCCGCTTCTTTCGTCAGCCCCCTGGCACACAGATAAAACAGCATGTCCTCATCCAGCTTTCCGATGGTCGCGCCGTGATTTCCCTGCACATTTTCCTCCCCGCAGAGAATCAGCGGAATCGTCTGGTTGACCACCGTATCGTCCAAAAGCAGCACATCCTCCGTCTCCTCTCCTATGGCATCGGAGGCTCCCCTTTGAAAATCAATGGTTCCCCGGAATAATTTAAAGGCTTCCCCTCTGAGAACGCCGTGGGCACGCATCCGGCTTTCCGACTGGATTCCCCGGTGGTTTGCCGCATAGTTCAGATCAATCCTCTGCCGGTTTTGGCCCAGATAGCCGACGTTCATCGCCGCGCTGCTCTTCTCTCCGGCCAAATTCGCCAGGCATCCGCTGTAGGTGCGCTCCGCCCCCAAAATCAGCTGCAGCACCTCGACGCTTCCTCCCTGCTCACATTCCGCTCCCACATCATTCAGGTGCAGAAACCGTTCTCCCAAAAGCTGTACCTGAATCAGGCGGATCTTCGCGTGTTTTCCCGCATGCATCTTAATCTGTACGGCCGCTGCCCCTGTTTCTGAGCGGGAAGTCAAATCCATCACCACCGTCACACTGCTGTCCTTTGGCGCGACGATTTCCACCGCATGGATGCCATTGGCATGTTCCTCGTACTCCATGTGCAGAAACACCGGTTCCTCCTGCTTCCATCCTTCCCTGGCCGCCAGCACATGGGCATCCGCTCCCGCATCATCCAGAAGACGATCCATATCCGGTCCCATGCCGCCGGAAATAAACTGCATGGTCCGCCTGGCACAGCTGTATGCGATCCCCTCCGGCACCTGGACCGTGAGAGAAACGCCCCGGTTTACCGGTTTCATATCTGAAAGGCTGCTTTCATTCATATGGAGCCAATTCCATGTGGGAGAAGGCAGCCGGTTTACGGTCATTTGATATCCCTGTTCCATGTGATCCTCCCCTTCCTTACCCGATACTTCCAACCATCTCCATACGGATCAGGTTATTCATTTCCACTGCGTATTCCAGCGGCAGTTCCTTAGATACTTCATCGGCAAACCCACTGACGATCATGGCTCTGGCGTCTTCCTCGCTCAGCCCTCTGGACATCAGATAAAACACCGCCTCATCGCTGATTTTTCCAATCTTCGCCTCGTGGCCGATGTCGGCATCCTGGGTGCGGATATCCATGGCCGGTATGGTATCCGACCGGGAAATGCTGTCCAACATCAGCGACTGACAGGACACGGCCGCCTTGCTCTTCTTGGCCTCCCTGGTCACCACCACGCTGCTTCGAAACGTACTGACTCCTCCATCCTTCGAAATGGAACGGGTGCTGACATAGGAGGACGTCCGCGGCGCACTGTGCACAATCTTGGCGCCGGTATCCAGATTTTGTCCCTTCCCCGCAAAGGTAATGCCGGTGAATTCCGCTCTGGCCCCTTCTCCCTTCAAAATACTCATGGGATACAAATACGACACATAAGAGCCAAAGGAGCCGGACACCCATTCTATGGTTCCCCCCTCCTCCACCACCGCCCGTTTGGTATTCAAGTTGTACATATTTTTGGACCAGTTTTCAATGGTGGAATAGCGAAGTTTCGCATGTTTTCCCACATACAGTTCCACACAGCCCGCATGGAGGTTCGCCACATTGTACTTCGGCGCAGAGCAGCCCTCGATGAAATGCAGATACGCGCCCTCATCCACGATAATCAGCGTATGCTCGAACTGGCCTGCCCCCGGCGCATTCAGACGAAAATACGACTGCAGCGGGATCGAGACAGACACCCCCGGCGGTACATAGACGAAGGATCCGCCGGACCACACAGCCCCGTGAAGGGCAGCGAATTTGTGGTCGCCAGGTGTCACCAGCTTCATGAAATGCTCCCGGACCATGTCCGCATACTTCCCGGTCAGAGCGCTTTCCATGTCCGTATAGACGACTCCCTGTTCCTCCACTTCCTTGCGGACATTGTGGTACACCAATTCCGAGTCATACTGGGCGCCCACCCCTGCCAAAGACTCCCGCTCCGCCCGGGGAATCCCCAGCCGCTCAAAGGTATCCTTGATCTCCTGCGGTACCTCCGACCACGTTCCCTTCCTGCTCGTATTGGGCTGCACATATGTCACAATATGATCCATATCCAGCCCTTCCAGCGAAGGTCCCCAATCCGGCGTCTTCTTTTCATTATAAATCTCCAGCGACCGCTGACGAAACTCGCGCATCCACTCCGGATCATGCTTCTTTCTGGAAATCTGTTCCACAATGGCTGACGTCAGCCCCTCCTCCATCCGAAACGCATCCTCATCTTCATTCTTTATATCATAAATACTCCTGTCAATATCCTTCACATACGTCTTCTCTTCCACAATTCCCTCTCCTTTCCCAGCTTTTTAACCGTTTCAGAAACTGCCCCTCCTGAATTCTTTCCACCTTCCCGCGATCCGCACTCAGGCCGGGTATCCATTTTCTTCTGGATATCCCCCTACGCATGCAGATACTCCTCAAACCCCTTCTCATTGATCTCTTCCACCAGGGATGCATCCCCCGTCTTCACGATCCTCCCGTCCACCATGATATGGGTATAATCCACATGAAGGGCTTCCAGAATTCTGGTACTGTGCGTGATGATAAGCAGGGACCGGTCTTTCTCTCTCTGAAACGCTTCCACCCCTCTGGAAACTGTGCGCACCGCATCCACATCCAAACCCGAATCCGTCTCATCCAGCACCGCCAGATCCGGCTTCATCATCAAAAGCTGCAGAATCTCCGCTTTCTTCTTTTCCCCGCCGGAAAATCCCACATTCAGATCCCTCTGGGCATAACTTTCCTCCATCTGTAAAAGCGCCATGGCCTGATTCAGTTCCTTTCGAAACTCCCAGGGTTTTATGCGCGTTCCCCTTCTCTGTTCCAGCGCCCCGCGGATAAAGCTGCCAAGTGACAGCCCCGGCACCTCCAGCGGATTCTGAAAGGACAAAAACAACCCCTCCTTTGCCCGCTTATCCACCGCCTCTTCGGTCATGTCTTTTCCACGAAACCAAATGCTGCCTCCGGTGACTGCATACCTAGGATTTCCCATCAGGGCATATCCCAGTGTGGATTTTCCCGCCCCATTGGGCCCCATGAGCACATGGGTCTCACCTGTTCCGATCGTAAGATTTATGCCGTGGAGAATCTCCTTTTCCTCCACACAAACGCGCAGCTGATTTACCTGTAATACTGTCTCTGCCATCCTATTCCTCCTGTTTTTCTTCTATCCATTTATATTTCAAAATGTCTGCCTCTGTGAGATTGAAATCCGGTCTGCAGACAGGCTTGTTTTCTGTATCGCCGTTATTATACCTCTTTATTCCTATAATTTCAATAGGAATAATAGGAATAAAGAAAAAAATTTTTCGCTGGCATTCGGCTTCTTCCTCCGCTATACTACACGTAACATAAAAAAGGAGGATATTCACCATGAACAGCAAACCTTCCAAAGAACTGTTTGCCTTTATGCAGCAGCGAAAAAAGGATGAGCAGCAGAAAAAGCTGCAAAACTATCAGTATTTGAATCTGTATGCACAGAAACACCAGGTTTTGTTCACCGGCTCTTCGCTGATGGAACAGTTTCCCATCAGCGAGCTGAGCATAAGCCTCGGTCTGGGAAAAGCGGTCTACAACCGGGGCATCGGCGGATATACCACCGACGATTTTTTAAAGGCCATCCATCCCATGCTTCTGGATCTCTGCCCTTCCAAAGTTTTCATCAACATCGGCAGCAATGATATGCGGGAATGGGAAAACGGGGAAGACTGGATGAAGCACCTGCTGGCCAATTACCGAACGATTCTGACCATCGCCCGCCAGGAACTGCCTCTGACCGCCTTCTATCTCATGGCTTACTATCCGGTCAACGAAACCTTTGCCAGCCTAAGCCCCTACCACGCCTCCATGCTGAAAATCCGCACCAACGAAAATGTGCGGCACATCAACCGGGAGTTGGCCCGTCTGGCCGATTCCTTCGGCCAGACCTATATTGACGTCAGCCAGGGCCTGACCGATGAATCCGGCGCCCTGAAAAAGGAGCTGACCATCGACGGCATCCACATGTACTCCACCGCCTACCGTATGATCTATCAGAATCTGCTTCCCTATATCTGCGCCGAAGAATAAAATTTTACGCAAAAAAGCCTCCCAGGTGACAAGCTTCGTTTTCGCTTCTTGTCCGCCCGGGAGGACCTATCATCGTTTCTCCACAGAACTTACCGTATATCCCACATGTTCTACCGCCTGCTCCAAACGCCTCTCATCCACAGGCCGATCATACGAAACCACCGCCTGTTTTTTCTTCAAATTCACTTCTGCGGAAACGCCCTCGATCTGGTTCAATGCACGTATCACGCTGCGTCGGCAATTATCACAGTGCATTCCTTCAATATGAAGTATGATCTCCCCCATCTTGTCATGTTCCAGGACCTTTTTTCCCCTTCCCTGAATCAGACCTTTTCCTCCGCCTCCGCAGCAGGCTCCCTCTCCCTTAAAATGTTTAATGCTGCCTTTCAGCGCAAACCCGATAATCACTGCCACAATAAGCAAGATAATAATATCCGTCATAGCTCTCCCTTATCTTTTTCTGTCCTTCCATTTTTTTCTGATCCATATAAAAAACTGGTACAGTCCTACTCCAACCAGGTACATCAGAATAATAGCGCCAAACATATACAGCATGGATCCGGTTGAATTGCCCATTTATTTCCCCGCTCCTTTTGATACATGGCGGCAGCTTCCACTGCAGCCGACACAGCTTCCGCTGCAGCCGCTACAGCCGCAGCACCCTCCTTCCGGAAACCTTCGGTTTCGTATCCATCTCACAATCAAAAAACCGCAGTAAAACAGAATCGCCCCGATAATTATAATATCTGCAATCATGAAGCTGCCTCCTTTTTCCTGTTCTCTTTTTATTATAAAGCCCGTGTCAATGCTGCCGCCAGTCTCACCTCTTATTCCGCCGCCTGAACCGAGCGTCTGACATACATATTTTTATGCTTGTATGGATCCGGCCTGAACAGAAGGAACAGCATAATCAGTACCAGGATAATTGCCACAGCGCTTCCAATGGTAAATCCCGCTCCTGTAAACAGCAACCCGATTTGGTAAATACACAGGCAAACCACATATGCAAATACATTCTGAAATAGAATCGCAAACCAAAACCACTTTCTGGACTGCATCTGCTGCGCCATCGTTGCGATTGCTGCCAGACATGGGGAGTCCAGCAGATTAAACAGCAGGAAAGAAAAGGCTGCCAGCGCGCTTGGGAACCAGGTCTGAATCGCTGCACCGACCACCAGCGTATCCTCTGCCAGTTCCTCATCCACATTGGCTAAAACTCCCATAGTTGACACGATCGCTTCTTTTGCTGTAAAACCAGACAGAGAAGCTGCCACCGGCTGCCACTCTCCAAAGCCCAGAGGCGAAAAAATCGGTGCGATGAATCCTCCGATGACAGCTAGAAGGCTTTCATTGCTTTCCACCATTCCGAATCCGTTTTCGCCAAATCCAAATCCAGCAAGGAACCACATAACCACACACGCCAAGAATAAAATCGTACCGGCCTTGATGATGAATCCTTTCAGTCTTTCCCAGACATGAAGCAGCACCGTTCTAACGGAAGGGATATGGTACTGAGGAAGTTCCATAACAAACGGAGCCGGTTCGCCGGAAAACGGTTTTGTTTTCTTCAGCATAATGGCCGATACCAGCACCGCTACAATTCCAAGCAGATACATCAATGGAGCCATCAGACCTCCCGCTTCATAACTTCCTGTTGTATAGCTTACCATGACGCCACCCATTAGAGCAATAACCGGAAGTTTTGCCCCACAGGGAACAAAGGTTGCCGTCATAATGGTAAGGCGTCTGTCATTATCATTTTCGATGGTTTTGGAAGCCATAATTCCAGGAATTCCGCATCCGGAAGAAATTAACAGCGGGATAAAGCTCTTTCCCGACAGTCCGAAATGCCGGAACACACGATCCATGACAAAGGCGATACGAACCATATATCCGCAGTCTTCCAGGATGGAAAGAAACAGGAACAGAATTGCCATCTGCGGCACAAACCCAAGTACAGCACCGACACCGCCGATGATACCGTCTACCACAAGGCTGGTAACCAATTCTCCCGCGCCGACATTTCCCAAGAATCCGCTCACTGCGTCCTGGATCGCCACTACAAACGTATCATTGGTCCAGTCCGTCACCAGAGTGCCAATGGTGGATACCGATACATAATAGACCACAAACATCACCACAAGAAAAATTGGGATTCCCAAAATACGGTTCGTCACAACGCGGTCTATTTTGTCCGAAATCGTCAGTTTCTGCGCCGCCTTTTTCACAGTCGTTTTAACCAGTTTCTGGATGTACTTATACCGTTCGTCCGTGATGATACTCTCCATATCGTCCTCACGTTTTTTTTCAATTTTCTCCGCATCAGCCCGGATATTGCGGATGTTAGAATCCGTTGCGATCTTACTGTCCGCCACTTTGCTGTCATTCTCCAAAAGTTTTATGGCATACCATCTCTGTTTTTGAGGCGGTACCGTTCCCTCCAGCTGGCGTTCTGCATCACTGATCGCCCACTCTATTTCATCGGTAAATATTTTTTTCGGAAGTTCTGTCTCTTTTTTCTTGGCACAGCGGACAGCCTCTTCTACTACTTCATGCAGCCCAGTATGTTTTAATGCAGATGTCTTGACCACCGGACACCCCAAAAGCATGCTCAGACGTTTCACATCAATTTTTATATTGTTTTTTTCCAGAAGATCCGCCATATTCAGAGCAATTACAACTGGAATTCCGGTTTCCAGCAGCTGTGTGGTCAGATACAGATTTCGTTCAATATTGGTGGCATCTACCAAATTGATAATCGCATCCGGATTTTCTTTCAGAAGATAGTCACGACTGACTACTTCCTCCAGCGTATACGGGGAGAGGGAATACACACCTGGAAGGTCCGTCACAATAATCTCTTCTCCGTCCTTTTTATTTTTTACTTTGCCTTCCTTTTTTTCTACCGTAACTCCAGGCCAGTTCCCAACATACTGATTGGCTCCTGTCAATGCGTTAAACATGGTTGTTTTCCCGCAGTTTGGATTTCCGGCAAGCGCAAGTTTTATTGCCATATTCATATCCTCCTATAGTTAGTTGAAATTAACTATTGTACAAAAAAATAATCCTTTATTTTTCCTGAATTTCCACACACTGAGCATCCTGTTTTCTCAGGGAAAGTTCATAGCCTCTCACTGTAATTTCCACAGGATCGCCCAAAGGCGCCACCTTTCGGATATAAATATCACACCCTTTTGTGATTCCCATATCCATGATACGGCGTTTATATGCGCCATCTCCCTGTATTTTGGTCACCACGACGGTGCTTCCCACTTTTGCATCCCGAAGTGTCATCTTCCCATTCCTCCCTTTCTGCCAGACTTTTGCACCACTACCAGATATATCCAGATACCAGTGCCCTCATACAATACGGATCTTTTCGCGCAGAACTGCGTGCATATTTTCTCATACGAACATAACCAACAGGTATCTTTTACGGCATCCTGTTGGTTACACCATAATATGTTTTGCCATATCCTCATTGATCGCGACTCTGGAATCTTTGATATTGACAATCAGATTTCCGTTCAACCGAGAAATTACGCTGATCTGCGCATCTTCTACGAATCCAAGTCCCGCCAAAAAACGCCTGGTTTCCAAAGCACCTCCAACGCGTTTAATCCGAGCCTGGTCTCCATTTTGTAAAAAAACCAACGGTTGCATGTTATTCCCTCCATATTGCATTATTATTAGCCTTTACTAACCCTATAGTTATCATACGCTAATTATAATTGATTGTCAACTATTTTTTTGACGATTCCTCCTTTCCAATGTGTTTCCGATGATTTTTCCGGTTTTCCTCTAGGAAAACCGGCCATATTATGATACGATAGTAGTACAAATCAAATATGAAACCAACACATAAAAGAACCCGCAGGAGTCGACGGACAGCAGCTGCGAAGCATTGGTGGCAGCACTCCTGCAGAAAGGTGGAATTCATCATGAAGATACAAAAATCAGCAGAAGACTATTTGGAGACCATCCTCGTTCTCTCCTTCAAAGGAGAGGGTGTCCATTCCATCAATATTGCCACTGCCATGAACTTTTCCAAGCCCAGCGTCAGCATTGCCATGAAAAAGCTGCGTGAAAACGGATACATCACCGTGGACAGTGAAGATCACATCCATCTGACGGAAAGCGGCCGCGAGATCGCCGAACGTATTTATGAGCGCCACCGCGTCCTCAGCTCTCTGCTCATCCACCTGGGCGTGGATGAAAACGTGGCCAGAGAAGATGCCTGCCAGATCGAACACGTCATCAGCGCGGAAAGCTTTGCCAAAATCAAGGAGCATGCCCTGAAATATGATCCGTCTCTGATCGATGAGCTGCAGTGACTCCTCCCTTTTCTTTTGTGACCTGATCACTGTATTTTATTTTCAAATCTGTATAATATAAACCATAGCAGACCAATGCTTATGAAACCGCAGTGCAAATGGCGGGCAGAAGTTTTTCTCCCGCTGTCACCGATATTCAAAAAAGGAGAATAAATGATGTCAGTAATTACAATAACAAAGGAAAATTTCGAACAGGAAGTCTTACATTCTGATAAGCCCGTCCTTTTGGACTTCTGGGCATCCTGGTGCGGCCCCTGCCGCATGGTTTCCCCCATCGTGGATGAAATCGCGGATGAGACTTCTTCCATCAAGGTGGGAAAAGTCAATGTGGATGAGCAGCCAGAGCTGGCCGCACAGTTTCAGGTGATGAGCATCCCCACCCTCATGGTCTTCAAAAACGGAACCGTGACCAACCAGTCCGTCGGTGCCAAACCCAAGGCCGCCATCCTGGCATTACTGTAACGCCAGTTCTTTCAGTTTTTTCTTATCCAGAATCTTAACTCCTCCTCTGGAATAGGAGACGATTCCTTCCGACGCAAAGTATTTCAGCATCCGGCTCACCACTTCACGTGCCGATCCCACATATTTGGCGATCTGCTCCTGGGTGAGCCGGATTTTTTCGTCTCCGGTTTTTATCATCTCATCGTATAGAAAAATCGCCAGGCGTTTGTCGAAGCTCATGAACAAAATCTGCTGCATCACCCACATCACATCGGAAAACCGGCTCGCCACCAGATTCAGGGCAAAATTTTCTGCATAAATATTGTGTTTTGTAATATCCGCAAACATATTTCCATTGATAATGTAGCATTCGCTGTCTTCCTCAGCATCCACCATCACATCAAACGTAATAGCCTGGAGGACGCAGGAGGCCGAAAGCATACAAAGTTCCCCGGAATACAGGCGATACAGCGTGATCTCTCTTCCCTCATCGGATAAAATGTACACACGGATACAACCGGATTTCACCAGAATTCCTCCGGTGCATTCTCCGCTTCCTCCGTGGATATTCTCCCCTTTGGCATAGCGGACCAGATGGGTATTTCTGCAGAAGTTTTCTCGCTGCCCATCGGTCAGTTTATCCCAGAACGGGAATATGTTGGCAAAACGCAATTGACATTCTGTCTTCTCCATAGTATCCTCCTATTCCATCGTCATTCCTTCATCCGCCTTCCGGCTGCACTTTCTGCTCTCAAAATAGAGAAAACGGTCGATGGCATCCAAGATATCCTGAAAGTCTTCCCTGGGCGCCAGTTCCAGATATCGCGTCAAAAGCTTCGTTTCCTGCTCCCGGTATTTTCCATAAAAAATATCATACAGATTGTGTCCCCGCAGGTATTGTTTGATGGCTTCCATATTTTCCCTGATATCCTCTACCGTCTCCAGTCCCTTTCTCAGGATCTTTTCCAGATGGCGGCCGCTGGAAAGCCGGTGAAGATACTCCTTCCATTTCTCCAGCAAAATTTCATAAAACGCTTCTTCCGAAGCAATCACACCCACTTGGGCCATCACCTGCGGATTCAGAAAATAATTTTCAAAGGAATAATATTTTAAAATCAATACATTTTTCTCTGTCACCCGGGGAAGCCTGTCCGCATCCTCCCGACTCCGCTCTTCATAATAACGGCAGAGCTGCCGCTTCAGTTCCCGGCTGTCCTTTCCATCTCCATCCCGTATCATAAGAAAATTATCCTTCAGATAAATCTGGTTCATGTACTTCAGGTTGGCATACGTCTTGATGTTGGTACAGCTGTTGGTGGTGATGATGGCGATCCGGGACAGCCTGCCTTCCTCATCATATATCTCCGAATAATACCGACGAAGCAGGAGAGGAAGACGGCTCTTATCCTGCTTTCCCTCTACGATGAAGACAAAATTCACATTCATCAGATCCCCGGCCGAGTATCCCAGATCGTCCAGGATCGCACTGATATCGGTCTTTTCGCAGACGCCGGAGTACCCGTCCTCCTCCAGCACGATCTGCCGGATCTGACGGCTGCTGAAATTGGCCAGCAGATTGGAAGAATGGGTGGAAAACATCACCTGATTCTTCTTGGAAAGCTGATACAGGATATCCCCTGCCACTTTCTGCATTTTGGGATGCAGAAAAATCTCCGGCTCCTCCACCAGCACCAGCCCCGGTTCTCTCTCCTTTGCCTGGGCATACGTCTCCAGCAGGGACAGCATGTAAATGCTGCGCATCCCTTCCCCCATGTGCATGATCGGGCGCAGCGTCTTCAGCTTCGGATGGTAGGTTTCCGCCGTGACCGTCAGCATCCGCTCCACATCCCGGTTCATGGAAAAGCGGATTTCTTCATAGCCGCCGTTTTTATGAAAATGCGCATTAACCTGCCTGGAAAAGTCATCCAGATTCAGCTGATACAGCTTATAGTCCAGCAGCCGGGCCGCCTCCAGGGCATTGATCTGCTCCGGCCGTTTCTGATTGATCAGTCCGATGCAGGAAAAACAGTGGGTGCACTTTTTAGCCTGATCAAAAATACAGCATCCCATACGCATCTGCTTCAGCAGATCGTCTTCCTGCATCATCAGCAGATCATCCTGAAACTGCTTGAAATCCCGCCGGGTATCCATATAATAGATTTTGGGAAAAATCCGGCTGATGCTGGGATTATCCTTATGTATGCCATCCTCATAGCGTACCCGCCCTTGCCGGTTGGCCACGAAGGTAAACGTCAGAACCCCATCCTGAAAAGAGGGCAGTTTTTTGCAGAAATCCCGGTACCAGGCGTCGTATCTGCGGTACGTACTGACCAGCCCGTTTTTATGCAGCTCCGCCAGATCCTCCTCCCGGATAGAAAGAGCGACCATGATCTCAATATTGGAAAAATCTTCCCTGAAATCCTCCTCCCGGATCCGGTAGGAGCCTCCCACCGCCCGGACGGCATCCAGCACCGCCGTTTTTCCGGTATTGTTTTTCCCAACCAAAATCAGGGCATTCTCCATATCCGCCAGAGTCATCTCCCGTATCCGCTTAAAATTCCGTATTCTCAAAAATATGATTTGCATCCAACGGACCTCCTTTTCTTTCTTCACTGGCAGGGCCTATGACCGGTTACTCGCTTTTGGCCCTGGTCAAGAGGCACACCGTCTCAACATGTGTTGTCACTAATATTGGAATACACATCCTTCACCTTGTCACTGACATCGGAACACATTTTTTTCGCTTTTTCTCCGACACCAGCAGATTTTCCAAACCGCTTCTTTGCATTTCCAATTCCGTTTGTAAATCCTGTTTTATATATGAAAGTGATTTTATAGGGATCTTTTTCTCCGTTTTCATCGTAACCGCCAACGATTACCTTTTCAATTATACT
>DVJD01000112.1 GCA_018710785.1 Candidatus Fimimorpha excrementavium
GCCAGGTATGAGTATGAAAAAGCTTTAATTCTCAAGTGATGGGGATCAACTTGAAAAGTACTTTATTCAAGTACACTTACAGTATATCCATAAAATGTGTCCAAAGTTTGTCCGAAATATGAAAACACCGTTAAAATAAATTAATAAAAAATAAAGGAAATGTTTCATATTTTTCACATTCCATAAATTTCCGGGATTTTATAAAAAGGGTCTTTTAAAATTTGGGGGAATTGTATATAATAGAAAAGTCAAGCTGGATATTGCAGCTTACATAGGTTGTGGTTCATCAGTAAGAATGCCATAAGGAGCCGGAAGATAGATGGAAGCCAGGGCAGCCGGATATTTTCTGGTGTTGATTGATAGAAAGGAGATTAGAATGGGATTTGGAATATTCGGGGTATCTGCGGATATTGGAATTGACCTTGGAACAGCCAGTATATTAGTATATATTAAAGGCAAGGGAGTCGTGCTGAAGGAGCCCTCTGTCGTAGCTTTTGATCGTAATACAAATGAAATAAAAGCAATCGGTGAGGAAGCTCGTCTGATGATCGGAAGAACTCCCGGAAATATTGTGGCAGTGAGGCCGCTTCGCCAGGGTGTCATTTCCGATTACACCATCACAGAAAAGATGATCCGTTATTTTATCCAGAAGGCAGTGGGGAAGAGAACGTTTCGTAAACCCCGGATCTGTGTCTGTGTGCCGAGCCAGATCACAGAAGTGGAGAGAAAAGCGGTGGAAGATGCGACGTATAATGCGGGAGCCAGAGAAGTCTTTTTGATTGAGGAACCGGTTGCGGCAGCCATCGGAGCCGGAATCGATATCGCAAAGCCCTGCGGCAACATGGTGGTGGATATCGGAGGCGGTACGACGGACGTGGCAGTTATTTCCCTGGGCGGAACCGTTGTCAGTGAGTCATTGAAGATCGCCGGAGACGATTTTGATGAATCCATCGTTCGCTATATGCGCAAAAAACACAATCTCCTGATTGGAGAGCGTACAGCCGAAGAAATCAAAATCAAGATCGGAACCTGCTATAAGCGTCCGGATGATATGACCATTGATGTGAGAGGCCGTAATCTTGTGACGGGTCTTCCAAGAATTATCACGCTGACGTCGGATGAGACGCTGGAAGCGCTGCGGGAACCTGCCAATCAGATTGTGGAGAGCGTTCACAATGTGCTGGAGAAAACTCCGCCGGAATTGTCTGCTGATATTTCTGACAGAGGGATTGTACTCACAGGAGGCGGCGCCCTGCTGCACGGATTGGAACAGCTGATTGAGGAGAAGACAGGGATTTCCACAATGACAGCCGAAGATCCTATGACTTGTGTGGCAGTGGGAACAGGAAAATATATTGAATTTTTGAATAATCCAGTCGGTGAAGAATAAGACAATGGGAAAGCCGTCGGCCTCAAGGCTGCATTTGCAGACCTGCCGACGGTTTTCTTTCTTTTGTGCGATACGCCCGGAGGGCGGCCGCCGTGCTTGCACGAGCGGGCATCCGACGGGCAGCGGTCATCGAGCGGCAATGCCGCGAGATGAGCGAGGTATCGCGGCAGTCATGGAAAGCGGCTGCCGTGCTTGCACGGGCAGACATTTGCCGGGAAACGGGCAGCGGGGCTGGATGGATTGAGGTGAACGCGTGGTGGAGATACAGGGATATGTGGAACATATCGTATTTCGCAATGAAGATAACGGATATAGTGTATTGAATGTGGCGGAAGGAGCCAAAGAATACTGCCTGGTGGGGATCTTTTTGACGATTTCCGAAGGGGAGTACATACGAGCAGAGGGAGAAATAATCAAGCATCCGGTCTATGGCGATCAAATGCGGGTGGAATCCTATGAATTTGTGGCGCCTTCCGATGCGCAGTCCACAGAACGCTATCTGGCCTCCGGTACCATAAAAGGGATCGGAGCTGCCATGGCCGCCAGGATCGTGAAAAAATTCGGAGATGATACGTTTCGGATCATCGAAGAAGAGCCGGAGCGCCTGGCAGAGGTGAAGGGGATCAGCGAGAGAAAAGCCATGGAAATCGCCGGCCAGGTGGCCCAGAAAAGAGACGCCAGGCAGGCCATGATTTTTCTTCAGCAGTACGGAATCACGGTCAATTTGGCGGCCAAAATATATGCCAGATACGGGCAGGAGGTTTATGGGATTCTGAAGCAGAATCCCTATCGCCTGGCAGATGATATCAGCGGCGTGGGCTTTAAGATGGCCGATGAGATCGCAAGAAAAGTGGGAATCCGCACGGACTCGGATTTTCGGATCAAAAGCGGACTGCTTTATGCGCTTTTGCAGGCGGTTTCCCAGGGACATACGTATCTTCCGGAACAGGAATTATATGACCGGGCGGCAGCGCTTCTGAATGTGGAAGGAATCGACATTGAAAAACATGTCATGGATCTGGTCATGGACCGCAAACTGATGGTAAAGGAGCGGGATGGTCAGAAAATTATCTATGCGGCCCAGTATTATTACATGGAATTAAATACGGCGAAAATGCTGTTGGATTTGAATATCAAAGACTCCATTCCCCAGGCGGAGATGGAGCAGAAGATCCGAAAAATTGAGGAGCGGGAAAACATCGCTCTGGATGATATGCAGAGAAGAGCGGTGATGGAGGCGGTGAACAATGGCCTGACGATCATCACCGGAGGGCCGGGTACGGGAAAGACGACGACGATCAACACCATCATTGAATACTTCGATGCAGAAGGACTGGATATTCTCCTGGCGGCTCCCACGGGGAGAGCGGCAAAGCGGATGACAGAGGCCACGGGCTATCAGGCCCAGACGATTCATCGGATGCTGGAGCTGTCCGGCGCGCCGGATGAGGACGGACCGGCGGCCGGGTTCGGGCGGAATGAGGAAAATCCCCTGGAAGCGGATGTGGTCATCATTGATGAGATGTCCATGGTGGATATCCAGCTGATGCATTCCCTTTTGAAGGCAGTCACCGTGGGGATGCGCCTGATCCTGGTGGGGGATGTGAATCAGCTTCCCAGCGTGGGGCCGGGAAATGTGCTGAAGGATATCATCCATTCCCACTGCTTTAATGTGGTGATGCTGACCAAAATTTTCCGCCAGGCATCGGAGAGCGATATCATCGTCAATGCCCATAAGATTAACCATGGAGAGATGGTGGAGCCAAAACCCGGGAGCCGTGACTTTTTATTTATCCGTCGGGATAATCCCGGAAATATCACAGGCGCCGCCATCACCCTCGTCAAAGAAAAACTGCCGCCCTATGTCCACGCCAGCGTCCACGAGATTCAGGTGCTCACGCCCATGAGAAAAGGAGCGCTCGGCGTAGAACAGCTCAATGTGACTCTGCAGCAGTATCTGAATCCGCCGGATCCGTCGAAAGCGGAGAAGGAATACGGAAACGGCCTGTTTCGGGAGGTGGATAAGGTCATGCAGATTAAAAATAACTACCAGCTGGAATGGGAGGCGGCAGGCCATTGCCAGCTTCCGAAGGAACATGGAGTCGGCGTGTTCAACGGTGATATGGGAGTGATTCTGGAAATCAATACCTATACCGAACAGATGACGGTGGAATTTGATGAAGGACGCCGGGTTATCTATGGGTTCAAACAGCTGGATGAGCTGGAACTGGCCTATGCCGTCACGATCCACAAATCGCAGGGAAGCGAATATCCGGCCGTAGTGATTCCTCTTCTCACCGGTCCCAGGATGCTGATGAACCGAAACTTGCTTTATACGGCTGTGACCAGGGCAAAGTCATGCGTCTGCATCGTGGGAAGCGTAGAGACATTCCAGGCCATGATTGCCAACGAACAGGAGCAAAAACGTTACAGCGGCCTCTGCGAGATGATCCGGGAGACCGAATCTCTTGGTCGGATCGAAGAGCGCGGACTGCTGTAGAAAATATGGAACTGCACGGCAAATAGGGGGATAGAAGATGGAAAAAGAAAAA
>DVJD01000010.1 GCA_018710785.1 Candidatus Fimimorpha excrementavium
GTACTTGATTTTTCCAGCCGGCACGGCGCAGAAAAATCTTAGTACCGCTACGTTTTTCATTGAGCGAGAGCGCCCCGACAGGGAACAGGTTCGCTTCCTCCGGCTGTCCGGGTTGTCTCATCAAAACGCTATTCCTCTTAATGCGTTTCGCAATCGTTTGTTTTTTTCAGTAGAAGACGGCACCATTTTGCTGGGACATGACGGGCCCTTCCACCTGGCCATCGCAAAGGGAAAGCCCATCCTTCGCGGCATGCGCCTGTTCCATGGAAAGCAGGGGGCCGGTGTTTCGGTGGAAGCCAAGGTCCGCACGGGCGCCATCACCAACCTGGCCTGCACGCAGACGGCTGACGGGCAGCTGAAGCTGATCATCACGGAGGCCGAGGCCACAGACGGCCCCATCATGACCATCGGCAACACCCAGACGCCGGTTCGATTCAAAAAAGATCCGGACGCGTATATGGACGAGTGGTTTGCCGAGGCTGCCACCCACCACTTTGCCATGAGTGTGGGCCATAATGGCAGTTTGCTGGAAAAGACGGCAAAGATTTTGAATATTAAAAGCGTGACATTGGATCGGTGAAGAAGGATAAAGTGGGGCTTGCCAATCCATGACTTAACAGGTAAACTAGTAGAGGAATCAGAAGGGCGCGGGCGAAACGGCTGCCATTTTTTTGGTGCTGCGCCTGCGGTCCTTTTGGAGTACGATACTGGAAAACCGGAGGAATGAGTTGTGAATACGCGCTTGAAAACATGGTTTGGCAAACATGCATCTCTGATGAAAACCATTTATGTACTGGCCTGGCCCGCTGTGCTGGAACAGCTTTTGCAGACGGTGGTGCAGTATACGGATACGGCCATGGTGGGGAGGATCAGCCCCCAGGCATCGGCGGCCACGGGGCTGACGACGACCATGACCTGGCTGGTCAACGCTCCCATGTTCGCACTGGGAATCGGCTTTTTGGCCTATATCGCAGAGTCCATCGGCGCAAAGGATGAGGAGAGGGCCAGAAAAACGGGGATTCAGGCTCTCTATTTTATCGCGGCCATCGGATTGATTCTGATGATTCTTACCCTGTCCATCAGCCCGTTTCTGCCAGGATGGCTGGGAGCGGAAGAAGAGATCCGGGCCAATGCCAGCATTTATTTCGGCATCATCTGCGCGCCCATGCTGTTTCGCGCCGCCACCATCATACTGGGGTCGGTGCTGCGCGGCGTGGGGGATACGAAGCATCCCATGATCGCCAATTTATTCATGAATCTGACCAACATTGTGCTGAATTTCTTCCTGATTTACGAGACCAGGACGGCCTCCGTCCTGGGAATGGAACTTTGGATTCCGGGGGCCGGATGGGGCGTGGCAGGCGCCGCCATCGCCACAGCGATCTCCTACTGTGTGGGCGGAGTCATGATGTTTCACACCTATTGGAACAATCCGCGCCTTTCCCCCAAGGGACATTCGCTGCGGTTTGATTCCTATGTGTCGAGACGCTGCCTGCGGATCGCATTTCCGGTGGCCCTGGAACGGATCAGCGCCTGTCTGGGGCAGGTGGTGTTTACGTCGCTGGTGACCCGGCTGGGAACCATGGCGCTGGCCACCCATTCCATCGCCATCACGGCGGAACAGGCCTGCTACATTCCCGGATACGGCATGCAGGCAGCGGCTTCCACGCTGGCGGGCAACTCGCTGGGCGAGCGAAACGAGGTCAAATTCCGCCAGGTGACCAAAATCATCACGGCCATCGCCGTGATTCTGATGACCATCACCGGCGCTCTGGTGTTCTTGTTTCCCGGATTTATGATGTCCATTTTTACCACCGATGAACAGGTCATCGCCGGAGGAATCCGCGTGCTGCGCATCGTATCCGTATCCGAACCCATCTTTGCGGCCCTGATCATCCTGGAGGGGATCTTCAATGGAATCGGCGATACGAAAGCCCCCTTCTTCTTCTCCATTCTGTCCATGTGGGGCGTGCGCATCCTGGGAACCTGCCTGTGCCTGTTTGTGCTGGATGCCGGGCTGGAGGCAGTCTGGATCTGTATGGTATGCGACAATGTGACCCGCTGCATCCTGCTGGCGTCTCGGTTTGTCCGCGGGGGATGGAAGAAGCGGTTCGCGAGGATAGAGTGAATGGGAAAGATAAACATGTAGTGTAGGAAAATTTTCTGTTTTTAATGAAAAAAATGCGGTAAAAGGTACGATTTAGAAGTATCTTTTACCGCATTTTTTGTGCAGAAAAGGGGAGTAAGGAGACCGCATAATACGGACGGATTGATTGGATTCTTTGACAAAAGCCGTAAAAGTCACAAAAATCTTCCGAAAGTAGGAATGAGTTTTTGATGAAAATACGGTACTTTATGATATAGAAAGGCAAATGCCTGTAAAGGGATTGGCCTTTTGATAAAGGAATGGGCAGGCGCATTCCTTTGCAACAAAACTTTTTTCATTAAGGGAGGATTTGCTTATGAGCAAGAGATATGATTTTACCGCTTGGGACAATTCGGACAGATCGGAGTTTTACGATGATGACGGTAATCTGGAGACGACGTGGGTGGATCGTTACCATTGGGACGGCACCTATTCCCACACAGTTGTGTACAATGCCGACGACGAGAAAATTGACAGCTTTATAAAGTAACTCTGTAAGATTGGAATAGCTGAATAACAGATCAGTCGGCTGTCCCGCGGCCTGCAGCGGGACGGCCCATGGAGGAAAACGTAGAGAAAGGAGAACGAATGGAAAAAATCAGGTGGACGGCGTTTTTTTGTATTGTTTTCGTACTTTTGTGGGCGAGCGGATGTGGGGAGAAAAAGAGTGTCACATTTCCGGCGGAACTTCCCGAAGAGCTGGCGATGGAAAGTCAGGGAAAAAATACGGCGGAGACGACGCTGGATGTGTTTTTCTCGAATCAGAGCGATACCATGGGCTATCTGACTTTGGCGTTTGGCGAGAGGGAAGCCCAGGGGACGCTGGTGAAACTGATGCAGAGCCTTCAGTTGGTAAACCGGCAGTATGCAGCTAGGGCATTCCTCTTACAGGAAGAGGACGGCGTATTGGCCTGGGCGGAATCGGAAGAAAATCTATACGATCTCTATGGAAAGGAAGAAACATACCGGATCGCCGATCTGCCGTTTGCCTGCGGAAACAGCCCGCTGACAGCCGCAGCGCAGATGGAGCGGGAGGAGACGGCGGATTTATCGGTATTTATCACGAATCTCTCATCGTCGGCCATGGAAAATTATGAGTACGCCATGTGGCTAACAGAGACATACGAGAGAGTTCAGCTCATCGCGTTTATGCTTCCCTATGAGGGGACTGCCGTGATTAGCGATCCGGATCGAAGCGGGAAGGCCAGGGTTTCGGAAGTAAGCGGTGAGCGGCCGATGTACTTGATCATAGGGGGGACGGAAGAGGCGATGGATCCCTATATGACAGAACTTCTTTATGATTTGGAGGATGTGGCGGGACTGACCGAAGGAGCAGATTTTTATACCGATTTTATCGACCGGGAGACGATTCAAGCCATGTATGAAGAAGGAGAGCTGACCGCGCTGCCGACAGCGGAGGATTTGGAACAGTTGGACGATCCCGCGTATTCCAGACAGATGGAGCTGCAGATGGATGCACCGGTGGATTACTGTCCTGTCTATACATATTCTCACGCAAAAGGACTGAAAAAAGCAGACGAAAACTGGGCGCTGCGGTTTGCGGCAAATCTGCCGGAAACCGGTTATGAAACGGTTATAAAGGCAGACTGCTATACGGTTCGGGACGGCGCCTATGTGAAGATGGATGAAGGGAAGGATACATTTTTTC
The DNA here is from genome assembly GCA_018710785.1 of Candidatus Fimimorpha excrementavium. GTDB lineage: Bacteria > Bacillota > Clostridia > Lachnospirales > Lachnospiraceae > Fimimorpha > Fimimorpha excrementavium. The sequence goes on from DVJD01000010.1 coordinate 3,816, forward strand.
AGGTCGCGGATACTAGAGAGGAAAACGGGACAGTAACGATAAGCGGCCATCCCCAGGATGCTGGAGAATTACCGGAAGCGGTATTGGTTCATTTTGGAGCTGGGCTGGATATGAGCACGCAGCGGGAGCAGAAAAAACAGACGATCCTGGAGCGATTTGACAGCGGTCAGACCGCAGAATATTTTCAGAAAACAGCCGGTTTGCGTGCGTTTCTGGAGACCGTGGAACAAAATGTGGAAAACGAATCGGTCTGGGCCGTGGAAAAAACGATTCTGCTTGTGAATCTTCCTTAATTTTGCTGGTTATGTGAAATTCAGAGCTTTGAAGGGAGAACCCTTCGGCCTGTGAATATTCGCAGGAAACAGAAGAATTGGTGAGGAGAGTTGCGGAAGGTAGGGTTCAAAGAATGAGGATTTATGCAGCTCTGCGAGTTTTGCAATTACCTAATATGGGAGAAAAAAGAAAGGAGCAGACAAAATGTCAGTGGGAAAAGAAAGAGAAAACAAGTATCGCGATGGAAGAGAACAAAAGAAAATCCCGCCCTTCTTTAAGGGAAGTGTCTATGTGGTTGGCGGAGCGGCCGGGGTTATCATCCTGACGCTGATTTTGACAGCCGGGTTTAGTCTGGTTACATTCGATCCGGACAGCCAGGCCGCGCTGATCAGTTTGCAGATTCTGCTGCCCATGGCGGAGTTTCTGGTGTATTTGGTGTGGTACCGGATAAAAAAGGACCGGACCAATGTGAGGGCATACAAGGGAACCGTGTTCTGGTGGATTACGCCTCTTATTTTGCTGGCGTTGGCCGCCGTCTTCCTTGCAGCGTTCTGGATACCGTATTCCCTTGGGTTTGTGGGACTCAGTATCCTGGTGACGGCAGTCACGGGAGCGTTTGCCTTCTTTACCTGCAGGCCGTTTTGATGAGAATGGGAGGAGATCAGGCAAAAAACGTGGAACATTTGCGCAGAGAGGAGACATGCCAATGAAAAAAGTCGTAATAGGGATAGCCAGCGGAAGCGGGCTGAAACACGTATTCTTTTTGCTGGCCGCCTTAATCGCGGGGGCGGCCGGAAGAGAGCTGGAAATCGTGCTGGTCAGCATGGATAAGGACAGAGAAAGTCCCCAGCATGTACAGATGGAACAAACGGTGAAACGGTTTCGGAAAATCATAAAAAAGCTGCCGCCGGGATATCAGATCTCGATTCGATATGAATATGACGACATTATGAAAGACCGTCTGGGAGAATTTACAGAAGATACGACGATGGAAGAACTGCTCCCAAAAGAGGATGTGAAAATTTTAAAAGATCTCTGTACAGATGAAGAATTAAAGACAAAACCGGCCAATGGATATTATGGAAAACCAGCCGTGGGAGATCTTGCGAATCATATGACGAGCCGAATGGACAGGGAATGGAAGATCATCGAGGAAATCCGATCCGGCCTTCGCAGATACGATACGATCTACATTGCCATCGGCAGTTCCTTTGGAGGGCAGGGAAGCAATGAAGTGCTGAATACCGTGAAACAGGTGGCGGAAACCTTTGAGAAAAGCAGAAAAGAAGATACAAACGGGCATCGGCTGTTTATCTACTGTATTTATATACTTCCTTATTTTACCTGGGAGTATCGGGAAGGCCACAGCATCATCGCCTATGTATTCTGGCCCAATGCGGCGGAGAATCTGAAAAGCAATTGGAAGAAGATATGGCCGGATTTTCAGGCAATGGAACATGGAATATCTGTCCTCGACGGTCTGGCGCTTCCGGGAACGGTCGGTCTGGATGAGATTACAGACGAGTACAGCGAAGCGAAAGGGCAGGACAGGCATTTCCATGTGATGGATATGGCGATTGCCAACGAAGTCATCCACTTTATCAATCAGGATCTGCCAAAGCCGGGGAGAGGACAGCGGCCGATTTATCAGGAAGAATGGCTGATGGATGGAGTGGAACACGTGGAATGGACCACCATATTTGAAGGAAACAGCGATACGGGACGCGCATTTATCCGCGGATTTCGGTTCTTCGTATGTGTCTATATTCTTCTGAAATACCTGGTGAAGAGTGACGATATGGAGAGAGAGGTGATTTTTGATCGAATTTATGGAAAAGAACTGTTCAAACGCAGTGTGCGGGCCAGAAATTATCTGGAGCAGAACAGGGAGATTATGGTAACGCTGAGGAAGATTTTTGGCGAAATGATGGAACTGGCAGAGGATATGCTGGGCGCGCTGGCGGATCTGTGCCAGAGCAGCCGCCTGGGACATACGGCGCCTGTCACTGAGCTGGCGGATGCGGAACGGATTATTCGGATACTGAAAGAAGAAAGCGCAGATCTGGATACCAAACTGGATGAGATCATTCTGGTGGATGAAGCATACGAGAAGACATCTCTGACGGTCCGTGCGGTACACAATTGGATTTGTGATCAGATTCAAATCGGAAGAGGAAGAAATGAGACGCCGGAGAAAACAGCCGCTTTTTTATTCGGAAAGGTTTATGAAGCGGTGAAACAGGCGGAGACCGGCACGCTTTAATTCAGAAAGGAGTTTTTTATGGCCAATTTTAATCATAATGAAATACCAAGGGATGGTTTGCAGCCTGTCACAAAGTCGGATGAGACGATTCTGGAAACGGTGGATGAGATTGCGAGGCAGAAAGGAAAGGATTCCGATGGGAATCCGATCCGGGCGCTGACACAGAGCATGACGGATTTTTTAAATGGAATGGAAAATACGGTTCATATGATGATCCTGATGCTGCTTTTTTTTATGGAATCCATTTTTTGCGGATATCGGATTCGGTACAAAACGATTGGTTTCAAGGATAAGGGATTAGAAAAGTATTTTACCGACCAATTGAAAACAGAAACAATCCAGACGGCGGTGCTTCATATGGACGACGAAACAGAATTTACCATCGCCTGGATGTCCGAGCCGAATTATTGGGTTCCCATTCCACGCTTTCCCGCTCGCGAAGCGGCGGAAGCGCTTGGAGGGGAAGAGCGGCTGCTGGATTTGGCGATGGGAAACCCATCACAAAAAGAAATCATGGACTTTTTTCACACATATCTGTCCCAGTGTTCGGATTATGAAAAGGCAGAAATGCATCATGGCCTGAGCCAATATGACGGATTTGAACGGAACCGGACGGCAAAACCTTTTTATGAGGCGATCATGAAGGAGACAGACGGAGCGGAGAGCCTTCCAGCGGAAATCAAGGAACCAATTTTTATCGACAAGATGCTTTTGGTATCCGCAAGAAAGGGCGAAGACGGCAGGGATGTATCCCTTGTGGGCGAAGCGCCGCGCGCGGTCTGTGTGCAGATTGACGGCACAACCTATACGGGATTGGTGCCGATCACCGGGCAGATGACACAGACGGTGAAAGAAGTCGATGTCGTCCTCAGGGAACGGTTAAAAGGTCTTCTGGTAACGATTTATCTGGAAGGCAAGGAAAAACCGGTACGAAAAAAATTCTTTTCCAGAGAGCATATTCGATATGTACAAAATTTCGGTCCGGTTTTGCTGCTTCCGGCGGCAAGTATTATGGCTGCCAGGACCAGGCAGATCCTGATTCAGATGCTGATTCCCAGCGGTATCCCCAAAAGCGGCGCATGGATGGAAGGCGTCCGGGAAGAAACAGCAGCCGTGATTCCCAGGCAGAAAAATCATCTGATGGGCATTCATACGTCAAGAACGCCGATGCGGTGGCTTGCCCAGCCGTTAGACGAGTATCCGGATAAAATTTCCTTTGTCTATACGGATACGAAAATGGAAGAACTGCCGGTTGATGATCGGGAACGATGCAGCGGTACAGGGAAGGAAAAAGCCGGAGTCATTTTGTTGAAACCATTGGAAAAGCTGCCTCTTCACAGAAAGGGGAAGCTGACGGCCGGGATTGACTTTGGAAGTTCATCCATTAAGGCTGGCTGGATGATGGCAGGAGAACGCGCGCATACAAGCATGGAGCTGGCTCCTTATCAGCTTTTGACGCCGCCCATTGAGAAGTTTGATTCCCTTATGAGACGGATGGGGCTGGCGGATACCAGAAACCGTACCTATCTTCCAACCATGGTCATGTCTTATAAAGGAAATCTGGGGGAGGAAGCCCTGCAGCCCTATCTCCACGGCGTGATTTTCCCCATGGACAACCATATGGGAGAAAGCATCTTCGCAAAAGACGGGGATTCCATGAAACGTCAGGGAATTGAGACGGATCTGAAGTTTGGAGAGCCTAGCCAGGAGCGGGAGAATGCCGCGAAGATCATGGCGGCGCAGATGGCCAGATGTATCGGCATGAAGGCGCTGGAAGAAGGGGCGGATGAATTAGATGTGCGGATTTCTTACCCCAATCGGGAGGTGAAAGAACACATGGAAGAAGTCTGGAAAAATGCGCTCAGAGAAGAATGTGACAATCAGGGAATCCGGTGGAAGGAACCTTCCTTTATTCTGGAATCCCAGGCCATAGAAGTGTACCTTCACAGCCTGCCTCCGGACGAGGCGCCCAACAGAACCAGTCCCCATATCATCTTAGACGGCGGCCATGGGACAACCGATCTGTCCTTTGTGAAGGAGACAAAAGACGGACAGGTGACCGTTCAGGCGTCCATCCGCTATGCGGGAGAGGCCATTTTGATTGACCCGCTGGTGCAGTTTCTGCTGCATCGGGAAGAGGAGTTTAAACGGCTCTGGAAGGACGAAGAACATGGAGACAATAAGGAAAGGGAGCTTCTCCTGGATAGTCTGGCGGAGTATGCCAGGAAATACAAATCGGCAGCATCCGAGGATGGAAGAAACGGCGGCGGGGAGATGAGCGCAAAGCAGATTTTGGGACAGATGAAGGCCATGCTGCTCCTGCTGATTGAAACGATCGGATTCCGGGATCTGACCGAATATAAGAAGATGCCGGGATACCGGGAGATCGAACGTTTCCTTACTCTCGTGCGCGGCCGGTTTATCCAGCTGATGTATCTGGTCTCCGCATGTCTGAGAGGGGAAGAGCCGTGTTTTGATCTTCGTATCTACCTGGCTGGCGGAATCCGCTTTGCCCTGCGTCTGTGCGAGGGGATGGATATGAGCCGGATGAACGAGATGCCGGTGGCAGACACATTCCGGCAGATTTTCCGGGATGTGTTTGGGACAGGTACGGAAGTCAGCTTTCATTCGATCAACAGTGAAAAGAGAACGGATATCGTAGAAGGTCTGCTCGCGGACGATCTGGATCGCCATACCGTATGCAGGCAGGAGGAAATCAAACTGCTGGAAAAGGAAAGCCCTTATTTGCAGGCAGAACGGATCCCCGCTCTCGAACAGGCCTACCGCCGCCTGACGGAATCGTTAAAGGGGCTGTCACTGCGCCGGGAGAGAAGAAGCGTGCCGTTTACGGAGTACCTTGACATCGGGAAAGGAACCGAGGACGATGCCGACTGGCAGAAAGAAAATAAAAAACTGTTTGACCGTTGTCGGGATAATCTTTACGAGACGACGGTCCAGCTGGACCCATATATGAGCCGGGAGCTGACAGACGCCCTGTTTGCCGTGCGGATGTCGGATGAGATTTTAATGCGAAACGCAGGATGGGGGGAAAACTGATGAGGATGATTGCTATGGCTGCAGCCGCCCAAAGCGGCGGCTGGCAGCTGATCGTTCAGATGGGAGAACATGAGATTTTACTGGCAGGCGGGATCCCCGCCCTGCTTCTGCTATGCCTTTTCGTTCTGGCTTTTCTGGCGGGAATCATACTTTGGATGACGACGGCAGTTCGGATCCTCTGGTATATCTGGGAAGGGCAGAAAAGACGCGAACGTCATATAAGACGTGTAACGAGACAAAAATCAAGGAAGATACCGCATTTGAAAGAAGAACAAAGGCGGGAAAGGAGACGGGCAGAACGGTGGCTGGAAGAGGAAGAGGGAACGCAGGATAACGAACCCCCAAAGCCGACGGAAGACAGAGAAACGCAAGTACCTCCAAAATCCCGGCCGCCGGTATATACGATAGAGAGGCCGACAGAACAGAGGAGGGATCCGCAGGCAGAAAAAAAGAATCCGGAACGAATGGAATCCAACCAGATCGCGTGTCCGTTCGGCGGCGAACAGGAGGTTTTGGACTATCAAAATCCAAATAACCGGAAAACGCCGCCCCTGTCAGGAAATCCGTACTGCTTCCTGAAAGAAGATGAGAGACAGCTGGAATTGCTGCGGCGATACGGAGAAACGAAGTGCTGTTATGGGTTTTGCGTGGGTATGGATTCCGATTCGAGAAATCCGTATTTTCTCCTGATACAAAACCGGGTTTATCTGAATCCGTTCCGCTTTCAGACGGGGGTTGCAATTGCGGAACTCCTTCTGGAAGAATATCAGATGGAGGCGGTGTATGTATTGGAACGGACGGAAGGAATAAAAAGTGCGTATCAGGTACTCCGCTGTGAACCGGCAGAGGTGAGACAGGCGGAAGAACGGTTGGAATGTGTGAAAAAAGGCAGGCTGTGGCTTCGCTGAGAGTGTGCAATTGCCCATATTTTTGATGTGGGCGATTGCGAAACTCGTTGGAAGGGAGAGAGGATTCAAAGTGGAGAGCCGGACGGCCGAAGGGAGCGAACCTTTTCCCTGTCGGGGCGCTCTCGCTCGTGAAAAACGTAGCGGTACTAAGATTCTTTTGCGCCCTAGCGGGCTGAAAGAATCAAGTACCGACGTTTTTCAAAGCCCGCCAGAGAAAAGGTTCGCTCCCTTCGGCCTGTGAATGTTTACCGGAAACAGAAGAACTGGTGAGGAGCGTTATGAAAGGTAGGGCTCAAAAAGTGAGGATTTATGCGGCCTATAGAGTTTTGCAATTACCATAATTTTGTATGAAGTGAGAGGAGTAGATAGCAATATGAAAAAATATCGGTTAGGTATGGTGATCATTGGAATGGCGATTGCTATAGGGATGGCGGTTTTCTCCTATACGGCCAAAGCGGATGAAATGGAGACGGAAACCGGAGGGATACGGTATACGGTGGTGGCGTATGATGATTCGGGTTCTCTGTATGATGAAGGAGAAAAGACTTCCTGGTGCTATGCGAATTTTATGATGCAGAATCTTGTCGCCGCCATGAATGGCCAGGATCGGCTTTATATCCTGTACTTCAGCGATCCGGATCGGATCTATGAGGTGGATCTTACGGATCGGCAAAAGGCGGTGGATCAGATTCGCGATACGGTGATGCAGGGCGGATCGCCTCTTTCCGCTCTGGAAAAGGGATTTGGAAAACTGGCCGCAATCCATGACAGCGATCCGGCGGCGAAGTACCAGATGTTTATCCTGACGGACGGCGATTTTTATGATGATACCAACACGGTGAAAGCGACAAAAGAGGAGACAGAAACGCTCCTGAAACGTCTGGCAGACCAGCCCATGGCCAATGGCAGCAGGGCGGAAATCTACTATCTGAAATTTGGCGCCAATGAAGCATATGTACTGCCGGAAGTAGAGGGAGTCCATACATATCCCAGGGAAAAAGGCGCGGCGCTGGATGACCGGCTGGGAAGCCTGATTCAGGAAGTGATGGACACCATGACGGGCACCATGCGCATGTATGAAGGGGATTATAAAAAAGAGGGAAATCAGATTGTATTTTCCATCGACCAGCCGACGGAAACCCTGTGTGTCAATATACAGGGAACGGACAGCAGTCTGCTGTCCGCCGTAACACAGCGAGGAACACTGCTGGAAGTATCGGATCCCATCCACTGCCGCTATGCGGAAAAAGAAGGGAAACAATCCGAACCCAGTCTGTCCGCAAAATACTATCGGATAGAAAATTTTGGGAACCCCATGGGACAGGGAGAATACATTCTCACATTTGATGGGACGCTGGCGGATACAGCCATACAGGTACTGTATGAGCCAACAGACCGCTATCCCGTGAAAAATGCGCAGGAAGCAGAGACAGGAGAGACAGAACCGGTACAGGAAGATGGAGAGGCAGCGACGGCGGCAGAGAGCAGCGGGCAGGAAACCGATTCGGAGATGAATCAGCTGGAGACTCCTTTGGAGACGACCGATGCGGAGACAGGCGATACTGCAGGAGAGACGGCGGAGAAGGAAGCGGGGGATTCGGCAGATAAACTGCCGTTTTCCACAAGAACACTGGTACTTCTTCTGGCGGGGATATGCGGAAGCATCCTGATCATCGGGATCATATTCTCTGCGATCTTTGGGAGAAAGAAAAAGGGATAAGAATGAAATCTGCTCAGACAGCAAGAAAGAGGGAGCCGTAAATGGAACGACTTCCTCTTTTTTTACTTGTGATTAAAATATCATAGGCGTGTTTTAGATTATTATTTTGTTAATCCCGTATAGCTATTTTATTATGCGCGGAGTAATCGCCACAGATAAACTGGATGACGTGTCAATGCCTCATAGTTATTCTATCACTTGTATCAATTATGGATTGATGGAGGGATAATTCCTGACCAGTGTCAATACCTCATAGTTATTCTATCACTTGCTGAAAATCTTGGGAACTGTAAACTTGCTGGTGATGTGTCAATACCTCATAGTTATTCTATCACAACTGTAAATTCAAACCTTCTTCTCTTTTACGTCCCTGATTCTACCACATTTCTAACGAAAAGTCCAGTTAATCATTGATTTTAAATATAACAAATCTGTTTAAAAACCCTTTATTTTCAATGCTTCTTCCGAAAAGTGAATTTAGGGGGCAGATTGACCGGATTTTTCCGGCTTTTTTGTCGTTTCCGGTTGCTTTTTAAGGGAAAATCAGGTTCAAAACCATTCAAATTCCTTGTAAATAGGGAGTTTTCGATTGACCGGATTTTTTGTTTCAATTATATGTTCCATAGGTTCTCTCTGCTTTTTCCGATCCAGGTTGGATTGTTTTGTTGAACTATAGTATGCTGTCATATCCTGAACTACAGCCAATCTGTTCCTTGGAGGTGTAAAGCAAAGAATCAAATCGGTAGATACAGACGCTGTCTTCCATAGTATTTATTACCTGTGCCAAATCATTCTGTAATAAATGAAGTTGTTTTTCCGTCAAAGAACCCTCAAAAACAGAACGCTGAACTGCATAAAGATAACGCTGACATATCTTATGAACTTTGGAAACCCGTTTTTGGGAGACATCGTAGACTAAGATAAGAAACATAAAAGGACTCCTTTCGTGGCGGGGATACCATATAGGGAAAGACGAAGACAGAATGTTGCCTGTGGTCTTTAAAAATCAGAGACGGTATTTTGAATCATTACTTGTACAAATATCGTATTGCTACTTATTCTATTACGTATGGTTATGATGATGTTTGTGATGTCCAATCCGTGTGCTAATACCTCATAGTTATTCTATCACATATAGACTCCCGTCTTGGCAGAGGCGAGGTTTCATAAATGTGTCAATACCTCATAGTTATTCTATCACTAGAAATTCGTCGTTCAGACTCACCGGAGGATTTTGTGTCAATACCTCATAGTTATTCTATCACAATAAAAATGGAACCTATGTTGCACCTACCACGGTGTGTCAATACCTCATAGTTATTCTATCACCTGCAAGTGTAACGATAGGTACAGAAGGACAGACAGCTCCATGTGTCAATACCTCATAGTTATTCTATCACATGTCTGTATATATGATAATAAAAAACTGGCCATTTCTTTTGTGTCAATACCTCATAGTTATTCTATCACAGAAAAGCTGGTAAGAGAGTAGCCTTCTCTTAAAAAGTGTCAATACCTCATAGTTATTCTATCACAACTGTAAATTCAAGCATTCTTCCCTGCCACGTCCCTAATTCTACCACATTTCTAATGAAAAGTCCAGTTAATCATTGATTTTAAATATAATAAATCTGCTTAAAAACCCTTTATTTTCAATATTTCTTCCGAGAAGAAAATTTAGGGGGAAGATTGACCGGGTTTTGCTGGCTTTTTCTGCCGTTTTTGCCGCTTTTTGAGGGAAAATCAGGTTAAAAACCATTCAAATTCCTTGTAAACAGGGAGTTTTCGATTGACCGGATTTTTTGTTTCAAGCATATGTTCCGTGGGTTTCCCTCTGCTTTTTTCGTTTTGTGATAAACAGAGGGAAAGCGGATTGGGAAAAGTTAGATGGAATATTTGAATGGGCGAAAGGCGCCTTTTCCGGAAATACTCTGTTCCAGATCATGGATGGTTTCCCGCATGATTTTCTCATAAGTAAATTTTTTTGCTTTCCACGTTATGGATTGTGTCAATTTTGTTTCCAGTTCGCTGAGAAATAACCGTTTTCCTTCCGTATTCAGATATACGCCGCCATTGGCGATGTGAGTGAAATGTTCTTTTTCATGGATCATTCTCTTGTTGATGAGAGTAAAAATAACACGATCTATAATAATCGGTTTGAAAATATCAGCAAGATCCAGACTGAGATTTTCCGTTCGCTTAAAGGCAGAGTGAACGAATGAGATACGAATATCCAGAGAACTTTTATGGATCATCTGAGCAAGTTTCTGGTAAAGCCAGGAATTGCCAAAGCTGATTAAAGCATTGATGGGATCTTTAGGCGGGCGTTTGGTTCGAGTGGTAAAGTGAAATGCCGGTTCGCCAACGATTTCTGAAAAACAATGGTAGTAAAGCTGGCGGCATCGTGCTTCTATCAAAAGCAGTTTATCCAGAGAAGAAGCCTCGTTTAATTGACAGATACTTTTAGTCAGATCCCTGACTGTTTCTTTTAGAAGATCACTCGGTTTCTGTTTGACATAGTATTTGAGATTGCATCTCAAATTGTGTATAAAGGCGATTTCCAGTTTCCTGGCGTAATCCAAACGAATGGAAGCCGTTTCATAACAGGAAAGCTGCTTAAAGCCGAGCGGCAGTTTATTTCTTTGCCGGGCAGGGGAAAAGCATCCCTGATATCTGCCATAACAGTCAAAAATATTGACGGTAATTCTTTTGAAATTGGCAAATTCGAAAAAAGAGCTTCCGAAGGCAATATTGGAGTATACGTTTAACGTATCCGTAACTTCGACTGGAAGATATCGCTTTTTTTCTTCATTTTCGAATAAGAGAGTAAAGTCTTTTCGCGTGAGTGTACCGTCATGAATAATATGATACTCATGATGAACCTTTTCCAGCGCGCTTTTATGCCAATTGGAATAGATTTGTTTGGGCTTAAAGTTTTTGCGGAGGACAAGGATTCCGCTCGGTCTTTTTTCGAAAGAATAGCCGAGAAATCGCCGTTTCAGGGCAGGATAAATCCCGCTTTTTTCAGGATGCATTTGTAAGTGCAGGCGATTGAGCTGACGGCGAAGCTCTGCGATTATAGTCAGTCCTTCCTTATAATTCGATACATATATGTTAATATTATCAGAAAATAGGCAAAAGTGCAGATGCTGATTTTCCATCCAGTGATCCAATTCGTCCAGATATAAATTGCTTAAGACGGGACTTAACGGGGAACCCTGCAGAATGCCGACGGTCTTATCCTTCAGTTGAAAATCGCTTTCCACCTTACATTGGACATACGAAAAGATGAGATGGCAAAGCATGGAATCAGTAAGTATACTGCGTAGTTTTTGATTCAGGCATTCATGAGAAATATGGTCGAAAAATCCCTGAATATCGACTTCTACAACCGTGCCGTAACCTTCCGCAATCCAATCCGCGGCGCAGCGAACTGCCTTCTGAACGCCTTTTCCCTTCTGATAAGCAAAACTATATGGAGAAAAATGCAGTTCCAGCGCTGGCTGCAGCTTTTGCGTAATAGCCCGTAGAATTAGACGATCAACAGAGGAAAATAAGGTTATAATGCGTCTTTTCCCGTTGGGCTGTAAAAGTATCTTTTCATGGATCATTTGAGGTAGATAAGTACCATCAAGGAGTTGTTTTTTTATTATCCCCTCATTAAGCTGCCAATATTGTTCCAAATCATGAAGATAAATCCCATCATCACCGCATGCGTTGGGTTTCGTCTTGAGAAAAGAGATTGCCTGACTGATATTATCGGGTTGTAAAATCTGTTCTAATGAAACACACATATGGATACCTCCTATGGAAAATAAATGTTAGATGATAAATATCTTTTATTTCCAGGAAGTAAGACTGCGTCAATACCTTGTAGTTATTTTATTATAGGCTTAAGATAATTAGCCTTGGAACCAAAGCAATTTTGTGTCAATACCTCATAGTTATTCTATCACTACTGTAAATTCAAGCTTTCCCTTTTCGCATTCTCAATTCTACCACATTCCTGGCAAAAAATCCAGTTAATCATCGATTTTAAATAAAATAAATCTACTGAAAACCCCCTTTATTTTCAACGATTCCTTATAATAATAAAATTCAGAGGCAGATCGACCGGATTTTTGCCGCTTTTTTTGCCGTTTCAGCCGCTTTTAAGAGGGCAGTAGGATCAAAAAACCTTCCAATTCCTTTGAAATACGAGGTTTTCGATTGACCGGGTTTTTAGTGAAAAAGCAAACGTCACTTTTTTCTTCCGAAAGGAATCTGGGGCGGCGAAGAGATTTATAGTAACATATTCTTGTAAAGAAAAAATGTTCAGCAGTTGGATATAGAATCCAATCGCTTATCCGAGGAGGGATTTGCCATGAGATACCAGATCGACAATGCCGCTAAGAGAAAGAACAAAGAAAATGCAAGGGAATATATCCTTTACATGATTCTTTCCAGCTATTTTGCAAAAACAGAATGCAAAAATAAGATGCTGGAGCAAAAGCTGTATCTGTATTACCAGGAACTTCCGGCCAGCCAGCAGATGGAAGAAGAGGCCAACGTGATCCGTCTATTGGAGGAACACTACAGAGGCGCCTTGGAGGACTGGGCCGATCTGAAAGCAGCCGTGCATATCCTTACAGAAGAGGACAGGCATGTGATTCTCTGCCAAACCGGCTTTCAGGATATCTATGCGTCCACATCCCATGGAAGGTATATCCTGGACATACGGGATCATAGAGGAGAAAACGAGTGAGGATTCAGAAGCTGACCGTACCGCGGATTGGGTATCCGAATTGATCCGCGGTACGGATACGGGGAAAGAAGTCTCAGACAAGCTCTTTTTTCTGAAGTACAAACCCCAGTCCGATGCTGTTTCGGGCACCGATTCCGCCGAGCAGGGCGAGACGTATCAATTCCGGAGATCCTTTTATGGAAAAAATACCATTCCACCCCTTGATGATAAAGCGGTTATAGGTGAGGACAGATTCACGGCATGGGACGGAAGCGTGGGGGGAGATTTTAAAGTCGTCCTCTCTGGGAAGCGTCCCGTGGTAAGCCTGATACTTTTTCAGCAGATTTTCCCGGATCAGGCGGCTGAAGTCGGATTCGTAGGGACTGAAATAATAGGTCTTCTGACGATGGTCTTCCGGGCGGATCAGGGTGGAGTGGATGCTGATCGGTGACAGTGTTTTCACAAGACAATCGCCATAGACTTCCGGTATCCATTCGCAGTTGGTCAATGGGCAAAACTGCTGTCCAAAGCGGATCGGCGTCTGCTGCTCTATGGTTTTCAGTACATATGCATGGGACTCGTCGGAGTAAAAGGACAGGTAGATTTGAATCTCATCGCAGAAAGTTATTTTTCTTGTCCGGGTATCCCGCGAATACGTCCCGTAAATGTTGGAAAAAGAAAACAATTTGTAGGTTCGTTTCTGGATATCATATCCGCCGTCGTGCAGAAATTCGGAAAAATCCTCATCGCCGATCCAGTGGAGAAGGGCGGCCTGCAGAATTTTATTATATTGAAAAGGCAGGGATAACGGCTCGTGCAGCTGAAAGGTAAGACGATATTTCATGGTATTGTTTTATTCCTCCTGTCATCAGTGAATGTCTCTGTGCAGCGAACAAAAGGCTCCATTTTTTCCATGGAATGATTCTTTGGATGGTATGGACGCCATGTTTATGGAAAAAAGGATGTCTGGATGGGAACGATACGCACGGGCAGGAAACAGGCTGTCCGTGCGTATTTGACTGGAAACTATTTTATCACAGCAGAACAAGAAAGATCAATCGAAATCTTCGGCGCGTTTTAATTCGAGCAGGATTTTGTATTTGACTTTTTCCTGAGTGGGATCGAAGTAAAAGAGGTCGAGCAGCTGGTTCAGACGTTTCCAGGAGCCTTTTCCCATGGTCTCTTCATAGTCGTGGATCACAATACTCAGGGAACCGACGATGACGTGGTAGAGGAGATAGCATCGGGGCCATACGGTTGTCTCGTCGTAGACAAGTTCATCGAAGGTTTTTTCCGGATGAGCTTCGCCGAAGGCGGACACGATGGTTTCCGTCAGGTCATAGATGGCTCTCCTTTCCTGTCCGGTCTGACCGGAATACACACAGGAGAGCAATTCCTGTCTGGTATGGATTCCCTGATATGCCCGGCATAAAAGTTCGACGGAAAAATAGTCGCAGAGCATCTCTTCCAGGGCGTCTCCATAAGCCTCTTCGCCCCGTATCTTTCGCCGGACTGAGGAGGCGGAAAAGGAATCGTCATCGGCGGAATATCCGCAGTAGAGAGCAGTTTCTATGGAGGAGAACAGGATGTGGCATAGCTCATGTCCGATTCCAAAACGGATACGGATCTCTTCGCGGTTCAGGAAAAGATGCGTGGGAGTAATCGGATCGCAGTCGTAGAAAGCCGGAGGGTCGCAGGACGGATCTTTTTCGTCCGTCATCGGAGGACAGGAAAGAGGGGGCGCAGCCGCCTGCGTACGGAGACCTTCCTGCCTGGAAGAAGCTAAAAGATCGCGGGACGCAGAGCTAGAAGACTCTTTTTGATGACGGTAAAACTGGAAAAAGTAAGCTTCTTTTAAATAAAAAGCCAGGATGGACTCCTCAGGGCTTTCCCAGATCAGGATTTTTGTCATGTCCAGCTTCTTTTCCAACAGAAAGCGATTTTCCAGCATGTCCAGAAAAATGTGTCTGGTATCTTCGTATAATTCATATAAGTACGACATGGTGAAACCTCCTTGTGTGAACCCGCGGGGCGTCAGGCGTCAGGAGCTAATCCGTTGGCCGACGCGGGAATTTGGGGATACAACGGGTGATAAGAGAATTATAGAAAACAGGGGGATAAAAAGAAACACTGTATTCGGAAAAGAAAAGTGACGAAACGGGCCGTTTTTTGTATATGGAAAAGTCACTTTTTCTTTCCGATTACGCGCTCGTTTCGGAGAGCTGTTTTTGTTAGAATCAAGATAACTTCAAAAGAAGCATCCGAAAGATGCATGTATGCGTCGGATGCGGGACGGTACCGGCAGTCCGGAAGGGAAAAACGGAAAGACAGGCGAGGAGCCGGGAAAGGACGTCTGTCTGGAAAGGAGAAACGTATGGGACAAAACAAAGAGAAGGAGTCCCTGTGGAAGGATGCGGATGTGGTTTATCTGGTTTCACAGGCCGCAGAAAATGAGCGTTTTGTAAGAGATATTGCCATAGAAGAACAGGAAATGATACCGGAAGCGTTTGAAGGAGAACAGCCCTATGTATATATGAAACTGAGATATGCGCCTGCGTATGAACCGTTTCGTGGAGTGAAAAGCCTGATCTTGACCGTCAGGCAGAAAACCGGTATGCGGGCGGCGTTTAAAGGAATCGTAGCGGCGGATGTATCCGAGTGGATTACCCATGAAAAAGAGGAGTACTTTACGATCTTCTTAAAGTTTCTGCACGATCACAGGAAGGGATGGAAGTTTTTGTTCACAGTCGGCCGGGCCGACCGGGGTCAGGTCAGAGGGCTGCTTATGGAGACGATGCGGTATCTGAAACCCAAGATAAAAGAAGTCTCCGGGATACCGGACGACAGACTGCTGTTCGATTATATTGGCAGGCAGTTTCGAAGAATGCATAAAAGAGCGGAGAAAGACGCGGTCCGTTTTCTGGCGGACAAATTGGCAGGGCGGATGAAGCCAAGTTATGAGGTTACAGATCTCCTGACCGAGGATCTCTGCCGTTATGCCGGAAGGAAAAGGATTACAAAGGAAATGGCGCAGCAGTATTGGAACGATGAAGTATGGTCGGTCTATGCGGCGGGATATATGTGAGAAAAACAGGAGAGAGGATGAGAGTGTGGAAGCATATCAATATGAAGGCGATTGGAGGCCATATGCATTTTTGGAAGAAAAAAGCGGATTTGCATCACTGGAAATGATCCAGAACCGGTATCTTTGCGCGGATATGAGCGGAAAACTGGAGTATGGAGGCATACCGATCTGGAGCGACGGAAAACATGTATGTTTGAATCCGGAGACGGTGATGACTCTGATCCTGGGAGGAACCGGTTCGGGAAAAAGCAGAAATCTGATTGTACAGAATATTATACTCAATGCCCTTGCCGGAGAGAGTATGGTGATTATGGACATCAAGGGAGAATTTTCCACTGGAAGTCTGTCCGGCGTGGTGCGGGGGACTTTGGAGGAAAACGGGTATCAGTGTTTCTTTCTGGATTACCGTACGCTGGAGGCCGATGGATACAATTTTCTTGCGGTTCCTTATCAGATGTATCGGAATGGAAAAAAGGAGGAGGCGGCGATTATGGTAAATCATGTGGTCAAAGCCCTTCGAAGCATCTATAAGGGGAGCGGCGGGGATCCCTTTTGGGATCTGACGGCGTCTAAATATCTGACGGCGGTGATCATGCTTCTTTTTGAATACTGCGGTAGGGAAGAACAGGTCAATATGCTGACGCTGGAAACGTTTACGACAGAAAGAGGCTGCAGTTATATGAAAGAGATGGTGGAAGAGTACGGCGCTTCCGACAGCGTCATGGCGATGCTGGAATCCGTGGTATCGGAGCCGGAAAAGACGAGGATGTCCACGCTGGCGACGGTGAGTTCTTATCTGGAAGTGTTTCTAAGCAATGAAAAGCTCCTCCGCATGATGAGCAGCAGCACCTTTTCTGTCTGTGACTTGTTTCTGAAAAAAACGGCTCTTTTTATTATCGTGCCGGATGAAGTGGATACGTATGACCGAATTAACGGGATGGTGCTGCAGCAGATCAGCGCAGCGTTAGTTTCCGAGGCATACCAGTATGGCGGCGTTTTGCCCAGGAGGGTCAATTTTATCTGTGATGAGTTCTGCAATTACTATATTCCAAACATGGGAAGAAACATATCTGCCCAGAGAAGCCGGAATATCCGGTGGACCCTGGTGTGTCAGGGGAAAAAACAATTGGAACAGGTATACGGAAGGGAAGCGGATGTGATTTTTGCCAATTGCAAGAATATATATTTTCTTTCCAGTCCGGAGGAAGAGCTTTTGGAATATATCGCGCGAAAGGCGGGAACGACAAGAATCACGGAGGATGGGACCAGACAGCCGGTATTGACCGCAGATATGCTCCGATTGATGAAACGGAAGGATGGATACGCAGATGTCTGCTTTTTAGCGGAGGGTAAGGTGTTTGTGACAAAACTTCCCGATATTTCAAACTATACATGCGGGATGGAAAGGAATAAGACGTATACGATTCCCAAAAAAGAGAAAAAGAAACCGGAAATCTATCGACCCAGCCAGTTATTTCTGGATTACGAGCGGAGAGGATAGGATACGTTGTTTATAATCAGTCTGAGAGAGGTGAGAAAAATGTCGCGAAAAAACAAAAAGTCTGTCCACAAGTTGTGCCACATATTGTAAAAAGAATGGATTTAGTGTAAAATACACAATATATATTGGGAAAAATGATGGTATATTGAGCTAGAATAGGAAAATATATATTCGATATGCACATTTCTCGAAAATATAGGAATATTCTCCAAAAGCAGAAGCACTGGTGAAGAAAGGTAAGAACAACGGGATTGGAAAAGCAGGATGGATTCGGTTTTACAAGTTTTGCAATTACCCGGCTATCGGTTTGGTGAGAGGAAAACGGACAGGAAGAAAAAAACAGGAAAGAGAGGTTGACTATGGAAGAGGGAAAACAGATTGCGATGTATGACGTGAGGGGGATACAGAATTACATCTTTCGCACGACCAAGGTAAAAGACGCCATGGGAGCCAGTCAGAGCGTGGAAGATCTTCTTTCAGACGCCATGCGCGAAGCGGTTCGGGTTTATAATCAAAAAAAGATAGAGGCAGGTCAGAAAGAAGAGATTTTGCCGGAGGAGTGCCTGGAATGGAAAAAAGACGGACGGGCAAAAGCATTTGACGAGCATTGGGAGAAGATGCAAGTTTTATTTATAGGGGGCGGAAATGCGTATGTGCTGTATGAGTCGAAAGCGCTTTATCAGGAAATCAACCGGACGATGTCAATGTATATTTTAAGCCGGACATATTCGTTACAGCTTGCGGCGGCATGCGTACCGATGAAAGGCACATATTCAGAGGATTACCGGGCATTAAACGAGGAGATGGTCCGGGTAAAGGCCGATCAGATCATCAGTAAGCCGTTTGGCGCGCTTCCTGTCATGAAAACGGAGCTGGATACCGGATATCCGTTGGATGTACCGGAGAAAAAGGGAGAAGCCGTCCTCGCATCAGGCAGTATGGAAACCCAGCTAAAGCAGAAGAAAAAGAGGGAAAGAAAAGAGAACGAGGACGAGAAAATCTTTGACAATCTGGTACAGGAAAAGGGGGTCGACAGCACCCTGGCCGTCGTCCATCTGGACGGCAACAATATGGGGCTGCGGATTCGGGCATACATCGAGGGCGTGGAGGATTATAAGACAGCAGTGGAGCGCATGCGCGAAATCTCCATCCAAATCTCGGAGTCGTACCGCCAGACCTTTGATGACATGAAGAAGATGTTTGACGATAAGGCGTACCGTCTGAAACAGTTTCAGGGGAGGGAAAAACGGGCGTTTATCCGAAAGATTGTGGTGGCGGGGGATGATATTACATACGTATGCAACGGATGGATTGCACTGGCGACGGTGGAATATTTTGTGCGGAAGATTGAAGCGCGCAGCATGCTTGTCAAAGGGATGGAAAACGGCGGGGAAGGTTCTGACAAAGAAGCCTTTTACCGGTTCAGCGTGTGCGCCGGGATCGCCTATATGGGCAGTCATTTCCCCTTCTATGCCGCCTATGAGACGGCGGAGGCCTGCTGCGATATGGCAAAAAAGAGGGCAAAGGAAGAGGAAAATCTGGCCCGGCTCTCTGTGGATGACCGGGAAGAAACGCAGGTGGGAAGTTTTGTAGATTTTCAGATCTGCAAAAATATCTTTTCGCGCAATCTAAAACGAATCCGCCAAAAGGAATATGTCACCTGGAAGGGAGAACATCTGTTAAGACGGCCGTATTTTGTGGAAACCAAAGACAATAAAGAACGTTTTTCAAACGCTGGAAGGAAATATTCTTTTCAGGGGATGAAGGATGCGGTCCGGTATTTTCAGCAGGAAGTTTCAGAGGAAGGCGCGGGAACGAAAGCGGGAATTCCGAGACGATTCGCGAAGGAAATCCGCAACGAGTATCCCAATGGATGTCACCAGACAGAAGCGCTGTCCGCGTTTTTGCAGTCCAGAGGATGGAAGCTGCCGGATGGTACGACAGACTTGTTTGACGGTACGACGGCCAAATGGTATGACGCTCTGGAAATGATGGATCTGTATGTGGATTTGGATCACGATATTTTGGAAGCGGAGAACACGGAAGCGGGAGAGGCAGAAACGAAGGCCGTATGCGCGGCAGAATGAGAGGAATTATGGGAGAATATCAGATACGGATAAAACTGCTGAGCGATTTGTGCGCGGCAGACGGAGGAGTATATAACAGCAGCGTCGATATTGACGTCTGCCATGATGAAGCGGGAATTCCCTATATTTCGGGGAAAACCCTGAAAGGATGTCTGAGAGAACGTGCAGAAGAACTGAACGACTGGGGAGATTACATTGACGCTGTCCGTCTGTTTGGAAGAGAAGGAAATCAGTCGGGAGTCGTTCGGATTTCCAATGCGCGTCTGGAAGGATATCAGGAAAAGAAGAAAGAACTTTCTGCGGTTTTGAACCATCCCATTGGACACCCGCAGAATGTTCTGAACCAATTTTCCTATATCCGTACACAGACGTCCGTCGATCCAAAGACACAAACGGCAGAAGAGGGATCGCTGCGCACCGTGCGCGTCGTCAACAAGGGGCTGGAATTTACAGCCGATGTGTCCCTCGGAGAAGAAACAGAGGAAAGGGAGAAAGAAGATCGAAGACAGCTGGAACGCTGCTGTAAGGCGCTTGCCCACATGGGCGTATCCAGGACGAGAGGCCTGGGAGAAGTCAGGGTTACGCTGGAAGAAAGGAAAGAATCGGGAAGGCCGGGAGCGGACAGGGCGGAACAAGAAGAAGTTCTTCCAAAGACATGTCCGCCGGGCTGTATCGGTCTGGAATATGAAATCACATTTTTGGAACCGGTGATTATGAAAAGCCTCCATGGAGGGGAAGCCAACTCATCTGACTATATCGAAGGGGGCAAGATTCTGGGACTGATCGCCCAGGAGATGAAGAAACAGGGGGAGGATGCGTTTCTCAAATGGATGGACAAGGGAACGCTGATCTGCTCCGACGCTTACCTGTCCGAGCATGGCGTAAGGCTTTCGGAGGCGCCTGCCTGCTATTATGAGATAAAAAATAACAGCACGCAGTATGTGGATAAATCCGATCTGTCCTATTCAGAAGAAGAACACCGGAAGATTGGAACGGCAGAAAAGAAAACACAGAAGTCGGAACCTCCCTCTCAGAGTCCGGTACAGCTAAGCGCCATGAAACACGGCTATGTGGCTTTGGCATCGGATCCCCTTACAGGAAAGAAGGTACTGGTTAAGCGGGATGTGGCGCTGGAAGAACATTATCATCACAGACGGCCGGAAGACAAAGCGGTGGGGAGAGCCCTTGCCAACGAGGGAGGAAACAGCCATTTTTATCAGATGTCCGCCATCCAGGCCGGACAGAAAATGAAGGGCTACATTCTCTGCGGGCCTTGTGAGGAACAGGGACAGGCAAAAGCTTCCGGCCAAAAAGGAAAATCGAGTCAGATGGAAGAGCTATACCAGTGCTTAAAAGGAGTGAAGGAAATCCGTCTCGGTTATTCCAAAAATGCGGAATACGGGACGGCCGGATTTTCTGTCACCGGTTTTTTAAATGAAGAGGAAGCAGCAGAGGGATGTGAGGAGGGCATTCGGGATTTTGCGGTAAAATTGGAATCTCCCATGATTTTGTATGGGGATCACGCCTGCTATACGGTGGTTCCGTCAGAGCTGGAAGAGGAGATCTGCGCGGCGTTGGGACTGGATCGGGACAGAGACGTGGCGTCAGTGGACCGTTACCTTCGATATACGACAGAGGGCGGCTATAATGTGACATGGAAACACCGCAAGCCAGTGGTGGAAGCGTTTGATAAGGGAAGCGTCCTCTGCTTCCATTTGAAGGAACCGAAGGTAATCCGCAAAAGAACCCGTCTGTTTGCAGGAGAAAGAAATACAGAAGGATATGGAGAATATTCCATACAGGAACAAAGCGGGGCCAATCAGGCGGCAAGCTGGCTGGGAGCCCTTACGGATCAGTGGCCGGAAGCGGAAAAAATTGGGGCAAAGCAGTTGGAACACGCCGGTTCTGTCTGCGAAAACGGGGAAAATGGCTGGATCAATGTGGAACATCGCCCATTTTTACGGGAACTCTGTGGAAAACTGTTTGAAGACTATCTCCATTATGAAGCGATCCGGCAGATTCAAAGCAAAAGAAAGGAACTGACACCGCCGGAAGCCTTTCGGTCTACCGTCAGCAATATGATCAGTATCTGGCGGGAACAGGAGGAAACAGGGAACGCGGAGACTGCGGCGGCGGAGAGCGCTGCGGAAACAGATGCGGCGAACGGGGAAAAAGAGGATAAAATCGACGCTGTGAAGCGGGAAGTGATCGCCCGTTATGAAAAAGCCGTCCGCGAAAAAGAAGAAAAGTTAAAACGGGCGAAGTGGATTCTGGGACAATGCGGCGAGGCAGAGACAGACGCGCTGGTGGAGCGATTTCAGCGTGAGTTTCAGATAGCGGGATATCCCTACCGGCTGCCATCCGACAGAGGGGAGCATGCGGAAAATACCACGCCTGATTCTGCAGGCAGCGAAAGCAAAGAAATGCCGGACGATTTGGTCAGGAAACAGAAAAAAGACGTGCGCATGAAATATCTGGGTCTGTATTTGACTGAATTAAAATACACGCTGCGCCGTTGAGAACCGCGCTGCCAATCGCAGGGATGGAGCGCCTGCGGCACAAAAATATTTTTTGGAGAAAGATGTCTCCCATGCGGTCGGCAGGATGGGGCGTAAGGAAGGAAAAGAGGAAAACAATGGAAAAGAAAGAGGGAAAAAATCTCATACGGGAGAGAATTTACTATGCAGTCAGGCTGGAACTGATCTCTCCGCTCTGCGTATCGGGAGGGACGGATCAAAATACCGATTCGGATGTGATGCGAAACGGCAGAGGGGAGTGCTTTATACCCGGGACATCGGTGGCGGGAGCATTCCGGCAATATCTGGATCCCGAAAGGAAAAAAGGGGGAATTTTCGGCTATTCCAAAGGCGAAGAAGGGCAGATGAGCGAAGTCATTTTTTCCGACGTCTATTTTGATGAACCGGCGGAAGTAACCAGACGGGACGGTGTCCGTCTCACGGAGGACCGGAGGGTGGAGACGGGAAAAAAGTTCGACTGGGAAATCATAGAGCCGGGGATTACGGCGACGCTCTATATCAGCTATGTCAGAAGGGAAAACAGCTCGAAGGGCGGAGAGGATAAACTGATACAGGCATTTCTGGCGCTGGATGCGGGCGAGATCCGCTTTGGGGCGAAGAAAACCAGCGGGTTTGGGCGGATGAAAATCCAGGAGATAAAAAAACGCGCATTTATCAACGAAAAAGAAGCCGACCCCTACGGCGGCAAGGCGTGTAGAGAGGGAGAAAAACCGACGCAGCCGACAGAGGCGCCCTATGCGCCCGGTTTGCAGAAAGACAGGGATCATGCGGAAGTAAGATCGCTGGCAGACGAGTGGCTGGAATTTATGGAGAATCCCAGAGACCGGAAAAATTATGCGCACTGGGAAGATTGGAGGGCGAAGGAGAGAGAGGAAAGTAAGGAGTGTATCGTGCGGATTCCCCTGCGGCTGACCGGCGGGATCAGTATCCGGCGCTATTCGACGCGCTCCGGGGAAGCGGACTATGAACATCTGACTTCCAGACGCCGCGCCAATCAGACGGACGGCAGTCCCGTCCTATCCTGCGCCATCGTGCCGGGCAGCAGCCTGCGGGGCGCCGTCCGGGCCGACGCCAGAAGGATTTTAAGAGAGCTTCACTGCGAAGACGCGGAGGACTGCATCGGTTACTGGTTCGGCTATACAGACGCCAGGGCGCGCTCGCTGATCACGGTGGAGGAATGCGTATTTGAGGAGGAGCCGGGCAGCCCCATGTGTGATCTTCCCATTACGAGAAACCGAATCAGCCGGTTTGACGCTTCCGTCCTGGACGGCGCCCTGTACAGCGAGATTGCTCATTTTGGAGGGAAGATTTGCCTGGAAATGAGGATTCAGAAGAAAGAAGGATACCGGCGGATCCTGAAGCTGCTTTGGCTGGTGGCGCAGGATATCCAGATGGGCTATCTTCCCATCGGCGGCGAAACCGCCATCGGACGGGGAATCTTTGAAGCGGCAGGAAAACCGGAAGGATTTGATGAGATAGAAGGAGAACGGCGGCAGGCGGCGGATGAAGATTTCCGGGAGTGGCTGTCCAAACGAAAAAATGAGACGGAAGGAAAAGGGGGAGATTTGGATGGAGATACAAACTAACGGGACAGCAGAATTTCTTGCGCGCCTGACGAAATTAAAAGAAGCGCCCCGAAAGGGATGGCTGCTGGCATATACAAGAACACAGGTGCTGTTTTCCCGATATGAAGAAACCGGCGGGGGCAGAGAACAGCTGGCCGCATTGCTGAAGGGAAGTCAGCTTTTGGAACTGCACATTTTTGACGGGGAAAAAGAATACCGGTATATGGCGAGCAGCAGTAAGAGAGTTCAGAAACGAAATCAGCGCGTTTCCCGGGAATATGGGGAGAACTGCGGAAAAAATGTTCCCGGCGGATGGATCGAACATGTGGCGGCATTTCCGGAAAAACCGGATCACGACGGAGAAAGCGTGCTGAAGGAACACATCCTTCTGGAAACCAATGCGTATCAGAAAGAAACCATCACCATGCTTCACCATATCGCCTACGAGTCGAAATCCGGGATGGCCTATGTGGACGATTACCGGCTGGTGATGGAGAAGGAGGCGTGACAGGATGACAAAATTTATCAATCCCTATAATTTCATACCGCTGATGAAGACAAAGGGGACGAGGAAAGAAGAGGAAGAAGCCTTTACCGGTGTGATTTCCTATCAGGTGATGACAAAAACCCCTCTGTTTATCCCCAATACCAGCAATCCCAACCTCTATGGACTGGAAACGGATCCGGAACCGGGAAAGGCGCGCAAGCCGCACAAGTCCATGGACTTTTTCTCCTATCATGACTGGAGTCAGGAGGGGATCTGCTGGCAGGATGGGAGGGAAGCGAGTACCTATGTCAAAGCGCCGTTGGAAAAGCCGTTTTCTCTAAAAAAAGCCGCGGCCCAAAACAGTCAGATTCCGGTGATCCCCGGAAGCGAGATCCGTGGAATGTTTCGAAGCAATTATGAGATTTTGACCAACTCGTGTATGTCGTCGGTGCAGAAGGATAAAAAAATCGGAAAACGAACCGCCCAGGTATTCCGGCCGGGGTTGTTAAAAAAAGTGGGAAATGGTTACTGTCTGATAGAAGCGGACCCGATCTATATAAAAGTAAGAGACCAGGGAACGCCGACGGAACAGGAGATGGAACAGAGAACGTCATGGTATACAGACGGCGGATATACTGTGGATGAATGCATGGAGGGATGTAAAGTCCAGGTTCGCATAAAAAAATTTACGAACAAAGAAAAGCCCAAGAGGGTCTATGGCAGTCTGGATAAGAAGGGAAGATACACCAACGGCTATACCCATAAAGAAGGATATCTTTATAAAGGGGAACTGGACAATAACGGAAGAAAATGCAATTATGCCGTGTTTTGTGTCAGAGGGGGAGGCAGGGCGGTAAGAAACCATATTGCTCTGGACGATTTGGACGAGGCTCTGAAAATTTATGACAAAGAGTCCAGCTCCTACAGGGAGTATCGGGAGCAGTATGAAAAGTTTAAGAAAGGAGAGTTAAACGGGGATCACTGTTTTCCGGTTTATTATAGCCAGATCGCATACAATGGAAAGGAGAAAGGGACAAAAGGCGAAAACCATATCATGCTTTCCCCCGCCTGCATCACAAGGGAAATCTATGAAAAAAAGATAGCAGACTTTCTTGGAGATCATGCGCCGTGTTCGGGACAGAGGGCGTTGTGCCCGGCCTGCAGTCTGTTTGGCACGCTGGAAGCCGGAGACGGGATATCTTCCCGCGTTCGCTTTACGGATCTGCTGCCGGTGGAAAAAAAGGATCCGGAGCATTGCCATGAGTACTATGAAGATCCGGTGACCCTTCCCCCGCTGTCCACGCCAAAGATCAGCAGCATGGAATTTTATCTGAAAAGGCCGGAGGGCGCGGTATTCTGGACGTACGATTATTACATTGATTCCGAAGGAAAACTCCATGAATATACGTATGAAGAAGGAAAGACGGGACTTGCTGGAAGAAAATTTTACTGGCATAATCCCAAAATGACTTTGCCGCATGGGGAAAAGAAGACGGAATTGAATATGACCGTCCATCCCGTCAAAGGCGCTTTAGGAGAAAACAGGGAAAAAACGGGAATCTGCTTTCAGGGCAAGCTCTATTTTGACCGAATTTCCAGAACCGAACTGAACCGGCTGATCTGGCTTCTCAATGCCGGAGAAAAACCTGAGACGAAATGGAGCGAGCGGAAATGCGGCTACAAACTGGGGGCCGCCAAACCGCTGGGATTTGGAAGCATCGCAGTAAAGACGGAAGAGATAAAGCTGCGCTGCGTATCCTGTGGGGAAGCGGGGACAGAGATCTGCGAAGCGCCCTATCAGGAATATGACGGTTCGAACCTATTCGAAGAGACGATCAAAAAACAGTTCCAGACCATGACGGCCTTTGACAGCCTGTCCGGCATTAGGGATACGGTCATTCGCTATCCGCGCAAGCGGTTGTACCCAAATGCTCCAGAAGAAAACGGATATGAGTGGTTTATGGAAAACCATAAGGCCTATGATTATAGAAATGACCGCTTTAAGGGAATGGCGACCGGCAGGGCCGATCAAGTGTTTATGCAGTATATGGAACCCATGCGCCCCACGCTGCGGTCCGTGGAGTTCCCAAGTAAAACGGGAAAGGTACTGAAAGTAGACTGGCCGAATAAAAGAGCGAAGGTGGAGTTGGAGTCAGAGGAAACCTTTAAAGGAGGGAAGCCGCCTGCCACGCGAACCTATTCGTTCGGATATCTGACCGGTTATTCGGAAGTGTATGGATTGAGAACAGGCGACAAGATAGAATATCAGGTCATGGGTGAAAACCGAAGAAGAAATCCTGGCGAAGTAAAATTGAGAAGGACGCCGAAAGAGTAGAGGACCGATAAACAGCAAGGAATGAAGGGAGGACGGAAGCGCTTGAAACCGCCCTTCCGATGGGAAGAGGATGAGACCGAGAAAGGTTTTTCTCTTATGGAGCCGATCCGGTTTTTATCAATCATATATTCAGGAGGATAGACAAATGAAAAAATTTATCAATTTCACCAATCACCCAAGCGCACGCTGGGACAGCAAACAGAGAGAAAGTGCAGAAATATACGGAACGATTGAGGATATGGCGTTCCCCACCGTCAGCCCGGAAATGGATGAGGAAGAACTGGGAAACCTGGCCGATGAGATGGTGAAACAGATCATGGCAAAAGAACCGGCGGCGGTACTCTGCCAGGGAGAATTTACACTGGCATATCAGGTGATCCGTCGCCTGATCGAGCAGGGGATCACGGTATTGGCCGCATGCAGTCAGAGAAATACCGTGGAAAGAACGGTGGACGGCGTGAACCAAAGGACGGTGACGTTTGAGTTTGTGAGGTTTAGGGAGTATAGATAGGATCAAGTGAGCTGCCGCCGCACAGATACTGTTTTTGAAGAGATATCTGTGTGGCGGGAAGTGAAACAGATTTAAAATCATATGATATAGAGCGGACAGAAGAATGGTATAGATGAGAAAAAGGAGGAAAATGTGAAAACCAATATTTCATGGGAAGGAGTTTTTTTAGATCAGGATGTGATACAGGCTTTAAAAAGTACTGTGAGTAAAGAACAGTTATATTCATTTGAATCTACTGTGCAATATCCCCATATAACGATAATATCCGGAGTGACCAATCCGAATAAGGAATTTTATGGAAAGCCAGTATTCCTCGATATTACAGGTTATATACGGGATAATGCCATATCGATGTCAAACGGTAAGACTGCGAAAGTAGAAGGTTTTCGCGTTGGATCCATGAAGACAAAAAATAAGGCGCTTCAGGAACATTTAAAACAAGAAGAAAGAAATTATTTTATTGTTGTCAGTTATTCTGGAGAGGACGCTGATATAAAATATGCTGATCTCAAAAATGAGAGAAGACTGTTCGATTTGAGAGTGTGCGGAACATATGGTGGATACGATATAAAAAAAGATCAGCCAATATTTTATCAAGGAAAGATAAAGGGTGTTGGAACGAGTATATTTAATAAGACGATAAAAGACTCGATACGAGATTTTTTTAAGTATGGATACATGGAGATAAAAGAAATGGCTCAACCTGGAAAAGGAGATACTATACTTAAAAGAAATTACAGCTTGTTGGTGGATTTGCTAAGAAAGGAAGGGGTTGAGGCAACAAGAGGAGGAAAGGCAATTATTTTGGAAAAAGATTCTCAAAGCTATACGGAGAACCCCTTTCATGACTTATATCGCTATTGTAATGGAACCAGTCAAAATATGGAAATTTTTTTTAAAATTATAATTGCAATGAGTGATTTCTTCAAAATAGAAGGGGTAACTGGCAGATATCCAATTATGTTAGAGAGTGAACGGATTGATGCTTGGGAAAGTTTGTTTAAAAGGTTAAAAATAAATGAGGATACGAAAAAAAGAAAAATTAAATCGGGTGAAATAAATGTAAAAAATTTAATTAAATGTAGAACTGAAGATGTCGTGTGTCAGAATTTTGACAGAGAAATATCAGAGTTATTAAATGAATATGAGAAAGCTAAATGGTCAAATGATTATGACAGTTGTAGACTGAATATAATAAGAAAACGTATGTATGTAGGAAAGGAAGACTGTGATTTTCAAGATAATACAAAAGTGCAGCAATTCTTAAAAACAATCAGTGTACCTCGGCGTACAATGAGTACAGCAGAGATATATAATTTTATTTACTCAACTTATCCATTAAAATTTGGAGAAGATTGGGATAATGAAATTAAACAGATAAGAGAGTTTATCAGAGAGAATATTGTTTTGGGAATTATTGAGGATTCAAAGACAAGCGAAAACGCGAATCATAATTGTGAATTATCAAAACTTACTATGAACTATATACTGGAAAATGTTACCACAAAGAACATGCACTGTTCTATAAAACAGCGATTGAAGGAAGCATTGCGCTTTTTTTCCAGAACAGAGTTGTTTGGAGAAATAGGATCATTCTTGATAAGAAGAATAGAAAGCAGTGAAATAGAAAGTAGAGATAGGAAAACATATTTTTATTTTAAACATGATTATTTTATTCATTCTATAAATGATTACAATTTAATTAATGCCCTTGATGTAATAGAAAAAAATGAAACAGAAGCAAATAAAATTTATATCTGTGAGATTCAATACGGTGATAGTATAAGTGAACAGAAGACGATTTGTGGGATACCGGTAGAAATAAGAATCAGTGATAAAGATGGAAGTGAATATGTTGCTTATTATTTACCAGTGGAAAGAATATATGGATTTATTAAGGCGGATTTTATTAATAATATCAATATTTATAAATATACTAAGCTTTCTGAAGAACAAGAACGACAGATACGAGAAGATTTGAAAAGGGTGAAAAAAAGACTGAAAAAAATTTGGGGAATTATGCCTGGTATTGGGAAATATTCTGGTATAGCTGGTGATGCATCGGAAGAAAACTACGTGGAAACTGTCGATATTGTTTTTAGAGTTAAAGAAGGGGAATATTATATTAAACCGCGTATAGAAAAAGAAATTCGTTATGGAGAGATTATATCAGAATCTAAGGAGGATAGCAGACAGAAAACAGAAAGCGTAACAGTAAGGATTCCGGTTCTCAATAAGGAAGAATTATATACATGGATACGTAGCTTTTATGGGAGAGTTATTCAGGTGAGGTGTAACAGTGACCAAAGTGACAGTGGTATCATAGAAATTCTGCGTAAAGAAACAAAAGATATGTATGATAAATTGAAAGAGCCAAATGAAAAGATAAAGGAGATGGATCAGTCATATATTAAGGAAGCAATTACGGAACGGCCATGTTTAAAAAAATCTCTTATGAGAGGAGACGAAGAAAAAGAAGAAATATCTGCTCTGTCAGAACAGTTATTTCATGTAGTATTTGGAGCTTACTATGAGGACATGGGAAATATTGTGCTGAAATGTGTAAAAGATAGAAAATGCTTGAAAGAAAGAGAATGTAAAAAAATTTATGAAACTTATCCGGTTCAAATAGTAAAAAAGGATACAATGTGGAATATTTATCGAAATATATGTGAGTGTATTAAACACTGGGGATTAACGGTAAACGATGATCAAATGATGTATTTGTACAATATATTGCCATTGACCAATATAGAAAGGCGCTGGATTTTAACGATTTTGAAAGAACCAAAGATGAAACTGTTCTTGAGCAAAAAGGAACGTGAAGAAATTAGTAAACAGTTAGTCGGTAATAATACGACACTGTATGAATTTCCTTTGAAAATAGCTGTCAATCATTTTGACCGATACAAACGGCCGGAGATTTCAGAGGACGAGATAACCCATTTTCAAACGATTCTTCGGGCAATACATGAAAAAAAGCGTATTCTTGCTTTGTATCGTACCTCATACAATAAAACAATTGTATCTCTGGTGATTCCGACACGGATTGAATATTCCAAAAGAGACGATGTGTTTCGTTTTATCTGTATGGAAGAAAAGGCTGTCAATGAAAACAGGGATGCGACCTACACGCTTAATTTGGAGCGTATCGTAAAGGTAAGAATCATTGAAAATAATGAGGAATTTTGGACTTGGAGAAATGGCGGAAAGAAAATAGTCATAACAGATTATGGGAAAATATTTATAAAATTTAATTTCAAGGAATTAGTAAAGGAGGAGCAAGAATATTTTAATTCAGGAATATACATAATGGAAGAAAAGTGGAAAGCAAATGAAATAGACGATCATGATTTTAATGCGGCAGTGGAAACCGTTTCGGAACAGCTAAAACGGGAGAAAAGAGCAATTACGATTACGTTTCCATATGATGAGGAAAAAACGGATCAGATTCTGACAGAATTTTCTCCGTGGAAAAAAGTTTGCAGCAGAAGCGGAAACCTATATGAGTTGACAATCTATTATCCGGACAGTGAGTTGAGCGATATTACCATTCGGCTTTTATCTTATGGAAATTATATTACAATCAAGGAAGAAAAAGAAAGAATAGACATTGAAAAGAAAAAAGAACAACCAAAGAAAAAACAGAAACCTGATGGAGAAAATAATAAAACACAACCATTATACCAGGATACCTTTTGGAATATCAGCAGGGACAATAGGTTGGAAAAAGGAAAGAAAGAAAATCAGAATATTCAAAGGAGGTCCATAAAATCAGAGTTTGAAAAGCGTCTCGGAAACCAATTGGAAATCTGGAAGGAACGCGAACAGCAGCAAGAAAGAGAGAATGGACTGGATGAACCGGATCGCTGATTGAGAAATGGTATAGGAATGAAATACCACTCTGCAGGACAACGTTTTCCTGGCGAAGGAGGAAGAGTGCGATGGCAAATATTTTATGGGAAGGGATTTTTTTAGATCCAGGGACGATACAGAGACTGGAACAGGCTGCAAGAGAAGAGGGAGAACTTCCTTTTGCGAATCGTCCCCAGTATCCCCATGTGACGACGGCTTTTGGAGTAAACGCTCCCCATATGGAATTGTATGGGGAGCGGGTATTGCTTTGTATCGGTGGATTCGTGCGGGATGAAGCGATCCAGACGCCAAACAGGGGAGTGGTGAAAGCGGAAGGATTTCATATTATGTCTATGGAGGCAGAAGATGAAAGACTTCAGGACATTTTGAATCAGGAAGAAAAATTTTACCATATTACCGTCAGCTATTCCGGAAAGGCGGTTGATACCAATTACGTCGATCTTGCGAAAGAGAGAGCGACACCTGGACTGCGTGTATGGGGAACGTATGGCGGATATGATATCGAAAAAAATCAGCCGGTGTTTTCATTTGGTTCATGACAGCAGAGAAACCAGAGGAATACAGCGCGTTGATATGGAATAAAAAGGAGGAGAAATATAATGACCATGATTCACAAAGCAATCATTTTTTCCGCAGTAGCACACAAAAACCAGAAGAGAAAGGGAACCGATGTCCCCTATATCGTTCATCCATTTGAGGTAGCGCAGATACTGACTCAGGCCAATGCCTCTGAGTCTGCCATCTGTGCCGGGCTTCTGCATGATACGGTGGAGGATACGGAGGTTACACTGGAAGATATCCGCAGAGAATTTGGCCAGGAGACGGCTGAAATTGTTGCATCTATGACGGAGGACAAAAGCCTTTCCTGGGAGGAGAGGAAACAGAAAACCATCGACACTGCAGGAAGTATGTCATTGGAAAAACAGCAGCTTCTCTGTGCAGATAAATTATCCAGTCTGCGCAGTATAGAGGCGGATATGGGGGAAGTCGGAGAAGACATATGGAAACGGTTCAAACGGGGAAAAGAAAGTCAGAAATGGTATTATAAAGGGATCATGGAAGCACTTTACGATTCATTACATAATTATGCCATGTACCAGGAAATGGCTGGATTATTTGACAAAATTTTTGATAATAAATAAATGCATATCTGTGCTTTAAAAACATAATAAAAGGTCACTTTTTTATTCCGATTCTACTGCGGACTAAGAAAGGATAAAATTTTATAATGGGGATATCCGGTTGAGAGAGAACGGATATCCCCATTGCTGCTGCAGGAACAGGTTTTAATTTTGGAGGAGAAGAAAAAATGGAAAAAGAGAAAGTTTTTGACAGTTCAAACGTAAACGGTAGATAGTGCGTACCTCGAAAAAGCAGAACATGTATGGGATAATAGATTCAAATTCTATTATTGGGTATCAAAAGTTTAGTGCTTAACTTTTGATACCTGGTTGAAATGAGGTGAATCTATG
>DVJD01000011.1 GCA_018710785.1 Candidatus Fimimorpha excrementavium
GAAAAATAATTCGTTTAACCAAGAAAAAAAGTAATAATATATAGCTACATTTCGAGCTATAAAAAGGTCCGTAGAAAGCTTGATTTAAAGGCAATCTACGGACTTATGCTGTCAAAGATGGGATTATAACACTCCATTTTTCAAATTGCAAGAAGTTTTTTAGTAATTTGATTTTCTTACAAAATCCCCATTTTTTCTTCCCGATTGTTCTCTTTTTTTTGAATTTCTTTTCCAAACTCCATGCTTTCTTTTTCCTTTTCTCTTTAAAATCTGTAAAGTTTCCCAGTCCTTTCCATAAATTTTTCTTCACTTTTTTCATTCTATTCTTTTTATACGGATTTCTATTCAAAGAATCCCTTTACATTTCACAAAAAAATATTATATAATAAATTTTGGCGGTTCATAAAAGCAGACTATTATTTACATGGAAATACGGGCCTTTGTGAACTGCCGGAACACGAAAAATATATACAGATAGGAGAATAAAAATGGGCGGAATTTTCGGAGTAGCTTCTAAATCCAGCTGCGTACAGGACTTATTCTACGGCATTGATTATCATTCACATTTGGGAACCCGCAGAGGCGGTATGGCTGTTCATGGGAAGAATGGGTTTGATCGCGCAATTCACAATATCGAAAACTCACCTTTCCGAACGAAATTTGAGCGTGATGTGGAAGAACTGGAGGGAAATCTCGGAATTGGATGTATTTCTGACAGCGAGCCGCAGCCTCTTCTGGTACAGTCCCATCTGGGAAGTTTTGCCATCACCACGGTCGGAAAAATCAACAATGCCGATGAGCTGGTTCAGTATTGCTACGACAATGGATGTACACATTTCCTTGAGATGAGCGGCGGCGGCATCAACGCGACGGAACTGGTGGCCTCCCTGATTAATCAAAAATCCTCTATTTTGGAAGGCATCCGGCTGGTACAGGAAATGGTGGATGGTTCCATGACATTGCTTTTGATGACTCCAGACGGAATTTATGCCGCCCGTGATAAGATGGGACGTACCCCTCTTATTATCGGAAAGAAGGAAGACGCATTCTGTGCTTCTTTTGAAAGTTTTGCGTACATCAATTTGGGATATAAAGATTATAAGGAATTGGGACCTGCCGAAATCGTTTACATGACTCCGGAAGGAGTTGATGTTCTGCAGACGCCTCAGAAAGACATGAAGATCTGTTCCTTCCTGTGGGTGTACTACGGATATCCAACCTCCACCTATGAGGGCGTCAATGTGGAGGAAATGCGGTACCGCTGCGGAGACATGCTGGCAAGACGCGATGATGTCAAGCCGGATATCGTAGCAGGCGTACCGGACTCCGGGCTCGCCCATGCGATTGGCTATGCCAACCAGTCCGGCATCCCATTCGCAAGGCCGTTTATCAAATATACACCGACCTGGCCTCGTTCCTTCATGCCGACGAAACAGAGTCAGCGAAACCTGATCGCACGTATGAAACTGATTCCGGTGGAACCTTTAATCCGCGACAAAAGTCTTCTTTTGATTGATGACTCCATCGTCCGCGGCACGCAGCTTCGTGAAACCACCGAATTCTTATATGAAAGCGGAGCAAGGGAAGTTCACATCCGTCCGGCTTGCCCGCCGCTTTTGTTCGGATGTAAATATCTGAACTTCTCCCGGTCCAAATCGGAGCTGGATTTAATCACAAGAAGAATCATCCGTGACCGCGAAGGGGAACATGCGGAAGCTGTTCTGAATAATTATGTGGATCCGGATTCTGAAAATTACAAGGAAATGGTGGACGAGATCTGCAAGCAGCTCAACTTCACCTCCCTGCGTTTCCACCGCCTGGATGATATGATCGCCTCCATTGGCCTGGAACCGTGCAAGCTCTGCACCTACTGCTGGAGCGGACAAGAATAATCATTTGCAAAATCCCTGCGGATACCGCAACATTTATCCGGTATTCCGCAGGGATTTTTTACTACTCTTACTCGGACGTGCCCAAAAGCAGCTGAGTCTGATCTTATTTTTTCTTATAGCGTTCTTTTACTTTCAGATATTCCAAAATTGCATCGACTGTGCCGTCTATTCCCAAAAGACTGCTGTTCAGGCACAGATGGTAGCTCCTAGCATCTCCCCATTTTTTGCTGGAATAATAATTATAATAGTTTGCTCTCTTCTTATCTGTCTTGACGATGAGATCTTTTGCTTTGTCCGGATCCTTCTCATACAGTCTGCAGATACGTTTGATTCTGTCATCCATATTGGCGCTGATGAATACCGTCGTCGTGTTCGGATAGTCCGCCAGCGCATAATCCGCACAGCGTCCGACGATGACGCAGCTTTCCTTGGCAGCAAGATTTTTAATCGTATCAAACTGGGCCAAAAATACCTTATGATTGATCGGCATATCCACAAATGAGGAAGTCGTATATCCCAGGGAATACGTATCCATGACCAAAGAATAAAGGAAACTGTTTGTCGGCTTTTCATCATGCGTTTCAAACAATTCCTTGCACATTCCGCTCTCTTTGGCAGCCAGGGTCAGGAGTTCCTTATCGTAGCAGCGAATTCCCAACTTTTCTGCCAATTTTTCACCAATCACCCGGCCGCCGCTTCCAAATTCTCTTCCGATTGTAACAATTGTCTTTCCATTCATCATATATTCGCCCCTTTCGAGTAGTAATTCATTCTATGCGGTTAACTTGTATTTATTATAGCGCAAAATGATGAAAAAGTACATAGTTTTCAGTATTTTTTTTGTAACCGTTTGGAAGTTTTTAATTCCTACCTGGCAAATGTATCTCCTGTTTCAAAATTTTTTCGACTTCATACTCTTCACGATTTCCTGACCGGCAGGAGTCGCAGCAAGACCGCCCATTCCTGTTTCTCTCAGAGAAACGTCCATCTTCTCCCCCACTTCCCGCATGGCGTCAATCACCTGATCCGTGGGAATCACGCTCTGAATGCCTGCCAAGGCCATGTCCGCGCAGGATAACGCATTCATCGCTCCGATGACATTCCGTTTCACGCAGGGAACTTCCACCAGCCCCGCCACAGGATCGCAGACCAAACCGAGCAGATTTTTCAGCGCCATGCCGCAGGCGGCGATGATCTGTCGGCTGTCCCCTCCCCGAAGGGCGCACAGCGCACCGGCAGCCATGGCACTGGCGGAACCGATCTCCGCCTGACACCCTCCAGCCGCTCCGGATATAAATGCTCGTTCAGCAATCACCTGTCCGATGCCCGCAGCCACATACAGTGCTTCAACGATCGTCTCCGTTTTTTCATGGTATTTTCTATAGTAGGGGATCAGTACCGCCGGGAGCACCCCGCATGCCCCTGCCGTGGGGGCAGCCACGATTCGCTTCATACAGGCATTGGATTCCCCCATCTGCAGAGCCTGTGTGATCACCTGGCTGACAAATTCTCCGCACAGCGGCTCACCTTTTTCCCGGTATTCCTCCATCTTTGCCCCGCTTCTTCCCACTAGCCCGCTGTTTGACTTCAGCTCTGGGTCATAGGAATCGGCCGCCTCCAGCATGGCAGTCCACATGGCAGCCATTTTCTCCATGGATTCCTCTCGATTCACCTTTCTTTCATTCATGTCATCTTCCAGAATCACTTCAAAAAAACTTTTTTTCTCCTCCCTGCAATGGCTTTCTATTTCCGCTAATGAATAAAACGGCATGATCGATTCTCCTTTTCTTACACCGCCTTCTCAGACGTTTTTCTCTCAGTATAAACATTTTTCCGATTCCGAATTCATCCCCGCATGGACAGCGTTCGTTTTGTCTTTGGCATCATACATTTAAATACGTCACCTTAAGAACGCCCGGGATGCGGCTGATTTTCTCCACAACAGACCGGGGGATGTCCAAATCCGTCTCCGTGACAAAAATAGCCTTTCCTCCCCGCTTTCCCCGATTTAACGTCAGCGTCGCAATATTAATATCGGCTTCTGCCAATATGGACGTGACGGCCGCCACATGGCCCGGCCTGTCCTCGTTGTTTACAATCAGCGTCGGAGATTCCGCAGAAAAATCTACCTGGATTCCGTCAATTCCATTGACCCGAATGCGTCCTCCGCCGATGGAACTCGCCTGCAGATGAACCTGTTTTCCATTTCCGTCATCCACCTGGATCACCGCCGTATTGGGATGGGCGCCGCGGATATTCTTTGTATGAAACTGATACTCCAATCCCTGTTTTTCGGCTATAACCTCACTGTCCGGAATCCGCATGTCATCCGGATCCATCCCCAGAAGCCCTGCAATCAGCGCCTTATCTGTTCCATGCCCCGAACCCGTGGCCGCAAAGGATCCGTGAAGCGTAATCCTGGCATGCTTCGGCTCAGCGCCCAGAAGCATCCTGGCCACCTTTCCAATTCTCACTGCCCCTGCCGTATGGGAGCTGGAAGGACCTACCATAATCGGTCCTAAAATGTCAAATATATTCATAATCGTATGTCCCTTTCCATCAAAACGGATATTCGAGTTTCATCATACAACAAATGAGTCTCCCTTGCAAGGACAATCTCGCAGGACCTGCGGCAGACATATGGATACCTCTGTTCCCTTGACAAACCCCAGATATATGTTACACTAACCATAACAAAGCAAATTATACTGTACATACGTGCAGGTACGCAAAAAATAAAGGAGGCATTTATGGATTCAAAAGCATTTTTCCGATTGAGCTGCGGGCTATATATTATCGCCGCCTCCGACGGCGAACGAAACGTGGGATGTGTCATTAACACCACCACTCAGGTGACCAGTTCTCCCAGTCAGCTGATGGTCGCTGTCAATAAGGACAATTATACCGCCGGAGTCATCCGGAAAACGAAAAAATTCGATGTGATGGCTCTGACAGAAGACGTCCCCATGGAACTGATTGGGGTATTCGGATTCCAGTCCTCTGAAACGGTCAATAAATTCGAAAATCTGGAAACAGAAATGGATTCCCTCGGGATTCCCTATTTAAAGCAGCACTGCAACGCCCACTTCGCCTGCCAGGTTCAGCAGATCATCGACGTGGGAACCCATTATCTGTTCATCGGTCTGGTCGATGACTGTGCCGTTTTAAGCGATGCGCCCAGCATTACCTACGACTATTATCACAAAGTGAAAAAGGGACTCACTCCGCCGAAGGCGTCCAGTTACATCCCGCCGGTATCTTCGGAACCAGCGCAGGAGGAAAAAACGCCGAAGGCCTGGAGATGCCAAATCTGCGGATACATCTACGAAGGCGAAACTCTCCCCGAGGATTTTGTCTGTCCGATCTGCAAAAGAACGGCTGATTTCTTTGATCCGGTCTATGAGTAAGTAAACGGTAGATAGTGCGTACCTCGAAAAAGCAGACCATGTATGGGATAATAGATTCAAATTCTATTATTGGGTATCAAAAGTTTAGTGCTTAACTTTTGATACCTGGTTGAAATGAGGTGAATCTATGA
>DVJD01000113.1 GCA_018710785.1 Candidatus Fimimorpha excrementavium
CTTAGTGAAAAACGCAGCGGTACTAAGATTCTTTTGCGCCCGAAGGGCTGAAAGAATCAAGTACCGGCGTTTTTCAAAATCCTGCAAAGTGTCTCCCACCTCTCTCTGGCTGATCACACTAAGCTTTACTATCCTCATCGCTCCTCACCAGTTTTTCTATTTCCGGAAAACATTCTCAGGTCGGAGAGAACGAACCTTTTTCCTGACGGGCTTTGAAAAACGTCGGTACTTGATTTTTCCAGCCGGACACGGCACAGAAAAATCTTAGTACCGCTACGTTTTTCACATGAACACGCAAAGACTTGCGCATGCCATAGTCTATGTTCGTTCATGCGTTTGTCGTGGGAAAAAGTGAAAAAGTCTTGACAGCTGTGTGAATTCCTGATAGAGTGAAAAGCAGAAGAAAGAAGAAGGAGAGTGTTGTATGTTAGCCGTATTGTAATGATTCGTATATGGAATCCGTGACAGGGAGAATGACTCATGAAAAGACATGGGTTTTATTGGGTTTATCCGGGAAGCAGATATGCCTGCGGGGCTTGTTTGATTGCCGGGAAAACCGAATGGTTTTATTTTCGCCTGTCGTTGCAATATATGGTAAACATAGAACAGAACCCCTTTGGATAAGCGGACTGCAAAGAGATGGCAAAGCAGAAGAAAATTCCAGACGGGATCTGCTGTTTTGGCATCTTTTTTGCTGTCCTTTTTTATGGGATATCTATATTTTGGAGATCACCTGCCGCGGGATTTTATATACGTGCGAAAGATTTCATGTGTAACAGAAAAGATGGTTCGTTTATGCTTGACATAACGCGATGTGTTTGGAGACAGGAGTAATGATCATGAATCAGACGTATGAGGTATTGGAGTTTAATCGTATTAAGGAGATGCTGAAAGAGAGGGCGCTGACGGAGAAGGCGAAGGAACGGTTGGGGCAGTTGGAACCGATTTTGTCGGAAAATGAATTGATGCATAGAAAGGCAGAAACCACCCAGGCAAGAAAAATTCTGGAACAGATGGGAAATCCGCCGCTGGTTTCCATGAAAGACATGGAAGGATTCCTTCATATGGCGCAGAGCGGAGGGTTTCTGACGCCGGAACAGCTGGACTATGTGAGAACGGTTCTGGTGGCGGTGAAGAGACTGAAGCAATTTTTGGAAAAGTGTAAAATGTGGGATTTTGGCGTTGCCTATTATGCCGACGAACTGGATCCTTTGTTTTCCCTTCAGGAAGAGATTCAAAATAAAATCCGCGGCAGTTACATCGAAGACTCTGCCAGTAAATTGCTGGAGGAACTTCGCCGGGAAATCGAACGATTGGATGAAAAGATCCGGGAGAAGGCAGAGGG
The DNA here is from genome assembly GCA_018710785.1 of Candidatus Fimimorpha excrementavium. GTDB lineage: Bacteria > Bacillota > Clostridia > Lachnospirales > Lachnospiraceae > Fimimorpha > Fimimorpha excrementavium. The sequence continues at coordinate 1,346 of DVJD01000113.1, forward strand.
GATCTTAAGGAAGAACCGATCCTTTTGCACGGATTCCTTTGTGACAAGCAAGAATGGTCGGCTGTGTGTTCCTGTGAAAAAGGAACATCGGGCGAAGATACCCGGCACGGTGGTGGAACAGTCTGCCACCGGCATGACGCTGTTTATAGAGCCAGAGGCTGTGGCAAATCTTTCCCAGGAGCGGATGGGATATGAGATTGCAAGGGAAGAGGAGGAAAGGCGGATCTTATATGAACTGTCTGCCATGGTGGCGGAGCATGTACCGGAGTGTATCCACAATTTGGAAGTGATGGAAAACCTGGATTTTTTGTTTGCCATGGGAAAACTCAGCCTGGATATGAAAGCGGTGGAACCGGAATTTACGCGGGATCGCCGGATCCGCATCCGAAACGGCCGTCATCCATTTCTGGAGGAAGACCGCTGTGTTCCGCTGAACTTTGAAATCGGAGGGGAGATCCGCGGGATCATCATCACGGGTCCCAATACAGGCGGGAAAACGGTGACGATCAAAACCGTAGGGCTGTTTTGCCTGATGGCCCAATGCGGCCTCCATGTGCCATGTGAAAGCGGAACAGATGTATCCGGAAGATTATGACTTTTCCATCGTATTTGAGAGTGTGGAAAACAGAAAGAAACGGCATCAGATGGAGAGGAAGCACTGCGAAGGGGTGGAAATCCGGGAATAAATAAATGATTCGTTCGAGTGTTTGTCCTGAATTTAGGCAGTTGGGGGCTGTCTTCGCGGGAGATTTTGTAGTATAATGGAAAATCAGGAGCTTAAGATTCCGATAAAAATAAGCAGTGCTGGAAAGAAGGGATGGAGCAAAATGGGGTATTACATTGGAATTGATCTTGGAGGTACGAACATTGCCGGGGGATTGGTGACAGAAGACGGAACGATCCTTGCCAAGGGGAGTGTACCCACGGGGCGCGGCCGAAGTGCGGCGGAAATCGTCGATGACATGGCGGCTTTGGCAAAGCGGGTGGCAGAGGACGGAAAGGTCGGCTGGGAGGAAGTGGCTTCGGTGGGTTTGGGCGTGCCGGGGACGGCGAATAAGGAGACGGGTGTCGTAGAATTTGCCAATAATCTGGGTTTTTTCGATGAACCCATCGTGAAACTCCTGGAAGAGCGTCTGCCGGGGAAACGGATTTTGTTTGACAACGATGCCAATGCGGCAGCCTGGGGCGAATATGTGGCCGGGTCCGGAAAAGGGACCGAGAGCATGATCGCCGTGACCCTTGGTACAGGCGTCGGAGGAGGCATCATACTGAACGGAACCCTGTATGAGGGGATCAATTATGCGGCGGGAGAGCTGGGGCATTTTGTCATCGCTCTTGACGGGAAAGCGTGCAACTGCGGAAGGAGAGGCTGCTATGAGGCCTATGCGTCTGCCACGGCTTTGATTGAACAGACGAAAGAAGCCATGGAGAAGAACCCGTTTTCTGCTCTGTGGGAGATTGTGGGCGGAGATCTGGAGCGCACCGAGGGAAAGACCGTCTTTGACGGGATCCGGCTGGGGGATGAGACGGCAAAGCAGGTATTTGACCGATACATCCGCTATGTGGGTGTGGGCCTGGTGGATCTGATCAATGTGTTCCAGCCGGAACTGATCTGCATCGGCGGAGGCATCAGCAAAGCAGGGGAAATGCTCCTTGCCCCCCTTCGCCGCATGATAGAAGAAGAAAGCTACACAAGGACGGCAAAGCGTCAGACCAAACTGGCCATCGCCAGCCTGGACAACGATGCCGGAATCATAGGGGCGGCGCTCTTGCCGCGGTAAGTATCGGCGGATCAAACAGAACAGGAGGCTGCCGGAGGCAACCGTTCCTTCGGCAGCAGAAAGAGAGGAAACGATGGTTATCAATTTTGACGAGATGAAGGAAACGGTGCTGGCCCATTTTTACGGCGGGGAGAAAGAAGCCAGAGCCAAGATGTTTGGGGATGAAAACAACCGCATCATGCTGGGACGTCTGGTGAAAGGCGCTTCCATCGGCCTGCATACCCATGAGATGGACAGTGAGATCACCTATATTCTGCAGGGAAGGGGAAAAGTGCTGTACGACGGAACATGGGAGGAAGTAGGACCCGGGATGTGCCACTACTGCCCCAAGGGCCATTCCCACAATTTTATCAACGATGGAGAAGAGGATCTGATCCTGTTTTCCGTGGTGCCGAATCAGTGAGCCAGACGCCTGAAAGAATCAAGTACCGCTACGTTTTGAACATGAACACACAAAGACTTGCGCATGCCATAGCCTATGTTCGTTCATGTTTCGGAGCGAGAGCGTCCCGACAGGGAAAAGGTTCGTTCCCTTCGGCCGTCCGGATTTCCATTTTGTTCAAAATCCTATCCATTCCTGCGCTTGTTCCTGATCTTGTTGTGCAAACCGGAGAAGTTATAGTTGACTTTCCCAATGAAATATGCTATTCTATGGGTAAGCGAAACGTTTCGCTTTTTTGGAGGTCGAGAACATGAAAGCGACGATGAAAGATATCGCACAGAAAACGGGTCTTGGTCTGGCAACCATATCCAAATATATGAACGGAGGCCATGTTCTGGAAAAGAACCGGATTGCCATTGAAGCAGCCATTGAGGAACTGGATTATACCGTCAACGAATTTGCCAGAGGGTTAAAGACAAACCGGTCGAACACCGTGGGCGTCGTCATCCCGCAGCTGAATAATATATTCATGACTTCCATTATCACGAGCGTGGAAGAGGTACTTCGCAGACACGGATACGGGATCCTTGTCACCGACACCGGGAAGGATGCCAAACAGGAGGAAGAAGCCATTCACTTTCTTTTGCGAAAAAAGGTGGATGGACTGTTTATCATCGCCACATCGAATGAAGTCAGGGAACTGGATGTGGTACTAAAAAACCAGATTCCTGTGGTGGTGGTGGACCGAAAGATCGAAAGGCTGGAGGGGATCGTCGATACCGTATTGGTGGAGAACTTTCAGGCTGCGAAGAAAACGGTGCAGTACCTGATCGGCCGGGGTCACACAAAGATTGGGATTTTGATTGGCTCCCGTGAGACGTACACATCCAGACGCAGAATGGACGGGTACCGGGAGGCGCTGAAGGAAAACCATATTCCGATTCGGGAAGAGTGGATCGAGACAGCGGACTTCACGGTACAGGGCGGGTATAAGAGTACCATACGCCTGTTAAAAGAGCAGGAACCGATCACAGCTCTGTTCGCAACGAATTATGAGATGACCCTGGGCGCGCTTTTGGCGCTGAATGAAAGGGGGATATCCATACCAGAGCAGATTTCGTTGATTGGATTTGATAATCCTGACTTGGCCCATGCCATGCGGCCGAGACTGACTCTGGTAAGTCAGCCCATCGAAGCGATTGGAAAAAGCGCTGCCGAGCTGCTCCTTAATCGGATGGAGCGGCGGGAGACAGGAAAAGGAAAGACCATTGTATTGAATACCACGCTGGAAGAAGGAGCATCCGTATTGGACCGCAGAAAAATTTCAGCCGAAGACAGGCAGAAGGAGAGGTAATTTAGAAATGAAAGAGACAGTAATGCAGTTTGGTGAAGGCGGATTCTTAAGAGGATTTGTGGATTATTTCTTCCACAAGCTGAATGAGAAGGGACTGTATGACGGAAAAATCGTAATCGTACAGCCGCTTCCAACGGGAATGATTGATATGTTAAATGCACAGGACTGCAGATACAACTTATTCCTGCGCGGAATCCAGGACGGACAGGAGGTCAATGAGAGGACAGAGATCACATCCATTTCCAGATGCATCAATCCATATACCGATTTTGATGCGTATATGGCTCTGGCAGAAAATCCGGATCTGCGCGTCATCGTATCCAACACGACGGAAGCCGGAATCGAATATCTGGGAACGGAATCCATGGAAGACCGTCCGGCCAAATCCTATCCGGCCAAATTGACCCAGTTCTTGTATAAGCGCTTCACACTGGGATTAAAGGGATTCATCCTTCTGCCCTGTGAGCTGATCGACCACAATGCGGATACCTTAAAGGAATGTGTCTTAAAATATGCGGATCTGTGGAATCTGGGGGACGGATTCAAAGAATGGATTGAAACGGAAAATGATTTCTGCAACACACTGGTGGACCGTATCGTCACCGGGTATCCGAGAGAAGAAGCAGAAGAGCTGGAAAAGGTGATCGGCCATCCGGATAAGATGATTGACACCGCAGAGATTTTCCATCTCTGGGTGATCGAGGGCCATCATGAGGATGAACTGCCATTCAACAAAGCCGGATACCATATCGTATGGACGGACGATGCCTCTCCCTATAAGAAGAGAAAAGTGCGCATCTTAAACGGCGGACATACATCCATGGTGCTGGGCGCCTATCTGTATGGCCTGGAGACGGTGGGCGAGTGCATGAAGGATGAGACCGTCAGCGCTTATCTGAAGCATTGTATTTTTGAAGAAATCGTACCGACCCTTGGAAATACAGAGACCGATATTAATTTCGGCAAGGCGGTGCTGGAGCGTTTCTCCAATCCGTACATCCGCCATATGCTGCTGTCCATCGCCCTGAATTCGGTGAGCAAATTCGAAGTGCGCGTACTTCCGACCATATTGGAACATAAGGAAAAATTCGGAACGTATCCGGAAGGCCTTGTGATGTCCATGGCCGCTTTGATCGCCTTTTACCGCACCGATAAGGCCAATGACGGAGAAGAAATCATGAAATTTATGAAGACGGCGTCCGTGGAAGAAATCATGAAGAGAGAAGATTACTGGCATGCGGATCTGACCGAGATGATCCCGATGGTGGAAAAATACTACCAGATCATTGAAAAAGACGGGATGAAAGCCGCTTATGACGCCATCCTTTCCAAGACCGGGGCAGGAAAGTAAGAAAAGAAGTTTTAAAGTGAGAACCCGGACGGCCGGAGAGAGCGAACCTTTTCGCAATAACCTATTGGAAAGAAACGGACAAGGGGAGGATTCCATGAAAAATTATATCAAAATTAATCCCGGGGATAATGTATGTGTGGCGCTGGCGCCGATCCCTGCGGGAACGCAGCTTTTGGCGGATGGAGACCAGGTGACGGTTCTGGAGGACATTCCCCAGGGACATAAGATCGCTCTCAGCGACATCGGAAAAGACCAGGAAGTCATCAAATATGGATACCGGATCGGATTTGCGAAAGAGGACATTAAAAAAGGCCAGTGGGTGCATACCCACAATGTGAGGACAGCCCTGGGCGATCTGCTGGATTATACCTATGAGCCGGATGGAAAAGAACTGAAGCCGGCTCCCCACGCGTACTTTGAAGGCTTTCGCAGACCGGATGGAAAAGTGGGCGTGCGCAATGAGATTTGGATCATTCCGACGGTGGGCTGTGTCAATTCCATCGCATCCGCTCTGGAGAAACAGGCAGCCAGGCTGGTGAAGGGCAGCATCGATGCCATTGCCGCATTTCCCCATCCCTATGGCTGTTCCCAGATGGGAGATGACCAGGAGAATACGAGAAAAGCGCTGGCAGCCATGGTGAACCATCCCAATGCAGGCGGTGTCCTGGTGCTGGGGCTTGGATGTGAAAACAGCAATATTCCGGTGCTGAAAGAATATTTGGGAGACATCGATGAGCGGAGGGTCAAATTCCTGGTGTGCCAGGAATCGGAGGATGAGATGGCAGATGCCATGGCGCTGCTTGAGGAACTGGCCGACTATGCGGGAACCTTTCAGAGGGAGCCCATCGATGCCAGGGAGCTTATCATCGGCATGAAGTGCGGCGGTTCCGACGGCCTGTCCGGCATCACCGCCAACCCGGTGGTGGGAGGATTTTCCGATCTTCTGATTGCCAGGGGCGGCACCACCATTCTGACCGAAGTGCCGGAGATGTTCGGCGCCGAGACGATCCTGATGAATCGATGTGCCGATAAGGCTCTGTTTGATAAGACGGTGGATCTGATCAATAATTTTAAAAACTATTTCAAACGCCACAATCAGACCATCTATGAAAACCCGTCTCCGGGCAATAAAAAAGGTGGTATTTCTACGCTGGAGGATAAATCTCTGGGATGCACCCAGAAGTCCGGCAGCGCACTGGTAAAGGGGGTGCTGGATTATGCACAGCCGGTGTCAAACCGCGGATTGAATCTGTTAAGCGCTCCGGGCAATGATCTGGTGGCGGCCACCGCCCTGGCCCTGTCCGGCGCTCATATCGTATTGTTTACAACGGGAAGGGGAACACCCTTTGCCTCTCCGGTGCCTACGGTGAAGATTTCCAGCAATACGGATCTGGCAGGCCATAAGAATCATTGGATTGATTTCAATGCAGGCAGGCTGGTGAAACCGGAGGATGGGAAGGAAGAAAACCTGCCGTCCATGGAGGAATTGTCCATGGAACTGTTCCAGTATGTGCTTTCTGTGGCATCGGGAAAACTGGTGAAATCAGAAGAAGCCGGGTTCCACGATATGGCCATATTCAAGCAGGGCGTTACGCTGTAATGACCCAAACTTATTATAAAGAGAAGGAGAATGTGTAGTATGAAACGTTTTATGGGAAAAAACTTTTTACTGACAACAGAGACAGCCAAACATTTATTCCACGATGTGGCAGCCAGCATGCCGATCATCGACTATCACTGCCACATCAGTCCCCAGGAAATCGCCGAGGACAGAAAATTTGACAACATCACACAGGTATGGCTGGGCGGCGACCATTATAAATGGCGCCAGATGCGTTCCAACGGCGTGGAGGAGCGCTATATCACAGGCGATGCCAGCGATCGTGAAAAATTCCAGAAATGGGCGGAGACTCTGGAAAAAGCCATCGGAAATCCGCTGTACCATTGGAGTCATCTGGAACTGCAGCGCTATTTCGGATATGACGGTGCATTGAGCGGGGACACGGCAGAGAAAGTGTGGAATCTGTGCAACGCAAAACTCCAGGAAGATTCCATGAGTGTGCGCAATATCATCAAAAAATCCAATGTAAAGGTGATCGGAACCACCGATGATCCGGCCGATACTCTGGAATGGCATAAGAAGCTGGCGGATGATCCGACCTTTGATGTGAAGGTGGTACCGTCCTGGAGACCGGATAAGTCCATCAATATCAATAAGCCGGATTTCCTGGATTATATGAAGACTCTTTCTGAAGCCAGCGGAATCGCCATTGATTCTGTGGCTGCACTGAAGGAGGCCCTGAGAAAAAGAATGACGGCCTTTGATGAGATGGGATGCCGCGCATCCGACCACGGAATCGATTATGTGATGTATGCACCGGCAGATGATGCGGCCATTGAAGCCATCTTTGCAAAAAGAGCGGAAGGAAACGAACTGACCGAAGAGGAAATCGCTCAGTACAAGACCAACATACTGCTGTTTTTGGGAAGAGAATACCATCGTCTGGGATGGGCCATGCAGCTTCACTTCAGCTGTAAGCGTGACAACAACACGAGAATGTTCAAGAAATTGGGACCGGACACCGGATTTGACTGCATCAGCAATTATGCCCCGGCCGCTCAGCTGGCTGATTTCCTGAATGCTCTGGACATCACGGATGAACTTCCAAAGACCATCATCTATTCCCTGAATCCGGCAGACAATGCCATCATCGGCAGCATCATCGGATGTTTCCAGGATGCTTCTGCCGTGGGCAAGATTCAGCAGGGTTCCGCATGGTGGTTCAATGACCACAAACTGGGTATGACAGAGCAGCTGACCAGCCTGGCCAATCTGGGACTTCTCGGAAACTTCATCGGCATGCTGACCGACTCCAGAAGCTTCCTGTCCTATACAAGACATGAATACTTCAGAAGAATTCTCTGCGAGCTGATCGGAAACTGGGTGGAAAACGGAGAATATCCGGATGACGAAAAGGCATTGAAGAAGATCGTGGAAGGTATTTGCTACGAAAATGCGAAGAGATATTTCGGATTCTGATGAGATGAGAACCCGGACGGGGTTGCCGCAAAATTCGCGCCGTACAGAAAAATAATCAGCAGTTTGCCCATTGAAATACAAATCTGTCTGACTGTCCGCTTACATCGTACATTCAACCAGATTTGTATTTCGAAAGTCAAACAGCAGGATTATTTTTCTGTGACTATGCGAATTTTGCGGCACCCCCTGTGTACGATCAGCCTGAAAAGTAAAAAGTATCTGGGCAGGTTCCTGTTTTAGGCGGGAGCGGTCCGGCAAGGGGCTCCTCTCTCGGGAGTCCGGTTTGCAAAGGGTTCTCTCATTTGTTCGTTCGGCAGCCGCTTAAAAAATGTCGTATGCCCGGGTATCAGGCCGAGAACTGGGCATATTTTTTGGGAGAAATTCCGACGGCCTTTGTGAAAGACTTCAGAAAATTGCTGTAGTCGTTGAAACCGGATTTTTCACAGGCCTCCCCCACGGTATATCCGTCCGCCAGCAGAATCTTGGCGATGGTGATGCGCTTGGCGGTGATATATTTGTTGATGGTGGTTCCGGTATTGGCCTTAAAGATGCGGCAGATATAGGAAGAACTCAGATAAAAATGGGAGGACAGTTCCTCTAAGGTCAGCGGTTTTTGGATGTTTTGATTGATATACGTCAGGATATCATCCACCTGCTGATGCTTGGAAGGAGATTCTTCCGTCTTATAGGCGGGAAGCTCTTCTTCTCCGTGGTCTTCGTGGGCCTTCAGATAAAAAATACGGTTCAGAAAAACCATCAGTTCTGTGAAAGCGGCTTTTTCCACCAGATCACTGCCAAATCCATTGGCGCTGGTGATCTTATGGATATAGTAGAGAAACCGCTTCTGCTGTTCCATATTCAGGGACAGCTTGTGGCCGATCTGTTCACGGCAGGAAAAACAATAGTTCAGATCCGTGGCCGCCGAGGAAATGGTTTTCAGAAAGGCGGGGGAAATGGAGAGGACGATGCGCTCGTGGACCTCTTTGTCAATCTTGCTTAAATGATGGCTCTCATATTGGTTGATGAAGAAGATATCGCCGCCCTGTATGCTGTAGGAGCGGTTGTCGATCAGAAACTGTTTTCCGCCGCAGACGGAGTAATAAATTTCATAACAGTCATGGATGTGCATGTTCATGGGCTTGTCATCGTTGTACAGATGAGACACCGCAAAATATTGCTGGGAGATGCACGCGTCTATGGCTGCTTTGCAGGAACTGTATTCTTTCATGGTACTTGTCCATTCCTTTCCGCAGAATCATCCGGCCGTATGAGAGCCCTGGGATCCGGCGGATCCCAGGCGGCACGGAAAGTTCAAAATTTTCCGGTTTTTCAGAATGAAATGCCTGAAAATCAAGGGAAACTATAAAAAAATGGTATTTTTGGAACCAAAAGTTTGAAATAGGAACCAAATTGTTATTATTATAACGGATAAGTTCAAAATTTTCAAGATTTGGAGCAAAGAAAGACAAGAAATAGACATATTTATATGCTATGATAGGGACATACGGTGGGAATTGGTTTCCTGCCAAAATAGGTTAGGAGGAGAATAGAAGATGAGTGTTAATTTTTCACTTGAAGGCAAAGTTGCTTTAGTAACAGGCGCATCCTATGGTATCGGTTTTGCAATCGCTACTGCCTATGCAGAAGCTGGTGCTACAATCGTTTTCAACGATATTAAGCAGGAACTGGTTGACAAGGGCCTGGCATCCTATGCAGAAAAAGGAATCAAGGCACACGGCTATGTTTGTGACGTAACAGACGAGGCTGCTGTCAATGCCATGGTTGCTCAGATCGAAAAAGAAGTGGGTGTGATCGATATCCTGGTAAACAATGCCGGTATCATCAAGAGAATCCCAATGTGTGATATGACAGCAGAGCAGTTCAGACAGGTAATCGACATCGACTTAAACGGACCGTTCATCGTATCTAAGGCAGTTATCCCGAGCATGATCAAGAAGGGTCATGGAAAGATCATCAACATCTGCTCCATGATGAGTGAATTGGGTCGTGAGACCGTTTCCGCATACGCTGCAGCCAAGGGCGGATTGAAGATGCTGACAAAGAACATTGCATCCGAATATGGTGAATACAACATTCAGTGTAATGGTATCGGACCAGGCTACATCGCTACACCACAGACAGCTCCGCTGCGTGAGATCCAGCCAGACGGTTCCAGACATCCGTTTGATCAGTTCATCATCGCTAAGACACCGGCAGCTCGCTGGGGTAATGCAGAAGATCTTCAGGGACCAGCCGTATTCCTGGCTTCCGAAGCTTCTGATTTCGTAAACGGACATATCCTTTACGTAGACGGCGGTATCCTTGCTTACATCGGAAAGCAGCCGCAGTAATTTCCAATTTGTCTCTGACAGAATAGCATACAAAGCCCTCGGCTCTCCTTTTTGGATGGCCGGGGGCTTTTTGCAAAGAGAAGAGGAGTGATAACCCGGACGGCGGCAGGGAAGCAAACCATCTTCCATCGGGACGCTCTCGCTTCGAACATGAACCAACATGTATACTTCTTGCGATACTTTTTCGCTTGTTCATGTTGAAAACGTAACGGTACATAAAATTTTTCGGCGCTCCGTAAGAGCTGGAAAAATTAAGTACCGACGTTTTCTAAAACCCTCTGGAAGATGGTTTGCTTCCCTGCCGCCTGATCACACTAAGCTTTCCCATCCTCATCGCCATTTACCAATTCTTTTATTTCCGAAAAACATTCTCAGGCCGAAGGGTATCCATTTGATTCATGCCACAAGTCTTTCATGTGTTTCATGCATTTCCTGTACAGAATCCGCAAAACACCTTGAAAATATGGGAAAAATAAAGTAGAATGAAAGGACAGGATTTCCTGTGAAATCAGCAGTTTTGACAAAAAAGAACGACGGGCCGCGGAACGGATTGTGAGAAGGCTGTCTGCGGCGGAAAGGGGTTTTATGGCAGAATTTATTTTGAAGGTACTGGACAAGGAAGGCAATGCGGTGGCAGTCAGCCACGGAGAGGGTGAGACCTATCTGGTATGCGACCGGGAATACGTTGAGGGGGATCAGCTGGTATTTGAGCCGGGGGAGAGCGGATATGTATGGCTTCAGCTGGACGATGTATTGGGCAAATCCCTGGTCTATGTGACGGGCCGCGTGGTATATCCCATTCCGTTTGGGGAAAAGAGAATCAACCTGTCGCCAAAGGCATTTGCAGGCACCAAGCATCTTCTGACAGCAAAGAAAGCGCGGGATTTTGAGGTGAAGTCCTATCGGAATCTGGCCCTGAATGTGAATGATCAGCATGGAGACGTATGCTGTTTCCCCCATGCCAGCGCCAATGTGGAGACGAGAGGCGAGGCAGTCTTTGCGGCAAAAAATGCCATCGACGGCGTGACGGCCAATGACAGCCACGGGATCTGGCCCTATGAGTCCTGGGGAATCAACCAGAGAGATGACGCGGTGATCCGCCTGGATTTCGGAAGAGAGGTGGAGACAGACCGTATCATTCTGTATACACGCGCCGATTTCCCCCATGACAATTGGTGGACAGAGGCAACGTTTACGTTTTCCGACGGCAGCGCCATGACGGTACATATGGAAAAAAGTGCGGCTCCCCACGAGTTCACCTTTGACAAGAAGCGAATCAGCTGGCTGGAGATGAGCCATATGATCAAAGCCGATGATCCGTCTCCGTTCCCGGCGCTGAGTCAGATCGAAGTGTATGGAACGGATCTCTGAGGGGACACCGTTCTTGGTCAGGGAACGGGCCTTTTATAAGCGCTTTTTCCTCCTGACCGTGGGGCTGGCCCTCCAGAATTTGTTGTCCTATAGCGTCAATCTCATGGACAATGTGATGCTGGGGGCCTACAGTGAGGAAGCCCTCTCCGGCGCGGCACTGGTGAATCAGATCCAGTTTTTTCTCCAGATGCTGATCGGCGCTGTGGGAAATGGAGTGGTGATTTTCGGAGCCCAGTATTGGGGAAAACGGGAAACGGAACCGATCAAGCGGTTCCTGTCACTGGGACTGTTTCTGGGTGCCATCATCGGCTTTGGCTTTTTGATCGTCATGAGCCTGTTTCCGGAACCGATCCTGCATCTTCTGACATCGGAGGAAGCGGTGATCCGCCAGGCCATGTCCTACCTGTCTGTGGTGCGGTTCACCTATCCGGTGTTCGCCGTATCCATGGTATTGGTGGCCACCATGCGCAGCGTCGAAGTGGTGCGCATCGGCTATATCATCTCCGCCTCCACCCTTTGCATCAACACGGCGCTGAATTACTGTCTGATTTTCGGAAACTTCGGGTTTCCGGAGTGCGGCGCGGCGGGGGCAGCCATGGCCACCCTCTGTTCCCGTCTGGTGGAGCTGGGGATCGTGTTGGTGTTTATTCGGTTTCGGGAAAAGATTCTGCGCATTCGCTGGAGGGATCTGTTTTCCGCTAATGTGCAGTGCATCCGGGACTACATTCGGGTGGCGTCGCCCATTGTTCTGTCCGATGGCCTTTGGGGATTGGCCATGCTGATTCAGTCGGCCGTCCTGGGACATATGGGTCAGGAAGCCATCGCGGCGAACAGCATCGCCACCATCGTTTTTCAGATCATGTCTGTGGTCGCCTACGGTTCTTCCAGTGCCGCAGGGATCATGACGGGCAAGGCCGTGGGAAGCGGAGACAGAGAGCGGGTCATCCGCTACACCAAGACCTTTCAGATCTTATTTCTGGGAATCGGAATCCTGACAGGGACCTTGATTTTTCTGGCCAAAGAGCCCATCCTTGCGTTTTATCAGGTATCCGAAGAGACCAAGCAGCTGGCCAATCAATTTTTGACGGTACTTTCTGTGACCTCCATTGGAACCTCTTATCAGGTGGCCTGCCTGACGGGGATTGTCCGCGGCGGAGGGGATACCAGGTTTGTGCTGATCAATGATTTGATTTTCATGTGGGGCATCGTGCTGCCCAGCTCTGCGGCAGCGGCTTTTTGGTTCGGTCTGCCGCCGGTCATGGTATTTGTCTGTCTGAAATGCGACCAAGTATTGAAATGTTTGGTGGCGGTGGTGAAGGTGAACCGGTTTAACTGGATGAAGAAAGTAACCAGGGATGGGGCCGCCGAAACGGCCGGACCGTGAAGCCATCGTGGAAACCGAAACGCGTGACTTGTGTTGGAATGGGGAAGAAGAATCGTTTATTATCAAACAGCCGGGCAGGAAAGAACTGCCTGCTGAGAATAGGGGAAGAAACAATGAAACAGTATTGTGTGGAACATTTACAGTCTAAAAAAGAGTTTACCGATCTGATGTTGGATCTTTTGAATCCGCTGAAGCCATTTTACAGTGAGAAAAAGGCTTTGCTGCATGTGGGGCATACCAGCTGCGGCTATGAGGACAGCACAGTTCCCATGGAGGCATTTGCCAGACCTTTGTGGGGATTGGCGCCGTTTTGGGCAGGCGGCGGCAGTGATCCGGAATTTGAAGAAATTTACCGCCGCGGACTGGCGGCAGGAACCGATCCGAAGGGCGAAGAATACTGGCTTGCCTGCCACGACTTCGATCAGAAATTTGTGGAGATGGCGGCCATCGCCTACGGAATCCTGATGGCGCCTGACAAGGTATGGAATCCGCTGAGCGAGGAGGAAAAGGATCATCTGGCCGCATGGCTGGACGAGATCAACCACTATGAATGCTCTTACAACAATTGGCAGTTTTTCTGTATTCTGGTCAATGTAGCCTTAAAGTCCCAGGGGCGTCCCTACAGCCAGGAGAGAATCGATATCGGGCTGGACCGGATTGATTCTTATTACTGCGGGGAAGGCTGGTACTTTGATGGAGGAAACGGTCAGAAGGATTACTACATCGCTTTTGCCATTCATTTTTACAGCATCATCTACACCATGTTCATGAGCGATGTGGATCCGGTACACTGCGAAATCTTCCGTGACCGGGCGAGAAAGTTTGCCCGGCAGTTCATCTACTGGTTTGATGAGGACGGCAGCTCCATTCCCTATGGACGGTCCCAGACCTACCGGTTTGCCCAGGTGGCATTTTTCTCCATCTGTGCCGCCGCAAAACTGGAGGTGCTGCCGCTGCCGGTGTTAAAGGGCATCATCGTCCGCCATCTGGTGAGCTGGATGAACCGGCCCATCTTTGACAATGCCGGTGTGCTGACCATCGGCTACGGGTATCCCCATCTGATCATGTCGGAGGAGTACAATGGACCGGGATCTCCTTACTGGAGTATGAAATCCTTTGCGTTTCTGGCGCTTCCGGACGACGATCCGTTCTGGAGCGCGGAGGCGGCGCCGCTGCCGAAGCTGGATGCTTTGAAGACCTTGAAGAGTGCGGAGATGGTGGTTCAGAGAATCGGCGGCCATGTCACCGCATACGTTCCGGGCCGGACGCTGCCCCATGCCTTCGTCAACATGGAGGAAAAGTACAGCAAGTTTGCCTACTCCACGGAGTTTGGCTTCAGTGTGCCCCGCTCCCAGAAAGAGATGCGGGAGGCAGCGCCGGACAGCACCATGGCCTTTGTCATGGATGACTATGTCTTCGTCAAGAAGAGGACGCTGGGATATGTGATCGGGAACAATGAGATTCAGATCACCTGGACGCCGCTTTCCGGCATCACGGTGAAGACGACCATCATCCCCACGGAAAGGGGCCACAAGAGAATCCACGAGGTGACCAGTGAATATGCCTGCCAGGCCTATGACTGCGGATTCGCAGTGGCCATGGACAGCGTGAAGGAATTCACCAAAAAAGAAGAAGGCGCGTTGGCAGAAGCCCGCAATGAGACGAGTTTCTGCACGGTCGAGGCCATGCAGGGAAATGGGCGCGGCACTGTTTTGAATGCCATTCCAAACAGCAACGTCCTGCACACCAAGACGGCCATCCCCATGGTGCGCTACGATATACCAAAGGGAACCAGTCATTTTGTGACGGAAATCACCAATGCATAAAAACAATTATTTACGGAAACAATTCAGCCAGGTGCAGGCAGGGGCAGACTGTGACCCAAATGTCCCCAGAAGGATTTGGGAGACTGGTCGGCCGTCCGGGGACGCATGGCAGAGCTGAATCGGTTAGAAGGTAAGGAAAAGATACGGATGTGACAGCAGATTTTCATGCGGCATCCGTATTTTTTACGATCTGTGGTCCGCGGTGTAATAAAAATGAACACAAAAAGTTCAGAAAAGGTTCATTGAAACAACATATGGAATATGTTAGACTCTTAAACATATTAAAAAAACGGTTTCGATTCTGGGAAATGGCGGTATGTCTGCAGCAAAAGCTGCTGTTTTCCGGGGAGAGGCGGCATGGACTTTTGGTTCAGAATGGAGAATGACGATGAAAAATGTCTTGGAATTTTTAGAACGTTCGGCGAAACGTGATCCGAAGAAAACGGCAGTGGAGGATGAGTCCGCATCCTGTACCTTTGAAGAACTGCTGCGCGATGCCAGGAGAATAGGAAGTGGTCTGATCCCATATGGAAAACCGGGGACTCCCATCGCGGTCCTGGCAGAAAAACAGGTAAAGACAGTCAAAGTCTTTCTGGGGATTGTCTGCGCGGGATGTTTCTATGTGCTTCTGGATCCGTCCCAGCCCGAGGCGCGTTTGGAAACCATCCTGGAGACCCTAAATCCCCAAATCCTGATCGCGGAACCGGGACAAAACGAAAAGGCCCGGAAGCTGGCTGCGGTTCGAAACCGGTCATCCGGCGGCCCGTCGTGCCGCGTACTGGCCATGGACGACCTGCTGAATACCAGGGAAGATGCGGGACAGCTGGCAGTCAGGCGCAGGCAGGCCCTGGATACGGATCCTTTGTATGCCATCTTCACCTCCGGCTCCACGGGCGTACCCAAGGGAGTGGTGGTGAGCCACCGGTCTGTGATAGATTTCATCCCCTGCTTTACGGAACTCTTCCATATTACAGAGGCGGATGTGATCGGAAACCAGGCGCCGTTTGACTTTGATGTATCGGTCAAAGATCTGTATTCCTGCCTGTATGCGGGGGCGGCCATGGTGATCATCCCCAAGCGTCTGTTTTCCATCCCGACCGCGCTGCTGGATTATCTGTGCGAGAAGAAGATCACGACTGCCATCTGGGCGGTATCGGCCCTTTGCCTGATCACATCTCTAAACGGATTTACCTACCGGGTTCCCACCCATCTGAACAAAATTCTGTTCAGCGGCGAAGTGATGCCGGTCAAGCACCTGCGAAAGTGGCAGGAAGCCCTGCCCAAGGCTCTGTTTGTCAATCTCTACGGTCCAACGGAGATCACCTGCAACTGCACGTATTACCGGATTGACCGGCTGTTTGAGCCGGGGGAGACGATTCCGATGGGAACTGCCTTCCCCAATGAGAAGGTATTTCTCCTGGATGAAGAGAACCGGGAAGTGACCGCCCCCAAAGAACTGGGGGAGGTCTGCGTGGCGGGGACTGCGCTGGCGCTTGGGTATTACAATAACCCGGAAAAAACTGCAAAGGCCTTTGTCCAAAATCCGCTGCAGCACCGGTACCTGGAGCTCATTTACCGCACCGGCGATCTGGCCCATTACGGAGAAGACGGTCTGCTGTATTTTGATACCCGAAAGGATTTTCAGATCAAACACATGGGACATCGGATTGAACTGGGAGAAATCGAGGCGGCCATGAGCCGGGTGGACGGCGTGGAGCGGGTCTGCTGTCTGTTTGATGCCGGAAAAAACAAAATCATATCCTACTATGAGGGAAAGGCGGATAAAAAGACCATCACAGCAGGGCTGAGCAAATCCCTTCCCCGCTACATGTTTCCCAGCCGGTACCGGCAGGTGGAGGCCTTTCCCCTCACAAAAAATGGAAAAATCGACCGGGAGGAATTGAGACGAAGATATGAAGGATAAGATAGTACTGCAGGCAGCCGCCCAATGGGAAACACCGACGTATCTGTTTGACTTGGATGCCTTTTGCGAACGGATCCGGCGGATGAAGGCACTTTTGGGCGAGGAGATCAAGCTGTGCTATGCCATGAAGGCCAACCCCTTTCTGGTGTCGGCAGCGGCTTCGGACATTGACCGTTTTGAGGTCTGCTCCCCCGGAGAATATGCCATCTGTGAGCGGGCAGGCGTGACGGGAAAACGGATCGTGCTGTCGGGAGTCAACAAAGAAAAGGCAGATTTGATCCATGTCATGGAACATCAGGGTGCCGGGACCTTTACGGTAGAATCCCTCCGTCAACTGGAATGTTTGGAAGCGTGCGCGGCGGAACAGTCCATGACGGTGCGGGTGATTCTGCGGGTGACAAGCGGGAATCAATTTGGCATGGAAGCAGACCAGATCCGGGATATTGTGAGAGAGCAAAGCCGCTATCCCCATCTTTCCATGCAGGGGCTGCAGATGTATACCGGAACCCAGAAAAAGAAATTCGACAAGATAGAAAAAGAGGTCACCGGCCTGGTTCATCTCTGGCAGGACCTGCGGGACCAGTATGGATGGGAGGGAAACGAGCTGGAATACGGTCCTGGTTTTTTTGTCCCTTATTTTGAAGGAGAGACAGAAACCGATTGGGAAGAGACGGTGCGGACCTTTGTAAAACTGCTTCGGGGACAGCCGTTTTCAGGAACGTGGATTCTGGAGATGGGCCGGTTTTTGGCGGCGCCCTGCGGATATTATCTGACGAGAATCGTTGATCAGAAGAGAAACGGCGGACAAAATTATGCCATTGTGGATGGAGGCATCCATCACCTCAATTACTATGGACAGACCATGGCCATGAAGATTCCCCACCATCGGTTTTTTCCGAAGAAGGATGGGGAAGAGAAGCGGTGGACCATCTGCGGTTCGCTGTGTACAGCGGGGGATGTGCTGGTGAAAAATCTGCCTCTTTGCGGAGCCGATATCGGGGATCTGCTGGTTTTTGAACGGGTGGGAGCGTATTCGGTGACCGAGGGGATCTATCTGTTTTTGAGCCGGAAGCTGCCGCTGGTCTTGGTTTACTCCGGGAGCGAGGGGCTGCGGGTGGCTAGGGGGGCGTGGCCGACGGATGAATTGGTGGGGTGCATTTGATTCGATCGGTGGTTACCCGGACGGCCGGAGGGAGCGAACCTTTTCCCTGCCGGGGCGCTTTCGCTCGGTGAAAAACGTAGCGGTACTAAGATTTTTCAGCACTCCTGTGGAGTTTGAAAAATCAAGTACCGACGTTTTT
>DVJD01000114.1 GCA_018710785.1 Candidatus Fimimorpha excrementavium
AAATCCAAACTGTCCGGCGGCTGCCAAAACGGTCTGACTGGATCGTCTTACCGCGCCGATGTCCTTCTTTGAATTGTGTATTCAATTCTTTTAAAAACACCATTTTGTTTTCAAGTTGTCCATATTGTGTCCCTTTTGTTTCAAGCGACTTGTATATAATAGCGCACCTGGATGGATTTGTCAACCGTTTTTTTAGTTTTTTATCGTTGCCGGTACATCCTTTTTGCGCCCCACTGACATCAAAGTATTCACACCCTTCAAAAGGAAGAACAGAACCAATGCTGTGATTAAAAAATTAAATAATGACGAAATAAATGTAGATGCAAAACCTGCCACGTCCTGCAGTGTGTACGTCTGTCCTCCCGTAATTACATTAAGAATGGGATTGATGAAGTTATCCGTAAGAGATGTTACGATACCGGTAAATGCCCCGCCGATCAGAACACCAACGGCCATATCCATCACATTTCCGCGCAGTGCAAAAGCCTTAAATTCTTCCATGAACTTCTTCATAGACACTTCCTCCTATGTAAATAGTATAATAAAGGTCATCCGATCCGGCGATTTTCGTCATCGGTATCTTGACGGATAACTATTTTATTATACTATAAAAATTTCACCTGCACCACAACAATACAATTTCCTGCGGGACAAACGCATAAACGAACAATTTATTTACTCATGCATTTGAAGTCCATTTATCGTATATCCACATACGAATAGTCACAATACCCATCCGTCTCTTCATTTTCCCGCGCACACGCCCACAGGCAGAGTTTTGCTCCCGTCCATGTTGCCTTGTTCAAAGGAAATGTATGATCGGCTTCATCAAAATGTTCTCCATCGGTGGAATACGAAAGACGATATGTTTGATCTTCTTTTAAGCAGATACGCAGCCAGACTTCTTTTTGGATGATTGTTTTTTGATAAATGCAGGTTTCCCGTGCCTGTCCCTCGTATTTTTCTTTGATTACCGTTCCCTGATATCCCCTGATCTGCATTCCTTCCTCAGACTGGTACAAACCAATATACCCATAATCATGGCCGACGATCCCAATTCCCCCAAAATCCCCCGTCATACGGCTTTCCAATCTCATTTTTACTGTCATCTGCAGCGCATTTTTCTGCGGAATCTGCGTCAGCACATTGGGCGCATACCATAAAAGATTTTCTCTTTTTTCATTTTTCCGGCAATAAAGACGCAGATGACCCGGATGTTCCGTAAGCGAATAATTGGATTCGTCTGGATTTGCCTGCCACTGCCACTGCAGTCCCAGCTGCTCCGATGAAAAATCATCTGACTGGGCGATGGAAAAAGGAGTGCCGCCTTTCACAGGCATCTTCCACTCTTCCACCGGTTCCCCGATGCCATCGCCGTTCTGATCCTGTCCGATAAACGGCCAATCATTGACAAAACACATGGGCTGCAGATGGGTGATTCTCCCCAGCGCACCCACATCCTGAAAATGAATGAACCAATCTCTTCCGTCAGGCGTCGTCACCCAGCCGCCCTGATGGGGTCCATTGACCCTGGTATTGCCCTGATGCATGACGACTTTATATTCATACGGACCATAGATGGACTTCGACCGCAGACAGGACTGCCACCCTCGCTCCACACCGCCGGAAGGCATTAAAATATAGTACCAGTCATCCTTTTTATAGATCTTTGGCCCTTCCGTCGTGGGAGCAACCAGTTCTCCATCAAAAATCACCCTGGGTTCTCCAAGAAGCCCGGAGCAATCCGGCGCGATTTCCACCATGGACAGCCGATGCTTGATCCCGCACCGGCTTTCTGCATACGCAAACACCATATATGCCTTTCCGTCGTCATCCCAAATGGGGCAGGGATCGATCCAGCCCACGCTCTCACAGAGCATGTTCAGACGAAATTCTCCATAGGGCAATTCCGACCGCGCGACCAAAATCCCCTCATCCACCAATGGAATAAACGCATAAAAAACGCCCTCATGAAAGCGAAGGGACGGCGCCCATGTCCCGGATCCATGACTGGGGCGATCATATTTCCCAAACGGCAGCTTCTTCACGCAGTGATTGATGATCTCCCAGTGAACCAAATCCCTGGAATGCAGAAGCGGCACTCCCGGCAGATAGGTAAAAGAAGAGGCTATCATATAGTAATCTTCTCCCACCCGAATCACATCCGGGTCCGAATAGTCTGCATATAATATGGGATTGGTATACATTTTTTTATCATTCATGCTTATGTACCTCTCATTTCGCCGCGTAAGCGGCATTTCTTTTCGTTGTCTGCTGCTTTCTGCCGACCTTAATCCTTTCTGATTTTCATTCGAAGCGAAGTCAGCGTGTGTCAAGTATAAAAATCGGAACACCCCTGCCTGCGCCAGTTCAAACACTTCCGCGGCAGGGGCGTTCTGTTGCCTCACACTTAATCACATAATACGATGATCTCCTCTGGGGTCGTCTGGGCAGGAATGCTTCTGGTAGATGCCGAATAAAAGACGATCAGATTTTTTCTGGCCAGAGAACCGGAATAGGGGAGGCCATTCTGTGTCATAATAACCGTCTCCGCCGACGGATTGATTTTCAGCGACCGATCGCTGCTGACCAGATTCCACCCGAACCAATCCACCTTTACCTGAAGCCCTCTTTGCTCCACCACGATAATCTCCGCATTGAGCCGCGGCGGATAAATGGCGGGCGCCGGGGCATCCATATCATAATACGCCGTGACGGTAGCTCCATTTCTGCTCTGGTTTCCTCCGATCACGTAGGTTTCCGGCGTAATGATAAAATCAGTGACATTTCCGTCGGAATCCTGCAGCGTAAACTGCCGACTGCACGGGTCATTATCCCAGCTGCTCTGTTCAATCAGGATTCCCCGAAACATACCATAATTTTTCCTCATAACAGTTCCTTTCTTTCTTGCTCTGTCCCTATTATGGTATGCATCTCATGAAAAAATGGGCGGAATTCTTTCAGGGATATTACTTCATAATATACCCGGCGATCAGATCAAAGGTCTGCCGCAGCCCATCCACGTGGCTTCTCTCATATCCATGGGACGCATAGACACCCGGCCCAATCAGAGCATGGCGGGCATCCACCCCTGCCCGCAGGGCAGCTCCTGCATCGGAACCGTAGTGGGGATAAATATCCATGGCGTAATCAATGTTCTTTTCCTTTGCCACATCCAAAAGTTCCTTCACCATGCTGCGGTTATATGCCCCGCCGTTGTCCTTGGCGCAGATGGACACCTGCTTTTCCGTGCAGCTCAAATGTTCTCCCACACAGCCCATATCCACCGCCAGAAGATCTTCGATGAAATCCGGGATGCCGGCGGAAGCGCCGAATCCGATCTCTTCATATACGGTGAAGAACAGCCATACATTCCGCTTCAGGCAGTCCGGATGTTCGCTGACTTCCTTCGCGATTCCCAAAAGGACGGATGCCGATGCCTTATCATCCAGGAAGCGGCTCTTGATATATCCCTTTTCTGTCACCACAAACCGCGGCTCCACTGCCACCACGTCCCCGGCACAGATTCCCAATTTTTCCACATCTTCCCTGGATGCCACATCCTCATCCAGCACCACTTCCAAATTCTGAAAACTGCGCGGACTGTTCACATCATCATTCACATGGACCGATGCGTTGGCCAGCTGAATCGTCCCCTCATATACGCGCTCATCCCTGGTGATTACACGAACATGCTCCGTCTCAATATTGTTGGGATTCAATGTCTGGTTGCTGATGGCAAGACGTCCGTCGCCCTTTATATAATGAACGAAACACCCGAGGGTATCCACATGGGACAGCATCATAAGAGGATTTCCTTCACCCCCAAGCTCCACGATGACTCCGCCTTTTCGCAGATGCTTCGGGCGAAATCCCATCCCTTCCAATTCCTTCATCAGATAATTCTGAACATTTTCATAATATCCCGTGGGACTGTCAATTCCAATCAAAGTTTTCAGCTGATTCAAAACATATTCCTGCTTCATTTCTGTCTCCATTTCTGCAAAAATTTTCCTGTCTGTGCACCTGTTCCCGGCATCCATGCCCCTGCGCCAAACGGCTGCCAGTCAGGCTGACTTATAAACTCACGATACTACTTCTCCTTTTCCTTGTCAACCCGAATCCCTCATTTTTCAGGACTAACGCATGAATGAACAATCTGTGAACCGGACGCCGGAGAGAGGTGGAAGACACTTTGCTGGACCGCTCTCGCTTAGTGAAAAACGCAGCGATACTAAGCTTTACCATCCTCATCGCTCCTCACCAATTCTTCTATTTCCGGGAAACATTCTCAGGTCGGAGAGAACGAACCTTTTTCCTGACGGGCTTTGAAAAACGTCGGTACTTGATTTTTCCAGCCCTTCGGGCGCAGAAAAATCTTAGTACCGCTACGTTTTTCACGGAGCGAGAGCG
>DVJD01000115.1 GCA_018710785.1 Candidatus Fimimorpha excrementavium
CTCGCTTCAACACATTTGGTCACCCAAAAGCATTGGAGGCTCGCTACAAGGCTCACTGGCGATTACCTTGACCAGACTTTCACTGGCAAGCTGATAACAGCTTGCAGAACACACGACTTTCACCCGTTAGAACGTGTGCCCGCCGGGCACACCAAAAAAAGGGATGCCTTTTTGGGCATCCCTTGCATGTGTATTCTTATCCGATGGTGATGTATTTCTTTTCTTCTACCTTTGGTTTGCTTTCTTCTTTCACTACTGTCAGCTTCAGTACGCCGTTTTCAAATGCTGCGTGAATATCTTCTTCGGTGATTGTCTTTCCTACGAAGAAGCTTCTTCTGCACTCTCCTGTGTAGCGCTCTCTTCTGATGTACTTGCCGTTTTCCTGCTTCTCTTCTGTGTTTTCACTCTTCTTGGCAGATACGGTCAGATAGCCTTCGTGCAGTTCGGCGTGAATATCTTCTTTCTTGTATCCCGGCAGTTCAATGTCCAGCTGATATTTATCACCCAGATCCTTTACATCGGTACGCATCACAACTGCTGTATTCTTTGTCTGTCTGCGGCTCTCCTCCGGAAATGTAAACATATCATCAAACCAATCATCCATGAAATCATTTGAAAAAATACTAGGTCTTAACATAACTGCTTCCTCCTCTTTATATAAAGTGCAGCCTGAACTCTTTTTTCTTTATTTGCTGTACTTGTTATCTTTGTTCTATACGTAATATAGCACGAATTGTTAGCACTGTCAATAGGTGAGTGCTAATTCTTTTGTGAAAAAATTGTGAAGTCCCGATTTTCCTTGATTTTACGGGCTTCACAGCCTGTCTTCTTCCTGATTCTCTGCTTTCTTTTCCTGTTTGACACCAATTTGACACCAATTTTTCTCTTTTCTGGTGTCAGAAGTTCACCACCATACCGTCCAGCTTTGCCACTTCCTTTTCAATCCTCGCCCTGTCTCCTAAGTGGTTATACACCTATACACCTCCATGGTCACATCAAAATGCGCGTGTCCCATGATATACTGTAACACTTTCATATCAAGTCCCTGTTCCGCCATTCCGGTACATCCGGTCAACAATATCCTTTATAATATCGTAGCTGCTTACAATAAGCAGGAGGTGGAACAGGCTAAAAAAGAAAAACGGGAAAAGCACCCGGAAACCGGAACGTTCCAACGAAACTCCCGTATTCCGCGGTGCTTTCAAAATCCGTTTATTCTGCTTCCCTGGTTTTAAAACGCACGAAAAGAGAACAAAGAAATGACAAAGCCATCAGCCCAATGGGGAACAGGATCATCATGAACCTGGCCGCCATTCCCGGCATCGGTCCGGGACGATCCCCTGATTCAAAAGCAAACAGCGCAAACATCAGCATAAACACCCCGCTTCTGGTAAGGCTGGAAAGCCTGGTGATAAAACTGATCCCCGCAAAAAAAGTGGCTTCCCGGCGCAGGCCGTTCCTTCTGGCGTCATCTTCAATCAGTTTGGAATTCACCATATCCAGATTTGCGGTCACCCCAGCGATGCCAATGCCTACTAGCACGCCGCACAGACAAGCCGGCAGCAATGCGTGAATGAAATACATGGGCACCAGGGAAAGGCAGAGCCATGCCAGTGCGATTCTCCAACATTTCAGCGTCCCGATTCGGTTGATCAGCCGGTACCACAGATACATGGCCGGTATGGCGCTGACAAAAACCGATGCTGACAAAAAGGTGGCGTTCTGATCAGCAAGTCCCAAGGTATATTTAATGTAAAAGGGAATTCCCGCCAGCAGCAATCCGCTGGTGGACTGATAGAAAAAATGGGAAATGGAAACCAGCCAGAAATTCCGGTTGGCTGCCAGCGCTTTCAGGGAAGACAAAAGGCCAGGCTGCTTGCTGTGGCTGAAATCGCTCCGCTCTTTGCATCCCAGAATAGAATACAGAATCAGTGCGCCACTGAGAATTCCCAGAATCAGCGCCGTCATCTGATATCCGATCTTGCTGGTAATCGAAGGAACCAGGGAAACACCGATGATCATGCCTACCAGCTGCATGGCCTGGCGCAGGGAATTGGCCTGGTTTCGCTTTTTTTCATCCCGGTACAATTCTGGCAGCAGTGAATGGTAGTTTACCGTGGAAATCGTGTTTCCGGTTTCAGTCAGCATTAAAAAGAAAGTAAAATACACCACCAGTCCCACACCGGTTCCCAGGGCAGCGGGAGGGCTGAAAAAAAGGATGGAAGCAATCACGAATACCGGCACACTGACCAGAAGCCAGGGTTTGCGTCTTCCGAAACGGGTTCTGGTGCGATCGGACAGATATCCCGCAATAGGATCGTTAAATGCATCCCAGATGGCATAAATCACGTTTGCCAGGGCAATGGCAGACATGGTCAGGCCAATCTGCTCTGTATAAAAATAAGTTCCGTATGTCGTGTACATGTATCCAGCAATGGACAAACCAAACATGGTCAGCGCATATCTCCAAGGTCGGTTGTATTGTTTTGTTTTTCCCATATAGCGTTTCCTCCTTCACTGAATATTGAGGCGCTGTTTTTCAAATGCGGTCCGCATCCACGAAACAATGCACATGCAGAGGGGAAAGTACTTTCAATCCCTCTCCCAGCGCAAATTCCCTGTCTTTTGCCAGTTCTTTTCCCTTCATGGTAAAATAAAGCCGATACATTGTCAGGGTCTGTGCGTCCATCTGGCTCTCATGCATGGCAATAGCCTGAAACTTCCGTTCAAAAACATTGGAAATGTCCACCACGGTATTGGGACGGGCAGTAAAGTAATACCCAATCGCCGAAGCGCCGTGCGGTTTGGTTCCTTCCCCCTGGGGCATGTGGTTTCTTGCGCTCATCAGAAATGCGTTGGCAGCTGCCCGGCCAGTGATGACATGATCCAGATGGCTCTCGTAGGGAAGCCAAGGATCCGGCGCAAATATCGCGTCCGGCCTGGTTTGCCGGATCATCCGGGCTATTTCGACAGAAAGAGACAGTACGTCCCCCAACGTTCCGTCTTTATGATCCAGAAAATGAAATTCCTTCACGCCCAGGCATTTTCCCGCCCGAATGGTTTCTTCATGGCGGATTCGGGCCGTCTGTTCCGGAGACGCTTTCGGATCCTTATTGCCCTGGCTGCCGTCCGTCATGGTCAGATAATGGACTTCGCATCCCTGTTCCGCCAGCCTGGCCACCACGCCGCCCATTCCGATTTCATTGTCATCGGGATGGGGCTGAATGCAAAGCACTTTTTTGCTTTGAAAAATATCCGGAGGCGACAGAAGCGCCTCTACGTTCCGATTTAAATTTTCCATCTGCTTTCTCCTTTTTTACTTGTTCTTTATGTTTATCATAAACAAAGAATTTCCGAAAAGCAACCATAAAAACAAAACATTTTCACAAAATTTCACTTGTATCTTCCCTGTTTTTCGATATAGTATCTACTTAACCATGATCTGCCTTATTGATAAAGAGCGATGTACCACACCAATTTTTACACCATTTCCGCATAAATTGATGAAGTAAGACGCTCCCAGAGAAAAATATCAAGTGCCGCAGAATCCTTGAAGATAAGGCTCTGCGGCACTTGATAACACAAGACAAAAACCAATCGCAACTGTCAAGAGGTGGCTGACATTCTATCTTTTGCGCAGGAAATACTTTCATCCGAAATGAAACGGAAGGATCCCCTCCAGGATCACGGCAATCCCAATGCCGAGCATCACCATCAGGATCGTTTCCTTCCATGTGCTTCGCTTTAACAACACCACTCCGCAGATAAAAACCAGCAATTCCAGGATGGATCGAACTTCCACATAAATCCATCCATATAGAAATGTCGTATTGAATAGCACAGCTATCCAACCTTGCAAGGATAAAAGGCAGTTCGTTGGATGGCACGGTATCTAAAAATTTCGAAAAAACTCCCCATGCAATTCCCAAAATCAAAACAGCCATCGTATTGAAAACCTTTTTGCCCATCGGAATCGGTCTTCTTGCACCTCTAATATAATTTAAGACTGGCATACATCACCCTCCCCAAAAAAAAGATTGAAATCCCCCAAACACCTATCGTATAATGAACCCATCACTATTTTGGAGGTGCCCCATGGACCATATTCATGATTCGAACCCGCTTCAAACCCACACCCATACCCACACCCACGCGGAGACAAAGGCTGTCATCAACCGTCTTTCCCGTGCCATCGGCCATCTGGAATCAGTCAAGAAAATGGTGGAAAACGGGCAGGACTGTTCGGATATTCTCATCCAGCTGGCCGCTGTACGCGCGGCTCTGACCAATACCGGCAAGATCATTTTGAAAGACCATCTGGACCACTGCATCGTGGATGCCGTCAATGAACACGATCCGCAGGCACTGGAAAAATTTAAGAAAGCCCTCGATCAGTTTGTAAAATAAGAGGCCGCTTCCACCAGCCGCTTCGTTTCACTGGCCTTGGGATTTTTGATCACTTCGTTTGCCGTCCCTTCTTCGACGATGGCGCCGCCGTGCATGACCAGCACCCTATCACAGAACTCCTGCACCAGCGCCAAATCATGGCAGATAAACAGATAGGCCATTCCATACTTCCCTTTCAAATCTCTGAGCAGTTCCAAAATCTGCTTCTGCACCGTCATATCAAGAGCGCTGGTGGCTTCATCGCAGATCAGAAGCTTTGGCCGGATGGCCAGGGCACGGGCGATGGCCGCTCTCTGGCACTGACCGCCGCTGACCTCGTGGGGATACCGGTCTGCCGTGGCCCCGGAAAGTCCGCACTGATGCAGCAGTCTTCGGACTTGCTCCCCCGCTTCTTTTTTGGACATCCCGCTGTTTCGCAGGCTCTCCCCGATGCTGTACCCCAGGGTCCTTCTGGGATCAAAGGAATCCGCAGGGGATTGGAATACCATCTGCATTTTTTGGTATACCCGCCGCAGATGTCTGCCCTTTGCCCGGGTAATGTCTTCTCCTTCCAGAAAAATCTCGCCGAATGATACGGGAATCAGCCGCGCGACTGCCCTGGCCACGGTGCTCTTCCCGGATCCGGATTCCCCCACGATCCCCAGGGTCTCATGGGGATACAGCCGAAAGCTGATCTGATCCACGGCCGTAAAAATATCGCTTTCCCGCTCCCGAAATGTTTTTGTCAAATTGTTTACTTCCAGCAATGGTTTCATCTAATCCCTCCGCAGTTTTGGCACAGCGTCCAGCAGCTGCCTGGTGTATGCGCTTTGTGGATGGTTCATCACCTGCGGCACCGCTCCGTATTCGACGATCCGTCCATCCTGCAGGATGAGCACCCGGTCGGCCATGGCCGAGATCACGCCCATATTGTGGGTGACAAGGACAATGGCCGTGCCATACTGTTTTCGAAGCTTTCGCAATTCTTCCACCGTCTGTTTCTGAACCGCCGCGTCCAAAGCGCTGGTGGGCTCGTCCGCCAGCAGCAGAGCCGGGTTTAAAAGCATGGCCATGGCAATGCCCACCCGCTGATTCATACCGCCGGATAACTGGAACGGATAACATTTCAGGATCCGCCCTGCATCCGAAAGGCCCAGACGCATCAGCATCTCTGCCGCCTGCTTTCGCGCCTGCCTTTTGGTGACCGAGCGGTGGGCTGCCAACATATCATAGATCTGACTTTCTATGGTCCGGACCGGACACAGCGATGCCTTCGTATCCTGAAAAATCATGCCCATCTGCGCCCCGCGGATCGGGCGCAGATCGCGTTCCTCCAGATCGGACAGCACCCTGCCGCCCAGCCGGATCTCTCCCTGCGCAACCGCGCCGCCCGGCCCCAGAATTCCCATCGCAGCCTTTAGAATCGTGCTCTTCCCGCTTCCGGATTCTCCCACGATCCCCAGGATCTCTCCCCGCTTTACCGAAAAACTGATTTCGCTCACCACCGGTTTCCCATGGTAGGCGACGGTGAGACGGTCACAGCAAAAAAGCGCCTCGTCCGTTTCTTTCGTTTGTCCCTTTTCTCCCACGTTTCCTCCTTTTGTTTCAGGATGATACATCCTTTTACCCTGCCAGCCTGCCCAATGGAAACTGCCGCCTATTCGCGGATGTCCAGATCCGCCGTAATCTCATAATAATCACAGGGATGGGCCGTAAGTCCTGTGACATTGGAGGCGGAAATCATGTTCATGCGCAGGTGGGCAAAAAAGATATACGCCGAATCATCCAGGATAATCTGCTGCATCTGTTGGGCCAGCTCGGCTCTTCTGTCGGTGTCAAACGTCCCCTCCATCTCTTCGGCCAGCGATTCCAGCCGATCGCTGTGATAGCGGCCGTCATTGCTGCCGGACCGGTCCAGGCAGTGATAGGCAAAGAAATATTCCGGATCCCCTGTGGGCGCTGCCACAAAGGTACTGACATAAATATCCCAGGCGCTTCTGTCCGTCCGCACCTGATTGTGATTGGCTGTATTCTGGATCTCCACCCGGATTCCGATGGTTTTCAGCATCGCCTGGGCGGCTTCTGCCAAAAAGGGCTGTTCCTGGCGGCTGGGATACGTCAGCCAGCGAATCGTAAGGGGCGTGCCGTCCTTTTCCCGGATTCCGTCCCCGTCCGTATCCGTCCATCCCGCCTCCTCCAGCACCTGCATGGCTTTTTCCGGATCATAGGCAGGGGCGCGGACCGCATCTCCGCCAAAGGAAACGGTATCCGGAAAGGGTCCCGCGGCGGGAGTGCCATTGCCGCCCAGCAGCGTTTCCACAAAGCCTTCTTTATCAATGCCCATGGAGACGGCTTTTCGCACGGCCGGATCCTGCATGATCGCGCTTTCAAAATTCATGGCGCCGAAGATCACCCGGCTGGTGGAGCAGCCGGTAAAGGTATACCTGTCATTTTCAAACAGGGGATAGCTGATGTAGGGCATGCCGTAGGCCACATCGATCTCGCCGGACTGCAGCGCGACTGTCAGCGTATCGCCGTCCGTAATCGTACGCACGGTGATCCGGTCAATCTTTGGTTCTCCATTCCAATACTGTTCATTTTTCACCAGCTCCAGACTGGTATCGGTGGTAAGAGCCACCGCCCGATAGGGGCCGGTTCCCTGCACGATTCCGTCTTCTGTCACCCCGGCCTGCACATCATAGATGCATCCATAGGGATCGGCCAGATCATTCAAAAGGGCCGGAACCGGGACTTTTGTTCCAATGGTCAGTGTCAGTCCCTCCGCCGTCACGGTCTCCAAACGCAGATTCCCAGCCGCGCGGGCATTCGCCTCCACCAAGGCCTCCAGACACTCTTTCACTGCCTCTGCATCCATGATCCGCCCGCTGGTAAACGAAATTCCTTCTTTCAGCGTAATCCGCCAGGTCCGCTCATCCACCCGTTCATAGCTTTCCGCCAGCCATGGTTCGATCTCCATCTGATCCGTAAAACGAAACAGGGTCTCTCCCACCCCGTAGCGGATACAGGCCCATCCGCCGCTGTCATGATGGGGATTGATATCCGACTCCCCATTTTCCGCATTGAAGGTCGTATCCCCGAAAACCAATGTTTTTTCTTCCTGTACCGCTTCCTGCCGGACGGGGGGGTCCTTTTCCCCGCTTTCCCGGGCAGCCTGACCGGCACATCCTGCCAGCACAGCGGCCAAAAGCATCGCCCCCACTCCCCTGCGGATCCATCGCCGTTTCATCCAATTACTCCCTTCTCCTGCCGGTACGATTTTTGGGATCCATGTGATCCCGGATGGTCTCTCCCAGCAGATGAAAGATCGCCACGGATAAGACAATGCCGATTCCAGGGGTGAAAATCACCCAGGGATACAGCTGCAGCATGCTTCTTCCCTCACTCATCATGCTTCCCCAATCGGCCGTGGGCGGCTGGGCCCCCAGGCCGAGGAAGGAAAACCCCGCCAGTTCCATCATCATGGTTCCCACATCCAGCATGGCTGTCACCAGAATCGTTCCGGCGATATTGGGCAGAATATGCCGCCCGATCACCTGCCAAAAGGAGTCTCCCGCCAGGCGGGCAGCTGCGATGTAGTCGGCATTTTTTACCGCCAGTGTCTGGCTCCGGGCGATTCTGGCATACTTGGGCCAGCTGACCGCCGCCAGAGCCAGCACGGCATTCTGAATTCCGCCGCCCAGCACAGCCGCCACCGCCAGGCCGAAAACCATCCCCGGAAAGGCCAGACAGATATCGGCCAGCCGCATGAGCACTGCATCCGCCCTCCTGCTGCAGCCGCAGAAAACCCCGATGGCTGTCCCGGTCACAGAGATGATTCCCACCAGAATCAGAGCGGAAAAGATACTGACCCTGGCCCCCATGATCACCCGTGACAGCATGTCCCTTCCAAACCGGTCCGTGCCGAACCAATGCTCCCAGCTGGGCGGCTGGAGCGCCGCTGCAAAATTCTGCTCATAGGGATCAAAGGGACAGAGGGCTTCTGCAAACCACGCTGCCAGCACAAGCCCCAAAGCCAGCGCAGAACAAAGAATCAGCTTTCTTTTCATGACCGTTCTCCTTCCAGACGGATTCTGGGATCCAGCACATGGTAGAGAACATCTGTGATGAGATTAATCAAAGCATAGATCAGAGCCATCCATACCACATATGCCTGGATCATGGGATAATCCCGCATCTCCATGGCATCCACCGCCAATTTTCCCACTCCATCCCACATGAAAATGGCTTCCACAATGGCCGTTCCTCCCAGAAGGCTTCCCGCCGACAGGCTCATCAGCGTCAAAAGCGTCACCATACAGCTTCGCAGCACACTTTTTCGCAGGGTGACGCCAAACCGGATGCCCCTGGCCCGTTCCCCGGCCACATAGTCCCGGTTCCGTTCTTCCAGCACAGCCGCCCGCACCTGGCGCAGATATTTGGCCGACATGGCGATGGCCAGGGTAAGCGTCGGCAGGGCCGCGCTTCTCCATCCGATTCCCCTGGCAATCACAGGGAATACCGGCATCTGTATGGACAGCAAATACA
This sequence comes from Candidatus Fimimorpha excrementavium, assembly GCA_018710785.1. Classification (GTDB taxonomy): domain Bacteria; phylum Bacillota; class Clostridia; order Lachnospirales; family Lachnospiraceae; genus Fimimorpha; species Fimimorpha excrementavium. Next base: position 8,932 of record DVJD01000115.1, read on the forward strand.
TCAGCAAAAGAGCCACAAAAAAGTTGGGAAGACTGTTTCCCACAAAACTGCACACCCGGATCAGGCCGTCCGTGAACCGGTTCTGCTTTACGGCGGAGAGAATCCCCAGGGGAATGGCGATCCCTGCGGTAAGAAGCAGAGAGGTTCCGGTCAGAAGCAGCGTGGCAGGCAGCTTGGAGAGAAAGGTGGACCATACGTCTTTCCCGGAAACATAGCTGGTACCCATATCCCCCGTCAGAAAGCGGCCCAGCCAGTTCAGATACTGGAGGATAAACGGCTGATCCAGGCCCAGCTCCGCCCTCTGCGCCTCCAATACTTCCTGGGACAGTGCAATCCCGGAGCTTTCCGCCTTCTGAAGCACCGCGTCACTGCCCGCCAGATGCATCAGGGCAAACGACAAAAACGTAATGCCAAGCACCATGGGAATCAGAAGCAGCAGCCGCTTTCGGATATCGGTTCCCCTCATAAGGAACGATCCTTTACCGCCTGAATCCGGAATATCGGATAGGGCGTGCAAAACTGATCTTCATGGGGAAACAGTTTCGTTCCGATTGTTTTGTCGGCCTCCACGCGGCTGCACCCTGCCTGTTTCAGAAAAAGGACATCCCAATCCGGCCGCTTCCAGCCGCTGATGGGAAGCATCCCATAGATGGCCATGCACTCATCCATCTGGCCCTGGGACAGCATTTTGTGGGCCTCCTCCCCTTCCAGACCATGGCTTTGGTGGTAGCGGGCATGCTCCGCATCGTAATTGAGCAAAATACCGCCCGGCTTCAGTACCCGGATCCATTCCCGGTATGCCTCCCGCGGATGGGGCAGCGTCCAGGTCAGATTCCGGCTGATGACGGCGTCAAACGTCCCGTCTGCAAACGCCAGCTTCTCCGCGTCCATCTGCTGAAACGCCGCATGCAGTCCATGCTTTTCTGCCAGTATCCTTCCTCTCTCAATCATACTCTCCGTCAGATCGATCCCCGTCACGTCGTGGCCCTGCTCTGCCAAAATCAGAGAGAAAAACCCGCAGCCGCAGCCCACATCCAAGATCTTCCGTTCTTTCTTCCGGGGCAAATGGGACAGCAGCTCCTGCTTCCATATCCGGTGCTGTCCGCTTTGCAGCTCCTCCTCTCTCTGTATCATAAAACGGTCGGATCTCCCATCCCAGTATTTCACAATCCGGCTTTTTACCGCTGCGGCATCCATCCGCAGATCTCTCTGTGCCAATGTCTCCATCTGTCTTCACCTCATTCTTTCACTGCCGCCACCATAAACAGCGGCGTCGATGCAAAATTCACCTGTTCGGCGGGGGACCACACGTCCTTCCACACTTCTGTATCGGCCTTTATTTCTCCCATGTCCAGTTCCTTCAAAATTTTCCGGTCCCACTGGGGGCGCCGGATCTTTCCAAGCGGCACCGCGCGCACGATCTCCTCCATGGCCGCCTCATCAATGTCCGGCGCCGTATTATAATCTTCCATCCCCTGTTCTCTCACGGCATCGCGGTCCCTTTCATAGGCTTCTCTCTTCTGTGCGTCATACAAATGATGGTACCAGTTGGCGTCAAAATTTAAAAGCAGGCCGCCCGGCTTTAGCACCCGCTTCCAGGATGCGTATGCCCGTTTCGGGTGCTCCAATCCCCAGGTCAGATTTCGGGAGATCACCACGTCAAAGGTATTGTCCGGAAATTCCAGGTCCTGCCCGTCCATGCGCAGAAACCGGATCCGGTCTGCCAATGCCCCCGCATTCGCCTTTGCCTGATCCAGCATGGCCGGAGTATAATCGACGGCAGTCACATCATACCCCGCCTCCGCCAGAATCACCGCAAAAAATCCCGGCCCGGTTCCCACATCCAGGATCCGGATATCGGCCCGGTTTTGGTCCGGATACTGCTGCCGGATCCGGCCATCCAGTTTCCGAAGCCATTTCATTCTCTGACTGCCGTTTAACTCCTCCTGATTAACCTTCGAATATCCCGCGGCCCTGCGTGTCCAATATTTCTCCGCTTTTTTCAGTACTGTCTCTTCCATTGCGTTTCCTTCTTTCCTGTCCGGTGCAAGGCAAGCTGCGAGGCAAGTTGCCTCGCAACTTGCCTTACTATCTGCTCATGTAAGCACGGCAGCCGCCCGCCGGGCCGACTGCGCATAAAAAGCCTGCTGCACACGCCTCCTTTGGCATATACAACAGGCTTCAAACCCATGATTGTTTCCTTAAATACTAAAATTGTAAAACGGACTTCTGTCCTTTTGAGAGCACTTCAGTGTCTCCTTTTTACACTGCACTTTATTGTATCAGATTCCCCCGGAAAGCAGAAGCCCCCCACGGGGATATTTTTTCATCTCCTCACCAGGTAGCGTCCCCGGTAGGCAGCCATCCCGCCCATCATGGAAACCACATGATAACCGCGGCGGCCCAGTCTTCTGCACACATCCAGACTGGAGCCTCCCCAGTCACAGTAAAACAGATATTTTTGATTCCGGTCCAGCCTCTCCTCCATCCGTAAAAAGTCTTCGTAAGGGACATTATACGCTCCCTTCAGATGGCCCTCCCGGTAGGCGGCAGGGGCTCTCAGATCAATCAGGGTATACGTTCCCTTTGCGATATACGCATCCGCTTCGGCAGCGGAAATCAACGCCATTCCCATGGAATTCCCCGCCTTTCTCCCATGGTTTGCTGCCTGGTCTCATCTGTTTTGCCGCAACCCATGGGATTCATTACAGGATTTTTCCATCCTGTACTATAGGATATGACCGATTGGGACAAAACGTCACCAAATCCATGGAAATAGAACCCAAAAATACCGGAACTATTTTTTTGTTTGATCGGACAATTCGGATTCCGTTCCGGATGCATCCTGCACCATTGTCCTGCCGCAAAAAAATAATCCCGGTATTTTTCCTGTCCGGTCCGCCGCAGGAGCATTCCAAGGGAGTCTCCCGCAAAAGACCTTATCAGAGGTTACTCAATATCCACTCCAGTTATTTGGCGCTGCCCTGTCTTCCGTCTGCCTTATTTCTCGCGGAATCGGTGGCCTTATTTCTGGACGCATTGGATGCACGGTTCTTGGAGCTGTTGGAAGTCTTATTCTTATAGCAGTTATCTGCGGAATCGGAATAAGAATTTCTCATGTCAGATGCATGTTCATAACCATTGGTGGATACGTTCTTGCTGTTTGATTCATTCATGTTTTTTGCCATGTTTCATGACCTCCTGTAAGATAGTTTTCCGCAACCTCTCTTCCTCCAATTGGGATGTACACAACTGTTTTTCATGTATCCTCCAGTCGTCTGAAAGGGAATGTTTCGGATTACAGGATTTAGTATGGCAAAAACCATTCCTTTTATACCATCCGATCCACTGTCAGATATTGTAAAAAAAATGACCAGTTCATATTTTTTTCAGATAATCATTCTGAAAATTTCATGGACGAGTTTTTTAAAGTATGATAAACTAAATCTGAAAGAGATCCGATGGAACGCAGATATCCGTTCGTTTCACCGGACTATCCGCGATTTGAATTTTGGCAAAGATCCGCCGCGCGCATCTTTGCAGAAATGTGAGGGTTCGTTTTATGTCAACCAGAGAATTTATCTTGCAGCTGGAGTCATCCCTCAGGGGTGAAGTATCCGAAGCTGTGATTCAGAAAAATATTAATTATTATGAGGGCTATATCCGGGAACAGGTGGCTGCCGGAAGGGATGAGCGCGAAGTATTGGAGATGCTCGGCGATCCCCGTTTGATCGCCCGCACCATCATCGATACCAACGGCGGCGACGGTTCCTATCAGACGGAGAGCCGCACCACCTATTCCTACCGGCAGTCATCCCGGGGATACGGGGAAGATTCCTCTTCTTCCTCCCAGGAGAGCAGTTTTCACATCCATCACGTGGACGGAACCAAATGGTATGTCAAATTGCTGCTGGTCGCCATTCCCATCATCCTGATCTGTCTGATTGTCAGCATCGTCATGGGAATCCTGGGACTCATCGTCCGCTTCGCGGTTCCGATTCTCATTATTTTGCTGGTGATCTATCTGGTAAAAAGAATATTGGACTAACTGCAATAGGGGCTGCCGCAAAATATGCAAATTTTGCGGCGGCCCCTTCTCCGTACCGTCTCTGGCTTATGACAGCACCGGACTGTCTTCCACAATCCTGCCATCCACGATCTGGATGCAGCGTTTCGTCCTGGACGCAATGTTGGGATCATGGGTGACTATGATGATCGTCTTCCCCTCTTCATTGATCTCTTTCAGCACCTCCATGACTTCCTGGCTCGTGTGCTGATCCAGCGCTCCGGTCGGTTCATCCGCCAGTATGATGGAAGATCCGGATGCCAGCGCTCTGGCTATGGCAGTCCTCTGCTGCTGTCCTCCGGATATCTTCCCCGGCAGTTTCCGGGACAGATCGGCGATTCCAAGCTGGTTCAGCTTTTCGTTCACGATCCTCTTCCTCTCCTTCTTCCCCACCTTCTGGGACAGCAGCGGCAGTTCCACATTTTCAAATACCGTGTAGGTGTTCATCAGGGCAAACTGCTGAAAGACAAAACTGATTTTGGAACCACGGATTTTGTGAAGCCGTTCCGGCTTCAAATCCTGGACGCGGATCCCGTCCAGCTCATACTCCCCTTCCGTCATGGTATCCATACACCCCAGGATATGCAGCAGGGTGGACTTCCCGGATCCCGACGGTCCCATGATGGAGACAAATTCTCCATCCCCTATCGTGAGCGTTACTCCATTTAACGCCGCTACCGCAGAAGAAGTGCCTTTATTGTAAATCTTTACCACATTGTTCAACTGAATCATCTCGTTCCCTCCTCCAGCAAAGTCACAGGATCCATGCGCCGCAGAAGTCCGTATGGGATCAGGGACGCCAGCACAAGGAAAAGCAGCGCCAGCAGCAGCATCCCCGGCAAAACCTCCATATGAACCGCTTCTGTTACCTGCCTGCGTTCTATGAATACATAGCTCATCATTTCATTGAACCTCATCCGGATTTGTATCACCCGAATGCCGTATGCCATCACAAATGCTCCCAAAACAGTAATCACATGTTCGGTCAAAACCATTCCGAATACCGCCCTCTCCCCAAATCCGCAGGCATAGAACACGCCAATTTCCCTCTTCCTGGAAAAAAGGTTGGACACGAACACGACTGACGCGAATATAAATGCGATGCTCACGGCAAATACCGCAAACTGGAATCTTGTTTTAAAATAGTCTCCGTCTTGGTTCCGCATGTTTTCTCTCTGCTCTCCCCAATTCTCCACACTGCCCAAGATCCCCGTTTCTCTCATTTTTCCGCGTACCCAGTCTGTGATTTCCTGCGAATCTTCTTTGTCCCATAAAACAATATAATTATTCAATCCCTCATTCATGGTCTCGCTGCCTTCCGGGATCAGCCCAACCACACGGTAATCCATGCGGAATGGTTCACTGTTGATCGAACTGTTTGGATCCGCAGCATAGATTCCTTCCTGCAAAAATCCTGCCACCTGAAATTGGACGTTCCTGTCATGGTAAAACTGATCAGAAGTCAGGATCTGTCCCAGGTCCACATACGCTTTCCACGCGCTTCCAAAATAGATGGGATAGAGATCTTCCCTTTCTTCCATGCGATCCAAACTCTCCGAAAGTCTTAGATTGACCAGATCCTGAAACCCGTCTTCTATCACAAGCCCGGCAAACCACCCATCTTCTCCCGTATTCATTTCAGCCGGATCATACCCGTAATTTTCCAGCCAAAACTGGTCCAGTTCTTCTTTTAACCCAGGTATATTTTTTAGCTCTTTAAACTCATAGTTGTACGAAAAATATGCTCCCGCCGTTTTCACGCGCCCCTCTTCTCTCAATTCTTCCATCCACTGATCTATCGTTTTGTACATATCGAATTCCATCATATCGCTTGTCGTTCCCCGTACCTGCAGGACACGATACGGGTCTTCGCCCATGGCGTCCGCATTCTGTGTCACGGTTTTCATTTGTACCCGATAGTCCGTCCAGGCCTCATCGAAAAGATAAAACGCAAGTATGGTTACCACACATGTCATCAATATCGAAACGATCCGTTCTGCCAGCGAGCGTCCGGCCAGACAAATCATATTTTTTATCACATTCCTCACCCCCTCACTTTTCATTCAAGAGCTGCGCTGGCTGTATTCTTCTCAAACGCCATACCGGAACCAGGGAAGAGATCAAGAACGTTGCAATTAAAAATGCTGCCGCAATCGCAAGATTGCTCCAGTGCAGACGAATGGAAAGTCCACGGACTCTCATCCATACGGAGAGAATCCCGCTGATTCCGGCATAAACAGCAAACGCCAGTCCGGTTAAAATAGATAGCTCTTTCCATAAAAGCCGCAGCAGCTGCCCGTTTCCTTGTCCGAACGCTTTTCGAATGGCCAGTTCTCTCTCTTTCTGCATCACCCATTGTCTGGAGATCATGATAAAAATACAGATGCAGAATACATACATGTAAAAGGGATATCGTTTTAGGCTTTCTCTGATATACACGCTTCCGTTTACAGCCTGACTCGTCCTGTGGGAATCCAGATTGGCCGATGGATCGGCTTTCCAGATCTGTTCTGCCGCCTGCTGCACATAGGGTTCTACATCCCGTATATCACTTTGGAACCGAAGGAGCAGCGTGGGTTTGCCAAGCGCCCGTCTCTGTCTCCCATTCAGAGAATGATAATTGGTAATCAAATATCCGTCCAGCGCATCGCTCTGTTTGGTCCCAATCACTCCCGTCACCTGATATTCTTCATTATCCGCCAGAAAGTACGCGCTGTCCCCTCTCGTTTCCACCTGTTCTTCCCGATATCTTCCCACTGCGATCTGCCGTCCCCCCTGGGAATCTGCCGTGGGCAAACTTCCCGACAGCATCGGCATTTTCTCCGGCTCATTCTGAAACAATATGGTCTGTACATACGTTGCGGTACCTCCATTGGATGTGACCAAATCCGGCCCCGCTATCTTTACATTAATGTCCTGGATATCCAGGATTTCATCCAATCGCTCCAGCAAATCTCTGTCTTCCAAATCGACACTCAGCTCCGCCTCATATCGGTACACGGTGCTCTGCAGGTCTTCCTGCTGCGCCAATATGCTGTTATATAGCCCCAAAATCTGAAATAACGCGAGAAATGCCATATCCAATCCGATCAGCCAAAAAAAAGACACGATCTTGTGCTGAAAAAT